>DCMF01000095.1 GCA_002321305.1 Verrucomicrobia bacterium UBA1629 | reverse complement strand
GTCGCGCCCCTTGCGGGCGCGTGAGTTGAAACCATCATGGACAAGGGCTATTGCGAAATTCGCCGTCGCGCCCGCGAGGGGCGAGACTTCAGGTCTTTGACATACTGGGGGACAGGCGTTCGGCGAAGCGGATATTCCGTTCATGTTGAAGTCCTGATGCGTTCGGGGGACAGAATTGACGGAGGATTCAGACGTGTGGTATGATTATGCGTGTCGAGCATGATGTTCAAGATGCATAATAACGCGCATGAAATGGATTTTTCGATCGAATTGATGAATCTGACCGGTTCAGACGCTTCCTCACCCGTCTCTTCGTCGCCGAGTGCGGCGTGGCGGATGCCGTCTCGCTCGCGTGGCTGGATGGCGGAACCTGAAGCCCTGAATGGCTTGGCACGTCCGTTTGACCTACGGGGACGGATATGCTACACTATGCACATCTGCCGCTGGAACGGCAGGGGAGTGGCCGAACGGCCGAATCCGACAGAAAAACGAAATGCACACAGTCCTGAACCATCCGCTCGTCACCCACCGCGTCACGCTCATGCGTGACCAGGCGACGCCTCCGAAACTCTTCCGCGAGCTCGTCAACGAGCTGACGGAATTCCTCGCCTTCGAGGCCCTGAAGGACGTGAACCTGAAGGGCGTCGACGTCGTGACGCCCGTCGCGAAGGCGCGCGGCGCGCTCGTCGACGAGCGCATCGTCCTCGTGCCGATCCTGCGGGCGGGCATGGGCATGCTCGACGCGATGCTGCACGTGCTGCCGTACGCGAAGGTCGGCGTGCTCGGCATGCAGCGCAACGAGGAGACGGCCGAGCCGATTCCCTACTACGCGAAGGTGCCGCCGGCGAAGGGCGAGGAACTGGCGATCGTGATCGACCCGATGCTCGCGACGGGCGGCTCGGCGTGCGACGCCGTCGCCCAGCTCAAGAAGCTCGGCTACAAGCGCATCAAGTGCCTGCACCTCATTTCCGCGCCGGAGGGCATCGCGAAGTTCGAGCGCGAGCACCCCGAAGTGCCGGTCTACGTCGCGGCGAAGGACGAGCGGCTGAACAGCCACTTCTACATCGTGCCGGGTCTCGGCGACGCCGGCGACCGCATCTTCGGCACGCTGTGATGACTTCTGGACTTCCAGGCCACTGGCGGAGAGTGAGGGATTCGAACCCCCGGAGGACTTGCATCCTCAACGGTTTTCAAGACCGCCGCGATCGACCGCTCCGCCAACTCTCCGGCGAAAGTCCTCATATTATACCATAATCTGTCCGCCTGAATCATGGTATGCGTTGCGGCATGACGAAAAGGGCCTATTTCCCATGCAGGGGTGACGGCCGCCGGAAGGGGGTTGCGCGATGACGCACAGGAAAGCGGCCTGGCTGCTGTTCCTGGCGACGCGCGCCGTCGGGCTTGTCGCTGACGCCCTCGTTCTGGCGGCGGCCTATTGGGGCGCGTTCCTGCTGCGTTTCGACTTCCAGCCGCCGCGCTGGGGCTGGCGCGCCGTCGCGCTGTCGTTCGTGACGGTCGTCGCCGTGCATCTGGCGGCGCTGCTCGCCTGCGGCTGCTATCGCCAGGCCTGGCGGCGCTTCTCGACGCGCGACCTGCCGCGCTACCTTCTTGCGACGGCGCTGGCCGCCGCCGTGCTGACGGGCTTGCGCTTCCTGATGCCCGTCGAGACGTTCTCGCACGTCCGTCCGCCGTACTCGATTACGCTCATCACGTTCGCGCTGGCGTTCCTCGGCCTCGTCGGCTGGCGAATCGTCTGGAGCTGGCTCGCGCTTTCGCGCGTACGGGTGGACGCGCTGCTGGAGCGCGGCGTCCGTCACATGGACTCGTCGGCGGCCGTGGCGTTCCTGCGCGGCAAGACGGTGATGGTCACGGGCGCGGGCGGTTCGATCGGCTCGGAGCTCGTGCGTCAGGTCGCGGCGGCAGGGCCGAAGCTGCTGCTGCTCGTCGAGCGCGGCGAGAACGCGCTCTACGAGATCGACCGCGAATTGCGGACGGTTCTCCGCGCGGCGTGTCCGACGAAGCCGCTCATGGTGGACATCAACGACGCGGCGCGGATGGCGGACGTCTTCAACTTCTATCGGCCCGAGATCGTCCTGCACGCGGCGGCCTACAAGCACGTGCCGATGGTCGAGCTGAATCCGCGCGAGGGCGAACGCAACAACACGGCGGCGACGCGGAACCTCGCGGCGCTGGCGAAGCGGTTCAAGGTCGCGCGGTTCGTCCTCATTTCGACGGACAAGGCGGTGAACCCCGTCTCGGTGATGGGCCAGACGAAGCGCGCCGCCGAGCGGGCGGTTCTCGCGCTGAACGAGGCGGACGGCGGCACGTCCTTCTGCGCCGTCCGCTTCGGCAACGTCCTCGGCTCGTCCGGCAGCGTCGTGCCGCTCTTCCGCGAGCAGATCGCGCGGCATGTTCCCGTCACGGTCACGCACCCGGACATGAAGCGCTACTTCATGACGGTCGAGGAGGCGGTGGGACTCGTCCTGCAGGCGGCGAGCCGGTCGGAGAAGGCGATCTACACGCTCGACATGGGCGAGCCCGTGCGCATCGTCGACCTCGCCGAGCAGATGATCCGACAGGCCGGCTACAGGCCCTACGTCGACATCCCGATCGTCTTCACGGGGATCCGTCCCGGCGAGAAGCTGTTCGAGGAGCTCGACATCTCCGAGAAGTCCGCCTACAAGACGGACATGGCGCGCATCTACGTCACGAAGGTGCGCGACGAGGCGCAGATTTGATATAATACGCGCTGAAAATGACATTGCCACAGAGAATCGCGCTCATCGTGAAGCGGGGCCTCGCGCTGCTCCATCCGTGCGTCTACGGCGAACTGGGGGCGAAGGACACGGCGACCCTGATCGCGGCGGAGCTGGAGAGGGAAATCGAGCTGCTGTGTCCCGACCGGGACGCGGCGGCGGTCGTCGGCGCGTTCCTCGCGCGGCTGCCCGAGGTGAAGCGCCTCGTCGAGACGGACGTGCAGGCCGCCTACGAGGGCGACCCGGCGGCGACGAGCCCGATGGAGGTCGTGATGGCCTATCCGGGGCTCTACGCCGTGACGATCCACCGCCTCGCGCACGAGCTCTACGCGCTGAAGGTGCCGATCATCCCGCGCATCATGTCCGAGCTCGCCCACTCGAAGACGGGCATCGACATCCATCCCGGCGCGTCGATCGGCGAGCGGTTCTTCATCGACCACGGCACGGGCGTCGTCATCGGCGAGACGTGCGTGATCGGCAACAACGTGAAGCTCTACCAGGGCGTCACGCTCGGCGCGCTCTCGTTCGACAAGGACCCGGCGACGGGCGCGCTCGTGAAGGGCATCAAGCGTCATCCGAACGTCGAGGACAACGTCGTCATCTATGCGGGCGCGACGATCCTCGGCGGGAACACCACGATCGGGCACGACTCGGAGATCGGCGGCAGCGTCTGGATCATCGCGTCCGTGCCGCCGAACTCGCGCGTCTACAACAAGCCGCCCGCGCCCACCATCAAGGCGATCGGTTCGGGAGGTTTGGGAGGTTCGGGAGGTTTGGAAGGTTTGGGAAGTTCGGAAGGTTTGGAAAGTTTGGAAAATACAGAAAGGTAGAACATGGGACTTTCAGTTGGCATTGTCGGTCTGCCGAACGTCGGCAAGTCGACGCTTTTCAATGCGCTCACGAAGAAGCAGCAGGCGGCGGCGGAGAACTATCCGTTCTGCACGATCGAGCCGAACTCGGCCATCGTCGAGGTCGCCGACACGCGGCTCGACAGGCTCGCCGAGATGGCGAAGAGCGAGCAGGTCATCCGCGCGACCGTCGCGTTCACGGACATCGCCGGGCTCGTGAAGGGCGCGTCGAAGGGCGAGGGCCTCGGCAACAAGTTCCTCGCGAACATCCGCGAGTGCGACGCGATCCTGCACGTCGTCCGGTGCTTCGAGAACGACGACATCATCCACGTGCAGGAGGGCGGGAACAAGTCCGCCCCGATCGACCCCGTCGGCGACGCCGAGGTCATCGAGACGGAGCTGATCCTCGCGGACATGGAGCAGCTGCAGAAGCGCTACGACCGCGTGAAGAAGGAGGCTCAGTCGAAGCCGCCGCTCCGTCCCGAGGCCGAGGCGTACGCGGCCCTGCTGAAGCACCTGGAGGAGGGGCGTCCCGTGCGCGCGTTCCCGCGCAAGGACGGCGACCCGATCCTGAACGTCCTGAAGGAGCTTCACTTCCTCACGGACAAGAAGGTCATCTACTGCGCGAACGTGGCGGACGACAACGTGACGGGCGAGGGCAATCCGCACGTCGCCGCGCTGAAGGCCTACGCGGCGAAGGAGGGGTGCGAATGCGTCGTCATCTGCGCGCAGATGGAGGCCGACCTCGCGGGCCTCACGGACGCCGAGGCGAAGGAGTTCCTGCAGAGCTACGGGCTCACGGAAAGCTCGCTCGACCGCACGATCAAGCTCGCGTACGAGACGCTGGGGCTCGCGAGCTTCCTCACGGCGGGGCCGAAGGAGTCGCGCGCGTGGACGTTCCGCAAGGGCTGGAAGGCCCCGAAGTGCGCGGGCGTCATCCACACCGACTTCGAGAAGGGCTTCATCCGCGCGCAGGTCGTCGCCTACGAGGACTACGTGAAGTACGGCGGCGAGGCGGGCGCGCGCGAACACGGCGTCCTCCGTCCCGAAGGCAAGGAATACGAGATGAAGGACGGCGACGTCGTGGAGTTCATGTTTAATTGAAGTGGAAAAGTGGAAGGGTGGAAAGGTGGAAAAGTACAGGTGGAATGGTGGAAAAGCGCGGGAAAGTGAAGAGGCGTGATGGCGGGCTTTAAGACATTCGAGGAGATTGCCGCGTGGCAGGAGGCGCGGATGCTGGTCGGCGAGATCTATTCGGCGACCGGGCGGGCTCCTTTCTCTCAGGACTATGGCTTGCGGGATCAGATTCAGCGCGCGGCCGTCTCGATTGGCTCAAACATTGCGGAAGGATTCGAGCGGCGTGGTAACCGAGAGTTCATCAAGTTCCTGTGGATCGCCAAGGGATCTGCCGCTGAAGTCGCTTCGCAGCTCTATTATGCAAAGGATCTGTCGTATGTTGACGAAATGCAGTTTGCCGATCTTCACGCCCGAGCGAAGCGGATCTCGGCCATGCTTTTCAAGTTGATTTCATCCATAAAGGAACCGAACAGACTCAAATAACCCCTCGCACCCCTCGCACTCTTCCACCCCTCCACCTTTCCACCTTTCCACTTTTCCACCCATAAACAACTAAAGCTATGCAGATTCGTCAGATTTCGATCTTTCTTCAGAACAAGCCGGGGCAGCTCTCGCAGATCTGCCGCGACCTGGCGGACGCCGACATCAACATCGCGACGCTGTCGCTTGCGGACACGAGCGACTTCGGCATCGTGCGCATGATCGTCGACGACCACGAGAAGGCCAAGGCGACGCTGACCGCGAGGGGCCACGTCGTGAACGTGCGCGAGGTCGTCGCCGTCTGCGTGCCGGACCGTCCGGGCGGCATGGCCGGGGTGATGGCGACCTTGGACAAGGCGGGGGCGAACATCGAGTACAGCTACGCCTTCGCGTTCCACAGGGGCGAGAAGGCCGTGCTGGTCTTCCGCTTCGACGACAACGCCAAGGCCGCGAAGGCCCTTGCCGACGCCGGCTTCCTGACGCTCTCGGAAGAGGAAGTCATCGACGCGGCGGTCTGACGGCATTTTTTGGTACAATATGCGCCCGTTCTCCGGGCGTCGGGGGCGCGCGGTGCGTCCTGCGTCCGGGGGAAAGGGCGGCGTGACCCGGACGGGGCGCTGCCCGCGCAGGAAAGGATCGAAGCACATGACGCAACTGCAGGCGGCCCGCAAGGGCCTTGTGACCGAGGCGATGAAGGTCGTCGCGGCGGACGAGGGTATCGACGCGGAGGCCGTGCGGGCCGCCGTCGCAAGCGGCGAGGCCGTGATTCCACTGAACGTTCACCACGCGAACGCGCACCCTGTCGGCGTCGGGCGGCTCTTCCGCACGAAGATCAACGCGAACCTCGGCCGCAGCGTCACGCACTCCGGGCGCGGCGACGAGCTGGAGAAGCTCGCCATCGCCGTCAAGGCTGGCGCCGACTTCGTGATGGACCTCTCCGTCGGCGAGGACATCCGCGCCATCCGTCAGGGGATGCTCGACGCGAGCGACCGTCCGCTCGGCACGGTGCCGGTCTACGAGACGATCTCGCGGCTGGCGGGCGACATCCCGCACATGGACCCGACCTTCCTGCTGGACGTCATCCGTGCCCAGGCCGAGCAGGGCGTGGACTTCATGACGCTGCACGCCGGGCTGCTCCTCCGGGACATCCCGCTTGCGATGAAGCGCAAGATGGGCATCGTCTCGCGCGGCGGCGCGATCATGGCCGAGTGGATGATGGAGAACAAGGCGGAGAATCCGCTCTACGCGAACTGGGACAAGGTGATGGACATCCTCGTCGAGCATGACGTGACGGTCTCGCTGGGCGACGGCCTGCGCTCCGGCTGTCTCGCGGACGCCTCCGACGCCGCGCAGTTCGCCGAGCTGTCGGTCCTGGGCGAGCTGGTAGACCGCTGCCGCGCGCGCGGTGTGCAGGTGATGGTCGAGGGACCGGGGCACATCCCGTTCAGCCAGATCCAGATGAACATGGAGCGCGAGCGGGAAATCTGCAAGGGCGCGCCGTTCTACGTGCTGGGTCCGGTCGTGACGGACATTGCGCCCGGCTACGACCACATCGTGTCGGCGATCGGCGCGACGGCGGCGGCGACCTACGGGGCGTCGCTCCTCTGCTACGTCACGCCCGCCGAGCATCTGGGGCTGCCGGACGGCCGCGAGGTGCACGAGGGGTGCATCGCCTTCAAGATCGCCGCGCACGCGGGCGACGTCGCGCGCGGCCTGCCCGGCGCGCGGGCGCGCGACGACAGCATGGCCGAGGCGCGGCGGAACTTCTGCTGGGACGAGCAGTTCGCGGCCGCCCTCGATCCCGAACGGGCGCGGACGCGCTGGCTCAGGACGCGCGCGCTTTCGGACGAGGCCCACGGCGACGACCACTGCTCGATGTGCGGCAAGGAGTTCTGCGCCGTGCGCACCTCGCGCCGCATCCGCGAGCTGGCTCACGCGTAACGTCCATTTCACAGGAGAGGCGGCGTGACATGAGAAAAGTGTTCATCGACGGAAGCGCGGGCACGACGGGGCTTCGCATCCGGGAGCGTCTGGCCGCGCGGAACGACCTTGAGGTCGTCATCCTGCCGGACGCGGCCCGCAAGGATCCCGCCGCACGGCGCGCGGCGCTCAATGCCGCCGATGTCGCGTTTCTCTGTCTGCCGGACGCGGCGGCGGTCGAGGCCGTGCAGATGGTGGAGAATCCGCAGACGGTCGTCATCGACACCTCGACCGCGCACCGCACGGCGGACGGCTGGGAGTACGGGTTTCCCGAACTCGCCGGCCGCCGCGAGCGGATCGCGCGCGCGAAGCGCATCGCGAACCCCGGCTGCCACGCGAGCGGCTTCATCGCGCTCGTCGAGCCGCTCGTGCGCGCGGGTGCCCTGCCGCGTGACGCGCGCCTCTGCGCCTTTTCGCTGACCGGCTATTCGGGCGGCGGCAAGAAGATGATCGCGGTGTATGAAGAAGTTGAGCGTTGCGGGTCGTGGGGTGAGAGCGCCGCCGTCCCTCACCTTTCTCCTCTCACCCCTCACCTCTTTTTGGGCGGCCGCCAGTATGCGCTGGGGCAGGCGCACAAGCACCTGCCGGAGATGACGAAAGTCTGCGGCCTTGACCATGCTCCGTGCTTTTCGCCGATTGTCGTGCCCCATTACAGCGGCATGGAGGTGACGGTTCAGCTTGCTGCGTCGCAGCTTGTGCCGCAGGGTTGTGGCTCGGTTCTCGCGCACCTGCGCGAGATTTACCGTGCCGCCTATGTGCAGGGGCTCGTGCGCTTCGCCGAGGACCCGTCGGCGGCGGAAGGCGGCTTCCTCTCGTCGGCGGCCCTTTCGGGACGCGACACGATGGAAGTCTCCGTCTGCGGCAACGAGGAGCGCATCCTGCTTGTCGCGCGCTTCGACAATCTCGGCAAGGGCGCGTCCGGCGCCGCGATCCAGAACATGAACCTTGTCTTGGGCCGTGCGGAAGACGAAGGCCTGAACGTCTAACGCCGTAGTTGAACTTGTGGGGGGTGGAGATAAGGGGAGTCGAACCCCTGACCTTCTCAATGCCATTGAGACGCTCTACCAACTGAGCTATATCCCCATGATGTGAAAGCGGTGCATAGTATATCAAAAACGCGGCTGTCGCGTCAAGGGCGCGGCGCGCGATCGCCTGTCCGCCGCCGTCCGCCTTTCCGGGCGCGGGGGTTTTTGGTATAATTCGCCGCGTCAGCAGTGAAAGCCATGAACATCCTTGGAATAGAGACGAGTTGCGACGAGACGGCGGCGGCGGTCGTGCGGGACGGACGCGAAGTCCTCTCGAACGTCGTCTACACGCAGATTCCCCTGCATCAGCCCTACGGGGGCGTCGTGCCCGAAATCGCTTCGCGCGCGCATGTCGAGAAGATCTCGCAGGTCGTCGGCGAGGCGTTGAAAGGCCAGTCGGTCGATGCCGTCGCCGTCACGTACGGTCCCGGCCTCGCGCCGGCGCTCATCGTCGGGCTTAACGCCGCGAAGGGGCTCGCGAAGGCCCTCGGCGTGCCGCTCATCGGCATCAACCACCTCGAAGCCCACCTGCATACGCCGTTCCTCTGGGACGCGCCGACGGACGCGACCGCCGCGAATCCCGATCCGCGCGACCTTGGTCCGGCGCTGGGGCTTGTCCTCTCCGGCGGCAACACGATGTGGGTCGACATGCCCGCCTGCGGTCGCTACGAGGTCGTCGGCGAGACGCTGGACGACGCGGCGGGCGAGGCGTTCGACAAGGCGGCCAAGCTCCTCGGCCTCGGCTATCCGGGCGGCCTCAAGATTGACCGCCTGTCGCAGGCCTACCGCGAACGAGCCGCGCACCCCGCCTCCCCCACCTCTCACCTCCCATCCCCCACCTCTCATCCCCCATCCCTCATCCCTCATCCCCCATCCCTCATCCCCTTCCCCAAGGGGCGTCCGCGCGACGGCGTGACGGCGCTCGCCGGGCTGCCGGCGGAGTTGTGCGTTTCGTTCTCCGGCCTCAAGACGGCGCTGCTCCGCTACGTGCAGCAGCACCCGGAGGCCACGGCGGAGCCCGAACTCTCGCGCGTCGTCGCCTCGTATCAGGAGGCGATCGTGCAGGCCGTGGCAGACCGGACGCGCGCCGCGTTGCGGCGCAAGCGCTATCACGCGCTCGTGCTGGGCGGCGGCGTCTCGCTCAACTCGCGCGTCCGCGCCGTGCTGACCGAGGTCTGCGCGGCGGCAGGCGTGCCGTTCCTGACGGCGAAGCCGAAGTACACGGGCGACAATGGCGCGATGATCGCCGGCCTCGCCTACTACCGTCGCAACCATGTGGACGACGCGCTGGCGCTTGACGCGAACCCTAGCCTGGAAGTCGGACAGTAGATGATGAAACTCGCTCCTCTCATTGACCATACGTTCCTGAAGCCGTCCGGCGACAAGACGGCGATCACCAACCTCTGTGCGGAGGCGAAGCGTTACGGCTTCGCCTCGGTCTGCGTGAATCCGGCCGAGGTGACGGCGGCGGCGCGGCTTCTGCGCGGCAGCGGCGTGAAGGTCTGCACCGTGATTGGCTTTCCGCTCGGCGCGAGCACGAACCGCACGAAGTGCTTCGAGGCGGCGGACGCGATCCAGGCGGGCGTGGACGAGCTGGATCTTGTCGTCAACCAGCGGCTGCTCAAGTACGCGCCGGCGGCGTGCGAGGCGGAGCTGCTCCAGTGGGTGCGCACGTGCCGCACGTTCCGCTCGGACGTGACGCTGAAGCTGATCCTCGAATGCTGCAACCTCACGAAGGCGGAAATCGTGCGCGGCTGCAAGATCGCGAAGCGGGTCGGCTTCGACTTCGTGAAGACCTCGACGGGCTTCGGGACGGGCGGCGCGACGGTCGAGGACGTTCGGCTCATGCGGAAGGCCGTCGGCCCGGACATGGGCGTCAAGGCGGCGGGCGGCATCCGCGACCGCGCCACGGCGGAGGCGCTGGTCGAGGCGGGCGCGACGCGGCTTGGCTGCTCGGCGGGCGTCGCGATCTGCCGTTGAGGGCCTGTCGGTTTGTTCCCCAGCCCTTTTTTTGATATAATGCGCGACACAATCAGGGAGGGCACTTCAACATGGCAGAATACGAAGAGACCGAAGTTCCCGTTCGCGAGAACGGGGAGGAAACGGAAATCCGCGATACGGACATTGTCTTTGACTGTCCGCACTGCGGCAAGAACCTCGTGATCGACTATCGCGGCGCGGGGCTTCAGATCAACTGCTCGGAATGCGGCGAGCCGGTGCTCGTGCCGATTCCCGACGGCATGGAGCTGACCGACCTCGACCTCGATCCGGGCGAGATCCTGAAGCAGCTGTTCGCGACGCGGCGCAACTACCAGAAGGCGGAGGCGAAGGCCGAGGCCCTGAAGGCGCGGCTTGTCCAGCTGCAGGAGACGCTCGGCGTCATGCAGGAGGTCGTCGCGGAGGGGCTGAGCGCGTCGTGACGCGCCGCGCACAGTCCCGCTTCGTCAACGCGCTGACGTTCGCGCGTGTGCCGCTCATCTTCGCGTGGGCGGCGCTCGCGGTCGTGCAGGAGCTGCTGCCCGAGCCGACGGGGGGTGCGGGTCTCGCGCTCGCGGTCGGCGCCTGCCTCGCGATGCTCCTCTCGGGGCTGACGGACGCCTGGGACGGCGCGCTCGCGCGGCGATGGCATGTCGTCTCGACGCTCGGCAAGATGGCCGACCCGCTGATGGACAAGATCTTCTACCTCGTGGCGTTCCCCGTTCTCTCCTGGCAGGTCCTGCATCAGGGCGGGAGCGAGGTCCACGCGCTCGTGATGGTGGGCTTCACCGTCCTCTACATGCTGCGCGACACGTGGGTGACGTTCATGCGGTCGGTCGGTGCGCTCTACGGGGCGGACGTCGCGGCGATGTGGCTCGGCAAGGTGCGGACGGCGCTGTCGTTCCCCGGCGCGGGCTGGATCTACGTCTACCTCTGCTTCCACCGCCTGGCGCCGGCGTCGTGGGAGGACCCGTGGCGCGCGAGCTGCTACGCCGTCGAGGCGGGGCTGATCGCGCTGACGCTCTGGAGCCTCTACACCTACACGGTCGCCTACCTGCCCTACTTGAGGCGGGCACTTGAACGCAAGTGAAATTTGTGAGATAATACGCACATAAACCAAAACTAAAAAAAGGTTCAATCAACATGAAAAAGCAGTCCAAGGGCTTTACGCTCGTCGAACTCCTCGTCGTGATCGGCATTCTCGGCATCCTGATGGGTGCGCTGTTCCCGGCCATCTCGTCCGCCATGCTGTCGGCGAACACGTCCGCCATGTCCATGCGTGGCCGCAACCTGTTTGTGGCGATCACGCAGTGCAACACCGAGCGCGAGGGCGCAGGGCTTCAGGCCGTGTGGCCGCAGACCGCGACGGATGGCGTCGACACGGAAGACAAGGACGTCATTAACGCCTCCAGCTCGACGGACTTCTTCAAGGCGCTCTTTGACCTCGACACGTCGGCCGACAGCCGTCAGCCGTATGTGGACGTCGACATCAGCACGCTGTCGGGCGGCGGCGTCCCCGGCATGAGCGGCAACACGCTTCAGCCCGCGAACGTCGCGTGGCGCGTGACGCAGAACCTGCAGAGCGAGGTCGCCGACGTCGTGCCGGCCCTGGTCTCGCGCAACGTCGATGCGGACGCCCTGCAGTCCAACCTCAAGAGCTACGACGGCACGACGGCGACGAAGATCGAGTGCGGCAAGAGCGGCGGCCAGTACACGTCGACGCCGTTCGGCAACAAGGCGTGGATCCTCATCCGCAAGGGCGGCGCGGCGCAGGTCATCAAGGCGAAGTATTCGCGTCTCAACGTGATCTTCAACAAGCAGAGCTTCGACAACAGCGCGCTTGAGAACCAGCTGACGATCCTGCAGCTCTGATGCTCGTCAAGGTCGCGATCGACCTGGCGCTTGACCGGCTCTTCACCTACGAAGTTCCCGAAGCGCTTGAGAAGAAGCTGGCCGTCGGCCAGCTTCTTTCCGTTCCGTTCGGCCACCGCGAGGCGCGCGGCTTCGCGATGGCGGTGTCGGCGGCTTCGGCGGGCGGGGGGCTGACGGCGCAGCCCTTGTTGGTTTCGGTCGCTTCGGCGACCGGGGGGCTGACGGCGCAGCCCCCCGCAAAACCCTCACGCCTCTCGTGTCGCTCAAGTCAAAAGCCCTACCGCCTCAAGCCGATTACGGCGATTGTCGATGAGACGCCGTTCTTCTCGCCGAAGCTTCTTGAGCTCGTGAAGCGGGTCGCGGCCTACACGGCCGCGCCGCTCGAGTCGGTGCTGAAGACCGCGCTCCCGGCGGCGGTGCTGAAAAAGAACGCCCGCCCGCGCGAGCAGCTGTTTGTCGAGGCGAGAGAATTTTCTCGACCCGGGCGGCGCGCGGGCCTTGCGGGGGGCTGCGCCGTCAGCCCCCCGCCCGCCGAAGCGGGCGAAACCGCCGACCTCACCCCGCGCCAGCGCTGGCTTTACGACAACCTCGTGCGCCTCGGCGGCGGGTGGCTGACGTCGCTTTGCCGCGAGCTGAAGACGACGCCCGCCGCGCTGCGGCGGCTAGAGGCGCTGGGCCTCGTCACGGTCGCCGTGCGCGCGAAGCGGCGCAGCCCCCTTGGCAGCCGCCGCATCCTGCCGTCGAAGCCCTGGCCGCTCAACGCCGAACAGCGGGCGGCCTTGGAGATGATCGAGCCGGCGGCTTCGGCCGCCGGGGGCCCCTTGGCGGTTTCGGTCGCTTCGGCGACCGGGGGGCTGACGGCGCAGCCTTCGGCGGTTTCGCCCGCTTCGGCGGGCGGGGGGCTGACGGCGCAGCCCCCCGCAAAACCCTTGACGGCGCAGCCAAATCCGTGTGAATCCGTGCTCATCCGTGGTTCAATCAACCCACCAAACCTCCCAAACCCACCAACCCTCCCAAACCCTCCAAACCTTCCAAACCCTCCAAACCTTCCAAACCTCCCAACCCTTCTCTTCGGCGTGACGGGGAGCGGCAAGACCGAAGTCTACCTGCAGGCGATTGCGCGCGAGCTGGACGCGGGGCGCGGCGCGATCGTCATGGTGCCGGAGATCTCTCTCACGCCGCAGACCGTCCAGCGGTTCGCGTCGCGCTTCGGCGACCGCGTGGCCGTCCTGCACTCGGCGCTCTCGGACGGCGAACGCTACGACGAGTGGCACCGCATCCGAGCGGGCGCGGCGCGCGTCGTCGTCGGCCCGCGCAGCGCGGTCTGGGCGCCCGTCCGGGACCTGGGGCTGATCGTCGTGGACGAGGAGCATGAGACCTCGTACAAGCAGGACGAGACGCCGCGCTACCATGCGCGGGACGTCGCGGTGCTGCGCGGTGCGCTCGAAGGCGCGCGCGTCGTCCTCGGCAGCGCGACGCCGTCGCTCGAGAGCTGGCTCAACGTGCAGCGCGGCAAGTACCGCCTTGCGACGATGAAGTGCCGTGCGGGCGCGGGGACGCTCCCGGCCGTTCGCCTCGTCGAGATGCGTGACGGCTCGATCTTCTCGTCCGAGCTGCTGGACGCGATTCGACTGCGCCTCGACCGCCACGAGCAGACGATCCTCTTCCTCAACCGGCGCGGCTATTCGCGGCAGGTCGTCTGCGAGGCGTGCGGACACGTCATCGAGTGTCCCGACTGCGGCCTCCCCTACACCTACCACCAGGCGGACGACTGCCTCCGCTGCCACATCTGCGGCGGCTGGGTCGCGCGGCCCGCGACGTGTCCGGCCTGCCATGCGCCCGCGCTCGAATACCGGGGCATCGGCACGCAGCGGGCGGAGTCCGCCCTGAAGAAGTGCTTTGCGCGCGCGAAGATCCTGCGCATGGACGCCGACTCGACGTCGCGCAAGCACACGCACGACGACATCCTCGACGCCTTTCGCCGACAGGAAGCCGATGTGCTGCTCGGCACGCAGATGATCGCGAAGGGGCTCGACTTCCCGAACGTCACGCTCGTCGGTGTCCTCAATGCGGACAGCTCCATCAACATGCCGGACTTCCGGGCGGTCGAGCGGAGCTTCCAGCTGTTCGCGCAGGTCGCCGGCCGCGCGGGGCGCGCAGAGCTGCCGGGCGAGGTCTTCATCCAGAGCCACGAGATCGACAGCCCCGTCCTGCGGGCGGTCGTGCGCGGCGACTTCGCGGCGTTCGCGGCGGACGAGCTGAAGGCGCGCGAGGAGGGGTTCTTTCCGCCGTACTGCCATCTCGCGATGGTCAACTTCCGCTCGAAGGACCTGAAGCTTGTCGGCGACTGGGCGGCGATGTACGCCGCGTCGCTCGCGAAGTGTCCGGGGCTGAACGTGACGGATGCGATGCCGAGCGCGCTGGAGAAGGCGGAGGGGTGGTATCGCTGGCAGGTGATGGTGCGCGCGGCGTCGGCTGCGGCGATCGTCAAGGCCTGGCGCTGGATCTCGTCCGCCCGCCCCGCGCCCGCCGCCCTGCGCATCGCCCTCGACGTCGACGCCTACAGCTTGGTCTGAGGTTGCGTGCTTCAGGCCTTGTCTGCGGCTGGCGTCGAGTTTGGATTTGGTATAATACGCGCCAATGAAGATGTTCCCGGTCGAAGAGAAGCTGAATGAGATTACGGCGGCGCTGCGGGCGAATCGCGACGTCGTGCTGACGGCGCCGCCCGGCAGCGGCAAGACGACGTGCGTGCCGCCCGCGCTCCTGGACGAGCCGTGGCTCGCCGGCAAGAAGATCGTCATGCTGGAGCCGCGTCGCCTCGCCGCGCGGAACTGCGCGACGTACATCGCGCGTCGCCGCGGCGAGCGTGTCGGTGAGACGGTCGGCTATCAGGTTCGCCTCGAACGCCAGGTGTCGGCGCGGACACGCCTCGAAGTCGTGACGGAGGGCCTGCTCGCGCAGCGGATCCTCTCCGACCCCGAACTCGCCGACGTTGGGCTCGTCATCTTCGACGAGTTCCACGAGCGCTCGCTCGCCTGCGACCTCGCGTTTGCGCTGACGCTCGACGTGAAGCGCGCGCTGCGGCCCGATCTGCGGCTGCTCGTCATGTCCGCGACGCTGGATGCGGACGAGGTTCTCGCGGGACTCGCCGACCCGTCTGACCGAAGCGCGCCGCCGCCCGCGCGCATCGCGGCGTCCGGCCGGATGTTCCCCGTCGAGACGCGCTATCTGGGCGACCTCTCGATGACGGCGGCGATCGGCAAGGCCCTCGCCGAGACGGCGGGCGACATCCTCTGCTTCCTGCCGGGCGAAGGGGAGATAAGGAGAATAATCGAATGGACGAATAATCGAATAGGCGAATGGTCGAATGATCGAATGGGCGAATGGGCGAATGGGCGAATGGGCGGGGTGGAGATGCTGCCGCTCTACGGCAACCTGCCGAAGGAGGAGCAGGATCGCGTCTTCGCGCCGAGCGCGCGGCGCAAGGTCATCCTCGCGACGTCCATCGCGGAGACGTCGCTCACGATCGAGGGCATCACGACGGTCATCGACTCGGGTCTCATGCGCGTGCCGCGCTTTTCGCCGGGCACGGGCATGACGGGCCTTGTCACGCTGCCGCTCACGCAGGATCGCGCCGAACAGCGGCGAGGCCGCGCCGGACGCGTGCAGGCGGGCGTCTGCTACCGCCTCTGGCCGGAGGCCGGCGAGGCGTCACGTCCGCAGAAGATGATGCCGGAGATCCTCGACGCCGACCTCTGCGCGCTCGTCCTGACGTCCGCCGCGTGGGGCGCGCTGCGGCGCGACGGCCTGCCGTGGCTGACGCCGCCGCCCGCGAGCGCATGGGATCAGGCCGTCGGCCTGCTGAAGATGCTGGGCGCGCTCGACGCGCGCGGCCAGCTGACGGAGCGGGGACGGGCGATGGCGCGCCTGCCGCTGCATCCGCGTCTCGCGAACATGCTGCGGACGTACGCGCGGGGGACGGACGCGGCCCGCACGGCGTGCCGGCTCGCGGCCATTCTGGAGGAGGGCGCGAAGAGCCGCGAGACGGACATCCGCTACGTGCCCGTCACGCCGCGCGTCGCGCAGCTCGCCAGGCGGTTCGAGGCGGCGTTGCGCGTCGGCGGGGTGTCCGGCGGCGCGAAGCCGTCCGAGGGCGCGCTGCTGGCGAGGGCCTATCCCGACCGCATCGCCAGGAGCCGGGGCAACGGCACGTTCCAGATGGTGTCCGGGCGCGGCGCGTTCCTGCCGGACGACGATCCGCTCGCGCATGAGCCGTTTCTCGTCTGCTGCGAGCTTGACGACCGCACGGGCGACGCGAAGGTCTTCCGGGCCTGTCCGATTGCCGAGGCGGAGATCGAGGACCTGTTCGCGGACCAGATCGTCGACGTGCCGTACTGCGCGTGGGACCGTCCGAACGAGCGCGTCAAGTGCGTCGTGCGGCGGCGCCTCGGCGCGATGACGCTGCGCGAGAAGGCGGCGACGGAGGCCCAGCGGCGCGCGAGCGAAGCGCAGGTCGCCGAGGCGCTGCGCGAGGGAATCCGCCAGAAGGGCGTCGAGAACCTGCCGTGCTGGACGAAGGACGCGCTTCAGCTGCGCGCGCGTCTCGCGTTCCTCGCGCGGACGCTGCCGGACGCCGCGTGGCCGGAGCCGACGGACGCGCGGCTGCTCGCGGCGCTGACGCCGTTCCTGGCGGGAATGGCGAAGTTGCGTGACCTCGAACGGCTCGACCTCTTCCGCGTCTTCGACTGCCTCCTCGCCGAGGCGGGACATGACCGCCGCGAACTTGACCGCCTCGCGCCGACGCGCATGGAGGTGCCGTCCGGCTCGCACATGCTGATCCGCTACGAAGGCGACGAGCCGACGGTCGAAGTGCGGCTGCAGGAGTGCTTCGGGCTCATGGAGACGCCGAAGGTCGCGGGCGGACGGGTGCCGGTCGTGATGACGCTCCTCTCGCCCGCGCATCGCCCCGTGCAGGTCACGAAGGATCTTGCGGGCTTCTGGAAGGGGGCCTACCAGCTTGTCCGCAAGGACATGCGCGGACGCTACCCCCGGCACTACTGGCCGGAAGATCCGCTCACGGCCGTCGCGACGCGCCGCGTCCGCCCGCGCTGAAGGGGCGGCGTTTGTCCCCTTATCCCGATTTTTTTTGGTATAATTCCCGCCGTCGTTTAAAGTCAAGACGACAGAACAACGTTAATAGCGAAAACAACGAAAGGATACTGGAAAATGAAGAAACTGATGGTTGTCGCGTCCGCGCTGATGCTCGCCGCCGCCGCACAGGCCGAGTGCCGCTGGAGCTGGTGGGTCGATGGCCCGGACAAGGATGCGAAGATCCAGGGCTGCCAGCTCGGCATCGCGAGCGAGTGCAAGGAGGTGAAGGGCGCGCAGGTCTCGCTGCTCTTCGGGCGGATCGAGCGGGCGCTCGGCGTTCAGTACGCCATCGGCTACAGCCGCGCGAAGAAGATCATCAACGGCTGTCAGATCGCCATCGTGAACGTCGCCGAAGAGGGTGCGTCGATTCAGGTCGGCCTTCTGAACTGGAACCCGAAGGGCTTTCTGCCGTTCTTCCCGTTCTTCAACTTCTCGAAGGCCTACTTCGGCGATCCGTCCAAGAAGTGAGTTCCGTGAGCCGGAAAGTCATCGTAACCGGTTCGAGCCGCGGCATCGGGAAGTCGATTGCCGCGGCCCTTGTCGCTGACGGGTTCGAGGTCGTCACGCATTCGGTGCGTTCGGGCGGCACGGATCTCGTCTTCGACATTGCCGACCGGGCCGCCGCGAAAGCCGCGCTGGAGGCGTGGGTCGCGGCGAACGGCGCGCCGTATGGCGTCGTCCTCAATGCGGGCGTGGCGGACGACGCGCCGTTTCCGGGCCTCGGCGACGACCAGTGGGATCGCGTCCTGCGGACGGATCTCGACGGGTTCTACAACGTGCTGAAGCCGCTTGTCCTGCCGATGGTGCAGGCGCGGCAGGGCGGTCGCATCGTGGCCGTCTCGTCCGTCTCGGGCGTGATGGGCAATCGCGGCCAGACGAACTACTCCGCCGCGAAGGCGGGGCTCATCGGCGCGGCGAAGGCCCTTGCGGTCGAGCTCGCGCGCCGTGGCATCACCGTCAACTGCATCGCGCCCGGCGTGATCGAGACGGAGATGATCGAGGGGATTTTTGCGGAGGAGGCCCTGAAGGCGATTCCGATGCGCCGCTTCGGGAGGCCCGAAGAGGTCGCGGCGGTCGTGCGCTTCCTCCTGTCGGACGGCGCGTCTTACGTCACGCGCCAGGTCATTCAGGTCAACGGGGGGCTCATCTGATGCGGCGTGTCGTCGTGACGGGCATGGGGATCGTCAGTTCGCTCGGACACTCGGTCGCGGCGGCCTACGAGCGGCTGAAGACGCCGCGAAACTGCGTGCGGCGGTCGGACGAGCTTCAGACCTACAAGGGGCTCCAGACGTGCCTCTGGGCGCCGTGCGGCTACGTGCGGCCGCCCGACTACACGCGCAAGGTGATCCGCACGATGAGCCCCGTTTCCGAAATGGCGCTCTTCGCGACCGACCAGGCCCTCGCGCAGGCGGGGCTGCTGGGCGATCCGGTCGTCCGGGGCGGGCGGCTCGGCGTCGCCTACGGCTCGTGTTCGGGCGGCGTCGCCGCGAACGCCGACTTCTACTCCGTCCTCATGAACCGCGAGGTGCGCAACGTGACGAGCTCGACGTACATCAAGATGATGTCGCAGACGTGCGCGGTGAACCTGTCCGTCCACTACGGCACGACGGGGCGGCTGCTGCCGACGGGCACGGCCTGCACGTCGGGCTCGCTCGCCGTGGGCGAGGCCTACGAGGCAATCCGCTACGGCGCGCAGGACGTGATGATCGCCGGCGGCGCGGAGGAGTTCTCCGTCACGCAGGTCGCCGTCTTCGACACGCTTTTCGCGACCTCGCGCCGGAACGACGCGCCGGAGACGACGCCGCGCGCGTTCGACAGGGACCGCGACGGCCTCGTCATCGGCGACGGCGCGGCGACGCTGATCCTGGAGGAGTACGGGCACGCCCGTGCGCGCGGCGCGACGGTTCTCGCGGAGGTCGTCGGCTTCGGCACGAACACGGACGGGCGGCACGTCACGCAGCCGAACGCCGAGACGATGGCGGTCGCGCTGAAGCTCGCGCTCGAAAACGCGGGGCTGGCGCCGTCCGACATCGGCTACGTCAACGCGCACGGCACGGCGACCGACCTCGGCGACGTCGCCGAGGGCACGGCGACCGCGGCGGTCTTCGGCGCGGCGAAGCCGCTCGTCTCGACGATCAAGGGCTACACGGGCCACACGCTCGGCGCCTGCGGGGCGATCGAGGCGGCGCTGACGGTCGAGATGCTGCGGCACGGCTGGTTCGCGCCGAACCTCAACCTGGCGCACCCCGACCCGCGCTGCGGCGAACACGACTTCATCACGGGCGCGGGGCGCGCGGCCGTGACGGAGTTCGCGATGTCCGACAACTTCGCCTTCGGCGGCGTCAACACGTCGCTCGTCTTCCGCCGCGCATGAATACGCCCCGTATCCTTGCCCGACGCAGCCTGCGGCCCGGCGAGACGCCGGACGTCGCGTTCGTGCCGCCGCTCCTGCGCCGCCGCCTCTCGCCGCTGCAGAAGGTCTTCTTCCATCTCGCGAACTTCGGGCCGGACGCGCCGACGCCGCGAAACGTCGTCTTCGCGTCGCGCGACGGCGAGGACTCGCTCACGCGGCGGATTGTCGAGGAGTTCCGGGCGGACGGCACCGTCTCGCCGCACCGCTTCAGCACGTCCGTCTACAACGCCGCGCCGGGGCTCTGGAGCGTCTTCACGAAGAATACCGCGCCCTACACGGCGATTGCCGCTGGCGACGAGACGATCCGCTGCGCGCTGCTAGAGGCCTTGGGCGCGGCAATCACGCCGACGCTCTTCATCTACGCCGAGGAGACGGGCGGCGGACACGGCTTCTCGTTCCTCTATGCGTTCGACGGCTGAGATCCTGCGCGGCCTGACCGCGACGGTGCTCTTCGCCGTCTTCGGCGCGGGCGCGCTCGCCGTCTCGCCGCTCATGGCCGTGCTGCGCAGGCCCGAACGCGCGCAGCCGGTCGTGCGGACGCTCTGGCGGCTGATGGCGCGGCTGTTCGTCGTGACGGGCCTCATCCGCATCGAACGCGGCAACCTGTCCGCCGTGCGTGGCGCGGTTCTCGTCGCGAACCACCCGACGCTCATCGACGTGGTGCTGATCGTCTCGCTCGTGCCGCGCACGCTCTACGTCGCCAAGCACGCGCTCAAGGGCAATCCGTTCCTGACGGCGATCGTCCGCGCGACCGCGCTGCCGGACGACGCGCGCCTGCCGGAGATCGCCGCGCCGTACCTGCGGGCCGGATGGAACGTGCTGATCTTCCCCGAGGGGACGCGCTCGCCGCAGAGTGGGGGGCTGCAGCCGCTCCGGCGCGGCGCGGCCCAGCTCGCGATTCGCGCGGGTGCGCCGGTCGTCTGCATCCGCGAGACGCTGACGCGGCGGATTCTCGCAAAGGGGCAGCGTCCGTGGGACATGGGCGCGCGGCGCGTCGGCTTCTCGTTTCGGATGTCCGGGCCGATTCCGCCGCCGTCGGCCGCCGCCGGCTTCCCGCATGCCGCCGCCGTGCGGCTGACGGACGCGATTCGCGCACGGCTTTCGTAGGGAAGATGTGCTATAATAACGCCATGAACGCTTTTTCACTTGAAGGGAAGAGGATCCTCGTGACCGGCGCGTCGTCCGGCATCGGACGCGCGACGGCGATTGCGGCGGCGGAGCTCGGCGCCGAGGTCGTGCTGACGGCGCGGCGGGCGGACGAGCTGGAGGCGACGCGCCGGCTGTGTCCGGGCGAAGGGCATCGCGTCATCGCGGGCGACCTGACCGATTCCCTGTTCCTGACGGGGCTGCTGGAGGCGAGCGCCCCGCTCGACGGGCTTGCGCACGTGGCGGGGGCGTGCCCGATCGAGCCGGTGTCGGGCTTCGACGTGGCGCGCGCCGAGGCGGCGATGCGCGTCAACTGCTTTGCGTTCGCCGAGCTGATGAAGCGGTTGGCGCGGCCGACGTTCCGCGCGGCGACGTTCTCGGCCGTCGCCGTCTCGAGCGTGTCCGCCGTCGTCGGCTGGAGCGGCGGGACGGTCTACTGCGCGACCAAGGGCGCGCTCTCGGCGAGCGTGCGGACGCTGGCGGCCGAACTCGCGCCGCGCGGCATCCGCGTCAACGCGGTCTGTCCCTCGAACGTCCAGACGCCGATGTTCGAGGCCGGGGCGGGGCGGATGCTCGACGCGGCGGCGCGCGCCGCGCTCCTGAAGCGCCAGCCGCTCGGCATCGGGAAGCCCGCACAGGTCGCGTACCCGATCTGCTTCCTGCTGTCGGACGCCGCCTCGTTCGTCACGGGCGTGAACCTGCCCGTCGATGGCGGCTACCTCGCCCAGTAGGCAAAACGGGCGGACAGGGCGCAGGGGACTGATGGGACAAACAGGACGGGGACGCATGGGACAAGTGGGACATTCTGTCGCGACAGAATGTCCCACTTTCTGTTTTCGGAGGGGCTGTTCCCTGAATACGGGGCCTGTCCCCATGTTTGGCACGGGCTTTGCAAGACGCATGGCATCGCCCGTGGTGGGCGAAAGAAAGAAGAGAAAAAACTATGGCAAAAGTACTTGGTATTGACCTTGGCACGACGAACAGCTGCATGGCGGTGATGGAAGGCGGCGAGGCAACGGTCATTCCGAACAAGGAGGGCGCGCGGACGACGCCGTCGATCGTGGCGTTCACGAAGACGGGCGAGATCCTGGTCGGCCAGGCGGCGAAGCGCCAGGCCGTGACGAACCCGAAGTCGACGATTTACTCGATCAAGCGCTTCATTGGCCGTCGCTTCAGCGAGATGACGGACGAGATCAAGATGGTCCCCTACGAGGTCGTGGCGGCGCCGAACGGCGACGCGGCCGTGAAGGTGAACGACAAGATCTACACGGCGCAGGAGATTTCCGCGATGGTCCTTCGCAAGCTGAAGGAAGACGCGGAGGCGTTTCTCGGCGAGAAGATCACGGAGGCCGTCATCACGGTCCCGGCGTACTTC
This sequence comes from Verrucomicrobia bacterium UBA1629, assembly GCA_002321305.1. GTDB lineage: Bacteria > Verrucomicrobiota > Kiritimatiellia > RFP12 > UBA1067 > UBA1067. The sequence goes on along the minus strand of DCMF01000095.1, from coordinate 11,099 downwards.
AACGACCAGCAGCGCCAGGCGACGAAGGACGCGGGCAAGATCGCGGGCCTTGACGTCAAGCGCATCGTGAACGAGCCGACGGCGGCCTCGCTCGCCTACGGCCTCGACAAGAAGAAAAACGAGAAGATCGCGGTCTACGACTTCGGCGGCGGCACGTTCGACATCTCGATCCTCGACATCGGCGACGGCGTCTTCGAGGTGAAGGCGACGAACGGCGACACGCACCTCGGCGGCGACGACCTCGACCAGGCGATCATGAAGTGGATGATCGAGGACTTCAAGGCCCAGCAGGGCATCGACCTCGGCAACGACATGATGGCGCTCCAGCGCCTGAAGGAGGAGGCCGAGAAGGCGAAGTGCGCCCTGTCGAGCGCGACGACCTACGACATCAACCTGCCGTTCATCACGGCGGACGCGACGGGCCCGAAGCACCTGACGGCGACGCTGACGCGCTCGAAACTCGAGACGCTGACGATGGATCTCGTGAACCGCACGGCCGAGCCCTGCCGCAAGTGCATGGCGGACGCGGAGCTCACGTCGGTCGACGAGGTCGTCCTCGTCGGCGGCCAGACGCGCATGCCGCTCATCCAGGAGAAGGCGAAGAGCCTCTTCAACAAGGAGCCGCACAAGGGCGTCAACCCGGACGAGGTCGTCGCGATGGGCGCGGCCATTCAGGGCGGCATCCTGAAGGGCGAGGTGAAGGACGTCCTCCTTCTCGACGTCACGCCGCTCACGCTCGGCATCGAGACCCTCGGCGGCGTACTGACCCCGCTCATCGAGCGCAACACGACGATCCCGACGAAGAAGTCGCAGGTCTTCTCGACGGCGGCGGACAACCAGCCGGCCGTGACGATCGCGATCTTCCAGGGCGACCGCAAGATGGCGCGCGACAACAAGGCGCTCGGCAACTTCAACCTGGACGGCATCCCGCCGGCGCCGCGCGGCGTCCCGCAGATCGAGGTGACGTTCGACATCGACGCCAACGGCATCCTCAACGTCTCGGCGAAGGATCTCGGCACCCAGAAGGAGCAGAAGATCACGATCACCGCGGCGGGTGGCCTCTCGAAGGAGGAGATCGAGAAGATGCGCAAGGACGCCGAGGCCCATGCGGCCGAGGACGAGAAGCGCCACGCCGAGGTCGAGGACCGCAACAAGGCGGACGGCCTTGCGTTCCAGGTCGAGAAGACGCTCCGCGAGTCGGGCGACAAGATCGCCGCCGACAAGAAGGCGCCGGTCGAGGCCGCGCTCAAGGAGCTCAAGGACCTGCTCGCGAAGCAGCCGCCGGCCCCGATCGCCGACATCAAGGCGAAGCAGGAGGCGCTCATGAAGGCGATGGAGCCCGTCGCGCAGGAGATGTACGCCAGCGCGCAGGCCGCGCAGGGCGCCGCCGGCGCGAATCCGGGGGCCAACCCCGGCGCGGGCACGCCGCCGCCGAACGGCGAGCCGCCGAAGGGCGACAAGAAGGGCGGCGATGACGTCGTCGACGCCGACTTCACGATGAAGTAAAAGGACAAAAGACGTAGGACAACGGACAAAGGCCTCTGTCGCCGGTCCGCTGTCCTTTGTCCAAGAGATTTGAATTAGCACCTAACCCGAAAGGAAAAAAACAAAAATGAACATCAGACCCCTGGGTGATCGCGTTCTCGTCGAACCGATCGAAGAGAAGGAACAGACCGTCGGCGGCATCATCATCCCCGACTCGGCGAAGGAAAAGCCCATGCAGGGCAAGGTCATCGCCGTCGGCAAGAAGCTCGACAAGGACGGCAAGGAAATCGCGTTCGACGTCAAGAAGGGCGACACCGTCCTGCTGCCGAAGTACGGCGGCACGGAAGTGAAGATCGACGACAAGAAGCTCCAGCTCGTGAGGGAGGAAGACCTCTTGGGCGTGATCGAGAAGTAAAGGGATTGAAAGTTTGGAAGGTTTAGAATGTTTGGTAAGTTTGGAAAGTTTGGAAGGTTTGGGAAGTCGAAGGTGGCGGGTCGATCTCTTTTGAACGCCCAACACCCCTAAACCTCCTAAACTCCCCAAACCTCCCGAACCTCCCAAACACGTCAAGTCCATTGAACAAATTTTAACAGAAAGGAAACTTATCATGGCAAAGCAGATCAAGTTCGACGCCGATGCGCGTCAGAAGATTCTCGCCGGCGTCGAGAAGCTCTCGAACGCCGTCACCTCGACCCTCGGCCCGTCCGGCCGCAACGTCATCCTCGACAAGAAGTTCGGCTCGCCGCAGATCACCAAGGACGGCGTGACCGTCGCCAAGGAGATCGAGCTGCCCGACCCGTTCGAGAACATGGGCGCGCAGATGGTGAAGGAAGTCGCCTCGAAGACGAACGACGTCGCGGGCGATGGCACGACGACGGCGACGCTCCTCGCCGAGGCGATCTACCGCGAGGGCCTCAAGAACCTCACGGCCGGCGCGAACGGCATGGCGCTGAAGCGCGGCATCGACAAGGCGACCGGCGCGGTCGTGGACGCGATCGCGAAGCTCTCCAAGAAGGTGAAGTCGGCGGACGAGATCGCGCAGGTCGCGACGCTCTCGGCGAACGGCGACGAGGAGATCGGCAAGATGATCTCCGAGGCGATGGAGAAGGTCGGCAAGGAAGGCACGATCACGGTCGAGGAGGCGAAGACCCTCGAGAGCTCGCTCGACGTCGTCGAGGGCATGCAGTTCGACAAGGGCTACCTCTCGCCGTACTTCGTGACGAACCCGGACGCGATGGAGTGCGAGCTGGAGAACCCGTTCATCCTGCTCTTCGAGAAGAAGATCTCGAACCTCCAGGACATGCTGCCGCTGCTCCAGGCGGTCGCGAAGTCGGGCCGTCCGCTCATGATCATCGCCGAGGACGTCGAGGGCGAGGCGCTCGCGACGCTCGTCGTGAACAAGCTGCGCGGCACGTTCCAGGTCTGCGCCGTCAAGGCGCCGGGCTTCGGTGACCGCCGGAAGGCGATCCTCGAGGACATCGCGATCCTCACGGGCGGCAAGCTCATCAGCGAGGACATCGGCATCAAGCTGGAGAACGTGACGATCGACATGCTCGGCCGCGCGAAGAAGGTCGTCGTCGACAAGGACAACACGACCGTCGTCGAGGGCCTCGGCAAGTCGGCCGACATCAAGGCGCGCGTCGAGCAGATCAAGCGCCAGATCGAGGAGACGACCTCCGACTACGACCGCGAGAAGCTGCAGGAACGCCTCGCGAAGCTCGCGGGCGGCGTGGCGCTCATCAAGGTCGGCGCGGCGACGGAAGCCGCAATGAAGGAGAAGAAGGACCGCGTCGACGACGCCCTCCACGCGACCCGCGCGGCCGTCGAGGAAGGCATCGTCCCGGGCGGCGGCGTCGCCTACCTCCGCTGCCAGAAGGCGATCGACGCCCTCCAGCTCGAGGGCGACGAGAAGGTCGGCGCGGCGATCATCGCCCGCGCGATCGAGGCGCCCCTGCGCAAGCTCGTCTCCAACGCGGGCCTTGAGGCCGCGCTCGTCATCGCCAACGTCAAGAAGGCGACGGGAACGAACGGCTACAACGTGCGCACCGGCGAGTACGTCGACATGCTCAAGGCGGGCGTCGTCGATCCGGCGAAGGTCACGCGCTCGGCGCTGCAGAACGCGGCGTCCATCGCGGGCCTCCTGCTGACGACCGACTGCATGGTCACGGACATCCCGGAGAAGAAGGAAGCCTGCGGCTGCGGCGGCCATGGCGGCGCGCCGGACATGGGCGGCATGATGTAAGCCGTCGGCGGCGATTGTCGTGATCGCCACGACGAGGGCCGCAGTCTTCTGCGGCCCTCGTCGCCTTTTGGCGGAAATCGGACCTTATGCGCCTTGCGAATGCAGATGCCCGTCGGGCAATTGGACGCGGACGGACGAAAGGGTGCGTCGCGGCCCTTTCTGCGGCGGCGCTGCTCGCCTTGGCGGGCTGCGCTGTCGAGCGCCGCTATTCGGTTGTGCCGGAACGGAACCAGGTCCTGCACGCCGAAAGCGGCGACCGCTTCCTCTTCGACCTCGAAGAGAACATGACGACGGGCTACTCGTGGCTCGCGACGTGCGACGATGCGGACGTGGACGTCTCGATCCGGCATGTCGCCGGCGTGTCGGACGACGGGCGCGTGGGCGTGCCCGGAACGGCCGAAGTCCAGATCCGCGTTCGCCGCGGCTACGACGGGCCGTCGAAGATCCGCTTCCTGTACAGGCGCGACTGGGAGAAGAGGCCGCTGAAGGAATTCACCATCACCCTCTACAAGCGCACGGGCGACCGGGCGTTCTGGAAATGACACGGAGGACATCCACATGAAGAAGAAGCTGTTTGTCGCGACGCACAACGCGCACAAGATCCGCGAGATCGCGGCCATCCTGCCGGACTACGAGATCCTGGCGGACGATCCGGCGGGCGTCGAGGAAAGCGCGCCCGATTTCGTCGGCAACGCCCTCATCAAGGTGCGCGCGATCGCCGCGCGCCATCGCGGCGACTGGTGCCTGGCGGACGATTCGGGCCTGGAGGTCGCCGCGCTCGGCGGCGCGCCGGGCGTGCGCAGCGCACGCTATGCGGGCGAGCCGTCGGACACGCCGGCGAACAACGCGCTGCTGCTGAAGAACCTCGCGGGCGTCGCCGACCGCCGCGCGAACTTCACGTGCGCAATCGCGCTTGTCGCGCCGGACGGCACGGAGCGCACGGTCGAGGGCAAGTGCTTCGGCACGATCGCCGAACGGCCGTCGGGCACGGACGGCTTCGGCTACGATCCGCTCTTCGTCCCGGACGGCTGCGCGAAGTCGTTCGCCGCGCTGTCGGCGGACGAGAAGAACGCGATTTCGCACCGTGGCCGCGCCCTCGCGGCGGCGACGGCAATCCTGTCCGGACCGCTCGGACGGAGCGCCTGATGGCGCCGCGCGTCCGCGCGTTTGCCGCCGTGCGGCGAACGTGATATAATACGCGCCTGATTTTTCAACGACAAGGAGAAGTCAACATGAAACTCGAAGACCTCAAGGGCAAGACCGTTGGCGTGTGCGTCAGCGGCGGACTCGACTCGAAGACCATCTGCTGCGTGCTGAAGGACGCGGGCGTGAAGGTCAAGGCGTTCTCGGCCAACGTCGGCCAGCCGGATGAGAAGGACATCAACGACATCAAGAAGAAGATGGCCCCGACCGGCGTCGAGACGACGATCGTCGACGTCACGAAGGAAATGGCCGACATCTGCTTCGAGACGGTGAAGTGCCAGGCGATGTACGACGGCGGCTACTGGAACTCGACCGGCATCGCCCGCGCCGTCACGGTGCAGAAGCTTCTCCCGGCGATGAAGAAGGCCGGCTGCACGGTGCTCGTCCACGGCGCGACGGGGCGCGGCAACGACCAGATGCGCTTCGAGCGCTACACGAACGTGATGGACCCGAAGTTCGGCGTCTACGCCCCGTGGCGCGACGCGGATCTCCTGAAGAAGTTCCCCGGCCGCACGCAGATGGTGGCCTTCCTCGCGACGCGCGGCATCACGGCGTTCGTCGGCACGAAGAAGAAGTACTCGACCGACGCGAACCTCGCGGGCCTCTCGCACGAGGCGGAGGACCTGGAGTCGATGGAGACGTCGATGCGCATCGTGAAGCCCACGATGGGCGTGTGGCCCGACAAGGCCCCGAACAAGGTCGAGAAAGTCACGCTGAAGTTCGAGAAGGGCCGCTGCGTCGCGGTGAACGGCCAGAAGATGACGCCCTACGAGGTCATGCTGGAGATGAACAGGATCGGCGGCCGCAACGGCATCGGCATGAAGCACGCGCTGGAGAACCGCATCATCGGCACGAAGAGCCGCGGCGTCTACGAGGCGCCGGGCATGGAGGTGCTGAGCTGGGGCCTCAAGTACATCTATGAAGGCGTCATGGATCGCCGCTCGACGCTCCTCTTCCAGCAGCTCTCGAAGCTTGTCGCCGACCAGATCTACGACGGTCGCTGGTTCGATCCGGCGACGCAGGCGGCGCGCGCGGCGATTCAGGTCTGGGCCGACAAGGCGACGGCCGAAGTCACGCTCGGCCTCTACAAGGGCAACATCTTCTTCGAGAGCCTCAAGGGCCTCAAGGCGACGATCTACAACGAGGCCGACAGCTCGATGGAGGCGTCGAACGGCCTGAATCCGCACAGCTCGCAGGGCTTTGCCGAGATCCAGTCCGTCGAGGCGAAGATGCTCGCGAAGGCGGGCCAGATCAAGGCGTAAGCGATGTCTGAAGAAGAGAAGAAAGCCGAAACGTCGGCGAAGCCCTCGGAAAAGGGCGTTGAAGGCGGCGAACCGTCCTGTGCGTCTTGTGCGTCCTCTGCGTCCTCGTCCGCCGAACCGGACGACGCGCCCGAAACCGAGCCGAAAGTCGAGGGAAAGGCCCCTGCCGAGCCGAAGGCCGAGAAGCCGGCCGAGGCGCCGAAGGAGCCCGACTGGAAGACGCTCTACGCCCTCACGCTCGCCGACTTCGACAACTACAAGAAGCGGGCGGCGCGTGACCGCGAGGACACGTACCGCTACGCCGAGGCGGACATCCTGAAGGACGTCCTGCCGGCGGTCGACAACCTCCAGCTCGCGCTCGCGAACGCGAAGGAGAAGGCCGACGACCCGTTCGTGAAGGGCGTGCAGATGGTGCACGACACGCTGCTGAAGTCGCTGAAGGACCACGGCGCGGAGCCGTTCGATTCCGTCGGGCTCGACCTCGACACCGAGCGGATGGAGGCGATCGCCCATTTGCCGCACGAAGAGATCCCCGAAGGCAAGGTCTCGATCGAGTCGAAGAAGGGCTGGATGCTGAAGGACAAGGTGCTGCGCGCCGCGCAGGTCGTCGTGTCCTCCGGGAAAAAGTAAGCAAGGAAGAAGGAAAAAGGAAGAAGCATGGATGGTTTGCGCTTGATTGGTGAGACACGAAAAGAAGGTGTGCAGGACTGCACTTCTTCCTTCTTCCTTCATCCCTCTTCCTTCATCCCTTTCCCTTTTTCTTTTTAATTTACGGTCATGGCTGCAGAGAAAAGAGACTACTACGAGGTCTTGGGCGTGCCCAAGACGGCGACGGCGGACGAGATCAAGTCCGCCTACCGCAAGCTTGCGATGAAGTACCACCCGGACCGCAATCCGGGCGACAAGGTCGCCGAGGAGAAGTTCAAGGAGGCGGCCGAGGCGTATGACGTCCTGCACGACGCCGAGAAGCGCCAGCGCTACGACCAGTTCGGGCACCAGGCGTTCGCGAACGGCGCGGGCGGGCCGGGCGGCTTCGGCGCGGGCGGCATGAACATGGACGACATCTTCTCCATGTTCGGCGACATCTTCGGCGGCCACGGCGGCGGGCGGTCGCGTCGCGGCGGCGGGTTCGGCGGCTTCGAGGACATCTTCGGCGGCGGGGGCGGCGGTCACGCCTACCATGCCGACCCGAACGGGCCGCAGGACGGCGAGGACATGACGTTTCGCCTCGACATCGACTTCGACGAGGCGCTGTTCGGCAGCGAGCGGACGCTCGACCTCGACATCCCGGCGCAGTGTCCCGACTGCGGCGGCACGGGCGCGGCGGCGGGTGCGCAGCGCGTCGTCTGCAAGACGTGCGGCGGGCGCGGCGTCGTCATGGGCGGCGGCGGCTTCCTGCGCATCCAGCAGACGTGCCCGACGTGCGGCGGCGAGGGGACGGTCATCGAGAAGCCGTGCCGCCGGTGCCGCGGTTCGGGGCGCGTCACGCAGCCCCAGCACATCGCGCTGAAGATTCCGGCGGGCGTCGACAGCGGCTCGCGGCTGCGGCTTGCGGGCAAGGGCGCGGGCGGTCTCCGGGGCGGGCGTCCCGGCGACCTCTACGTCCTCATCGGCGTGCGCGACAGCGACATCTTCGAGCGCGAGGGCCAGCATCTCTTCGTGGACGTGCCCGTCTCGCCCGTGACGGCGGCGCTGGGCGGTGCGATCGCCGTGCCGACGCCGGATGGCGAGGCGCAGCTCAAGATCCCGGCGGGCACGCCGAACGGCAAGGTTTTCCGCCTGCGCGGCAAAGGCGTGCCGTCGCTGCGCGGCGGCGCGGCGGGCGACCTCGACGCGCGCGTCGTCTTCGAGGTTCCCGCGAACCTCGACCGTCAGCAGAAGGCCGCGCTGGAGGCGTTCCAGAAGCTCGCGACCGCCGCGAACTACCCGGAGGCGCAGTCCTTCGCGAACAGGACGCGCATCTTCTTCTCGCACCGCGACAAGCTCAGAAAGCAATCCTGACACATGAAACCCAGAGGCCTTGCGCTCGTCCCGTTCCTCGTCTTCGCCGCGTTCTACGTGGGGCTTTCCCTGTGGGCCGGCCAGCTCGGCTTCGAGATGCCGTGGTACAAGGTCTCGATGCCGGTGGCGTTCCTCGTCGCCTCGGCCGTCTCGCTCCTGATCGGCTCGGCGAAGCTCGACGAGAAGGTCGAGACGTACGCGCGCGGGATGGGCGAGCCGAACATCATGATCATGTGCCTCATCTTCATCCTCGCCGGGGCGTTCGCGACGATCGCGAAGGGCTCCGGCGCGGTCGATGCGGCCGTGACGATCGCGCAGGCGCTCGTGCCGGCGCGGCTGATGGTCGCGGGCGTCTTCCTGGTCTCGTGCCTCATCTCGCTCGCCATCGGGACCTCCTGCGGCACGATCGCGGCCGTCACGCCGATCGCGCTCGGCTTCGCGGGCCCGCTGGGGCTCAGCCCCGCGCTTCTCATGGGCGCCGTGATCGGCGGCTCGATGTTCGGCGACAACCTCTCGATGATTTCCGACACGACGATTGCCGCGACGCGCACGCAGGGCGTCCGCATGAAGGACAAGTTCCTCGCGAACGGCCTCATCGCCGCGCCGGCGGCGCTGGTCGCGCTCTTCCTCTATGCGGTCTCCGGCTTCTCGGCGGGGGCGGTCGAGGCGCCGGCCGTGACGTGGCAGCACCTCGTCCTCGTCCTGCCGTACGTGTTCGTCCTCGTGCTGGCGCTCGTCGGCTACAACGTGATGATGCTCCTCTTCTCGGGCACGGTGCTGTCGGCCGTGATCGGCGGCTGCCTTGGGAAGTTCGCGTTCTTCGACGCGATGGACCTGCTCGGCAAGGGCACGCTCGGCATGGGCGAGACGCTGATCGTCGCGCTGCTCGCGGGCGGGCTCTTCCGGAGCGTGCAGGCGAACGGCGGCATCCTCTGGCTGACGGAGAAGATCGCGAAGGTGATTCGCGGGCCGCGCACGTGCGAGCTTGGCGTCTTCGTCTTGGTCGCGGCGGTCAACTGCTTCACGGCGAACAACACGGTCGCGATCGTCATCGCGGGACCGATCGCGAAGGAATGCTCCGAGAAGTTCGAGGCGAGCCCGGTGCGGATCGCGTCCGTCCTCGACACGGCCTCGTGCGTCATCCAGGGGCTCATCCCCTACGGCGCGCAGATCCTGATCGCCATCGGCGTCGCGCGCGGGCTTGACCTGACGGTCGATTCGCTCTCGCTGCTCAAGTGCCTCTACTACCAGCCGCTGCTCGCCCTCGCGGTCTTCTGTTCGCTTTGCTTCGCCGGTCGCCGCACGAAATCCCCGATTCCGGGCGCGGCCTGAGGCGTGGCGTCCACGCACCTGTGGTGGAATGGCAGACACGGTGGATTTAGGTTCCACTGCGCAAGCGTGGGGGTTCGAGTCCCTCCAGGTGCACCCGTCGAAGTGACGCGCGTCGCTTCGTGTTCTGCCTGTCCGCCGAACCGAAGGAAACCCATCCATCGCAGACGGGCGCTACGCGCGAACGCGAAACAGCGCCGCCGCGAGACCGCGCGATGCGCGATTGAGGGCGCGCAAGCGCCGTCGGGGCTGATGCCTGCGGCCTCGCCCGCCGCCGCCCGCGCTGAAGGGGCGGCGTTTGTACCCTTATCCCGATTCCCGGTTTTGGCCGTGTAGAGTTGTAGCGCAGAGGTTCAGCATGAAAGGAAGTGACTCGCACCGGGGGACAGTCGGTCTCGCGTCTTTGTTCGGCGGCTGCGCCGCAGACCACGAAACGTTGGCGCGGCATCGGCGTTCCGCCGACTGCGTCCTGCGGAACGTCGCCGGGACTGAAGCCTGCGGCTTCCGCCCGCCGCCGCTCCGCCGTCCGCACCCCTTTGGGGCATGACGCGCCAACGGGCACGAACGCCGCGCGCGGCGCGGACACGAAAGCGCGGCAGGCCTCACGCATCGAGGCACGAAAAGGCTCCGCGCATCCACTCGAAGCCCTGATTTGGCCATGTCGCAACGGCTCGCGCAACGGCGCTGAGGTTCGTTGCGGAACCCTGCGGCTCTGCGCGAGGCGTGACACGCGGGCCAACGAAGCTTCGAGACGAGCGCGCAAGCCTTTTCGTGCCTCGACGGACGGGCGGGCGGTTTTCGTGTCGCACCATCGGTGCGCTTTCGTGCCAGCGCCGTCGCGAGAGCCCGAACGGGCGAGGGTGCGGAGGCGAAGCCGGGCGAAAACGGAGTTTTCGGCCCTGGCGGCGTCTCCGCACCTTCAGCCGCGCAGCGCGCAGTCTCGCGGCGGCGCTGTTTCGTGTTCGCGCGACAGCGCTCGTGTTCGAGGACGACTGTCCCCCAGTGATAGAATCGTCCGTTCATGCTGAAGCCCTGTTGCCCCCCCCCCCCCCCCCCGTCAAGAGGGGTTTTTCATATTTTTTCGGGTAGTGTTTTTTGACTTCTTAGCCTCTTTTGGTAGATACGGCACTATACCCGCCCCTTCTTTTTGCGGAAAACGTCCCCTAAAAAACTTGCCCGAACGCCTCTCGCGAGGCATGCGAAGGAAGATGGGATGCTGAACCGCGCAAAATGCAGAATGCGGCGAGGAGCCCGGCCCACCCCCACACGGCAATGGATCCTTTGGACAGGCCGCAGGAGACTGCGCCCGCAACCGCTCGGGCGAAGGGGCGTCGTTCGGACCACCCCCTTCATCATCCTTCCCGTTGCCGATTCCCCGCATTTCTTTCCCCTTGTTGATACATGAAAATCGAACCCAAACCCGGATGTCTGGCGCCGCATCCTGGGCCTGCCAGGCGAAACACGCCCTAGCCCATCTCTTTTGCCCCGCACGACTGTCGCGCCGAAACGGGGTGGCGGTTCCGGCGCAACGGCATCTCGGTTCCGGCGCAACGGCATCACGGTTCCGGCGCAACGG
>DCMF01000014.1 GCA_002321305.1 Verrucomicrobia bacterium UBA1629 | reverse complement strand
ACGGTGCAGTACGAGACGGCGTTCGGCGACGCGCTCGCGGGCGACCTGCTCGCGTACTGGAAGCACGCGGACGTCCCGATGTGCGAGTTCTGGCGTCCGACGGCGCCGACGGGCGTCGGCAGCGCCGACTTCAAGGCCGTCCTGCCGTGCGTCTCCGCCGCGCACGTCTACGGCAAGCGGCGCGTCGCGGCGGAGGCCCTCACGAACTGCGCACTGGACTGGGACGAGGCCCTGCGCGACTTCAAGCCCGTCCTCGATCGCCATTTCGCGAAGGGCGTGACGTTCCCGGTGTTCCATACCTACACGCACAATCCGCAGGTCGGCTTCAAGAAGCCCGGCACGAGCTTCGGCTACTTCATCGGCACGCCGTTCCTGCGCGGGCAGACGTGGTGGGGCTTCATGCCGCTCTTCACGGACTACTGCGCGCGCTGCACGGCATTCCTCGAGACGGGGATGCCGGTCGTGGACGTCCTGCGCGTCCTCGGCGACGGCCTCGGCCACAAGCCGGGCGAGAAAGAGCCGCATTTCTGCAACCGCTTCAAGGACGACTACGTCAACCGCGACGTCCTCCTGAACCGCCTGTCCGCGAAGGACGGCCGCCTCGTCCTGCCGGACGGAATGTCCTATTCGGTTCTGTGGATTCCCGAAGGGACGTATTTGGACGCGACAAGCCGGGCGAAGATTGACGTGCTGGCGCGGGCGGGCGCGCGTGCCGTCGAGGGCGGCGACCCGACGGCAGGGCTTGTCCCCGACGTCGAATCCCCCGGCGACGCGCTCGTGTGGTATCATCGCCGGATGGACGCGGAAGACCTGTACTTCGTCGCGGCGCCGGACGCGCCGGTCGCCGGGACGGTGCGTTTTCGCGGACGTCCCGTCGCGCTGTCGCTGGCGGCGGGCGAGTCGCGGTTCGTCCGCTTTTCGGCGGACGGGGTGGTGTCCGTGACCGACCCTGTGACGGGGCATCCACCCGTGGCGCTTCCTGGCGGCGAGGCGGTCGAGCTGGGCGGTTTCGCGCCTGGCGCGCGGCGGGCGGCGTTCGCCTTCGCGGCGCGGCGCGGCAAGCGGACGGTCGTCGATCTCGGTCGGGTCGAGCAATGCGCCGAAGTCTTCCTCAACGGCGCGCCGGTCGGACGTCTCTGGTGCGCGCCGTACCGGCTCGACCTGACGGATCGCGTCGCGGACGGCACGAACCGGCTGGAGGTCGTCGTCACGGCGACGTGGCACAACCGCCTCGTGCGCGAGGCGGCGTTGCCGGAGGCGGCGCGGACGACATGGACGCTCTACGGCCCGAAGGCGGACGCCCCGCTGAAGCCCGCCGGTCTCTACGGCCCCGTGCGACTTATGACCGACTAAATTGACAACAAGGAGATACAGTGACATGATGACAAGAAGAAACTTCGTGGTCGGGGCCGCGTGCGCGGCCGGGACGGCGGGGCTGCCCGCGTTCGCGGCGAAAGCCCCCAACCTGCGCGTCGGCGTCCTCTCGGACATCCACGTCAAGCGCGACCACTCCGCCGAGATCTGGCGCCGCGCGCTGGAGTTCTTCCGCGACCGGAAGGTCGACGCGGTGCTCGTCACGGGCGACCTCGCGACCTGGGGCCATTACAACGAGTTCGCGGACGTCGCGCGCATCTGGTTCGAGGTCTTCCCGGACGACCGGCGGCCCGACGGGGCGCACGTCGAGCGGCTGTTCCTCACGGGCAACCACGACGTGGACGGTTTCTGCTACGGCGGCGGGCCGTGGCCCATCAAGACGGTCGAGGAGGCGAAGCGGTTCGGCTTCTGGTTCAACCGCGAGAAATTCTGGCGCGAGCTTTTCCATGAGGACTACGCGCCGATCGTCGTCAAGACGGTCAACGGCTACACGTTCGTCCTGCGCAACTGGGTGTCGGTCGTCGGGGACGAGGGCCGGTTGCAGCCGCTTGCGCGCGGCCTCGCCAACGAGCCGAACCCGGTGCCGGCGTGGTTTGCCGCCCACGGGGCCGAACTCGACCCGGCGCGCCCGTTCTTCTACTGCCAGCACGACCATCCGCGCGGCACCTGCTCGTCACCCTATGCGGACGACTCGTGCGACGACGGGACGTCGACGCGCGTCCTGTCGGACTACCCCAACTGCATCGCCTTCTCCGGACACTCCCACATCTCGCTCCTGGAGGAGCGGACAATCTGGCAGGGGGCGTTCACGTCCGTCGGCTGCAGCTCGACGAGCGGCTGGGAGTTCACCTTCGCGGGACGCGAGAACGGGCACGCCTGGGACGACCGGATGTCGCCGCCCAAGGAGATGCCGTGGCTGGACTTCGGGACGTGCCGGCAGGGGATGGTGATGGAGGTCTTCGACGACCGCATCACGCTGGAGCGGCGCGACTTCGAGTACGGGCTGCGGCTGGGGCCGGACTGGGTGATCCCGCTGGGCGACCCGTCAGACCGGCCTTACCGTCAGGAGCCGCGCGCCGCCGCGTCGCGTCCGCCGCAGTTCGCGCCGGGCGCCGCCGTGTCGGTGCGGCGGGGTGTGCCAGGGAAGGATCGCACGGGGCGCGCGCATCCGCAGGTGGAGGTCACGTTCCCGCCGGTGAACGGGCGGAGCGGCGGCGCGCGGGCCTTCGACTTCCAGGTCGACTGCGAGTCGCGCATCTCCGGCGTCGTCCGCACGGTCGCGTCGAGCCGCGTCTACTCGCCGAACGCGCTCCTGCCGGCGGAGAAGGATGTCGAGCCGGTCGCCTGCCGCTTCGCCGAGGAGGCGATCCCCGACTGCGGCGAGGTGCGCTTCACCGTGCGCCCGGTCAACGAGTGGGGCAAATTCGGTGCGCCCCTCGCGACCGGCTGGATGGAATTTGCGAAACAAAAGGCGTAAAGAAAGGAACAGGAAGATCATGGGTAAGCTGTTGCTTGGAATCTGCGGCGTGGGTGCGATGGCTGTGGCGGGGCCAGTCCGTGCGGAGCCGCCGCGCGCGTTTCCGTCGGCGGAGGACTTTGACATCGGCGTCAACTACTGGGCGAGCCATGCGGGGATGCACATGTGGCGGAACTGGGACGGTGCGCAGGTCGAGCGCGACCTCGACCGGCTCGCGGCGCACGGGATCTCGATCCTTCGCGTCTTCCCGCTCTGGCCCGACTTCCAGCCGCTCACGGCCGCCTACGGCGGGCGCGGCGACTTCCGCCGCTGGATGCAGGGCGACGGAGAGCTGAAGAACGCCGCCGCCGTGGACGACGAGATGGTCGAGCGCTTCCGCTTCCTCTGCCGCGCGGCCGAACGCCGCGGGCTTGGCCTCGTCGCGGGGCTCGTCACGGGCTGGATGAGCGGACGCATGTTCGTGCCGCCCGCGCTGGAGCGCAAGAACGCCCTCACCGATGCCGAGTCCGTCATGTGGCAGACGCGCTACGTGCGCCATCTCGTGGAGTCCTTGAAGGGCGAAAGGGCCATCGTCGCGTGGGATCTCGGCAACGAGTGCAACGCGATGGGACGGGCGACGCGCGCGGAGTTCCGCAACTGGATGCACGCGATCGCCGCGTCGATCCGGCTGGCGGACGCCTCGCGCCCCGTTGTGAGCGGCATGCACAGCGTGTCGTCGAAGTTCGACGCGATGACGAACGCCCGCGACCAGGGCGAGCTGGTGGACGTCCTCACGACGCATCCGTATCCGCTCTGGACGCCCGGCTGCAACACGGAGCCGTTCGACACGCTGCGCAACGCCTGCCATGCGGCGTGCGAGACGACCTACTACGCCGATCTCGCCGGACGGCCCGCGTTCGTCGAGGAGGCGGGCTCGATGGGGCCGGGCGTCGCCTCGGAGGCGCGCGCCGCCGCGTCGATGCGCGCCGCGCTCTTCAGCTGCTGGGCCGCCGGGATCAAGTCGTATGTCTGGTGGTGCGCGTTCGACCAGAACCGCCTGGCCTTCGCCCCCTACGACTGGGCGGCCATCGAGCGCGAGCTGGGCGTCTTCACGGCGGACGGGACGCCCAAGCCGCAGGCGCTTGAGATGAAAAGGTTCCGCGAATTCCTCGATGCGCTGCCGTTTCGGTCGCTGCCGCCCCGCCGGATTGACGCGACCGTCCTCGTCTCCGAGCAGGAGGACGCCTGGGCGACCTCCCTTGGCGCGTGGCTGCTCGCGCGGCAGGCCGGCTTCGACATCCGCTACGCGCGGGCCGAGGACGCCCTGCCGGAGGCCGACTTCTACATCCTGCCGTCGGGGAAGACGTACAACGCCTACCTCGGACAGACCTGGCACGCGCTGCGCGCGCGGGTGCGGGCGGGGGCGACGGCGCTCCTGACGCTCGGCGACGGCACGGTCCTCTCCGACCTCGCCGAGACGGCGGGCGTCGAGGTGGAGAGCCACTGGCAGGCGCGCACGACGCTCGCCGTCGACTGCGGCGAGGCGTCGTTCGCGTTCGAGGAGCCGTACGCGCGCCGCCTCGCGGCAAAGGGCGCGTCCGTGCTGCTGCGGACGAAGGACGGCCAGCCGTTCATGACGGAATTCGCCTACGGGAAGGGCAGGGTCCTGTTCGTCAACGGCGCCATCGAGCGCAACGCCCAGCTGACCGCATGGCCCGTCTACCGGCTCGCGGCGGAACGTGCGGGCGTGCGGCGGCGCGTCCGGCGCGACGATCCGCGCCTTGGACTGACGGAGCACGCGGCGGCGGACGGACGGCTCTATGCGGTCGCGGTCAATTCGTCGCCGGAAGCCGTTTCCGTGCCGCTGGAGATCGACGGCCGGGTCGTCCGCACCTGGGGCGGCGCATACGCGGACGGCGTCCTCGCGCTCGGCGCGAACGAAGGCTGCGTCCTGGAGGTTCGGTGACGAGGGCTTCGCGGCAGAGACGGCAGACGTTCGTCCGAAAAGAGGGCGCAGAGGACTTTGCGCTTTCTCTCGAAGCCTTGATTCGGCGTTGTCTCAGGTGTTTGCGCGGAACGGAGCGCGACCTCCTGTACGTCGGCGGCGTGTAGGCGGTGTCCGTGAGCGATGTGTTCGCTGATATGGTATAATACGCCGAAAAGCCTTTGGGGGAGCGAACATGGACAGCCAACGCGAGGGAGACTTCTTTGACTTGAAGCGCGAGTTCGACGGCTATCTGGAAGCGAAGGAGCCGGGACGGCGGGCGCGTGCGGAGGCCTGGGCGACGGCCATTGGCCTGTAGGCGGTGGACGGCCTCAGGCCCTCGGCGTATCTCTACGAAATCGCGAGTCGTCACATCGACGGCGACATCTCCGCCGACAGGGCGCGTGACCTCGTCGATGACTACTATGAGACGAAAGCCGGGCGCGAACTTCCCGAAGAGTCGCGAGAAGCGGACAAGGTTGCCGCGTGCATCATTGAGGTAATCAACGACGAGGGTTTCGACCTGTCGCCTTCGTATTTTGCCGCGCTTCATGGCCTTGTCTTCGAGAACGTCCTCAAGGGCGCGGGCAGGTTCCGCGACGTCAACATCCGCAAGCGCGAATGGGTGCTCAAGGACGATTCGGTGACGTACGGCGACTGGAAGACGATTGCGTCGAGCCTGGACTATGCCTTTGACCGCGAGCGTGAGTTCTCTTACGCTCGGCAGACAAGCTTGCAACGAATCCGCTCCGCGAGGGCAACACCCGCACGATGGCGGTGTTCGCCGTCAAATACCTGAAATCGCTTGGGTATCCCGTGGCGAACAATGCGTTCAGGGAGAATTCCTGGTATTTTCGGAATGCGCTGGTGCGGGCGTGCCATGAGAATCCGCTGAAGGGGATTGCCAAGACAGACGCGCCGCTGGAGCGATTCTTCAGAAACCTGCTCTTGGGCGAAGACAACGAGCTGAAAAGCCGCTACTTGCGGATCGGTCTCAGCCAGACACAGGAGGCAACGCTGAAGGCAGGACGCGCCGAGACCGAAAGGCGGCCAGAAAAAGGCGGTCAGAAAACCTCCGAGCGCCTGTGGCAATTGCTGAAAGACCATCCGCACCTGTCGCAGGCGGGGCTTGTCGCGGCGTTGGGGATTGCGCGGAGTACGGTTCAGAAGTACATCGACAACATGAAGGGCGCGGGCCGTCTCCGCCGCATCGGCCCGGACAAGGGCGGCCATTGGGAAGCGGTCTGACAGAATGATTTCCGCACGTTGCGTCAATCCCTTGCGTGTCTTTGTGTCAACCTTCGCAACCTTTGCGTCAAGTGTTGACTGTGCAGAAGAGGTGTCGGATTACAAATTTAGGTCTGACCTAATTTTGAAATCTCTTGCTTCGCGGCCGTTGCGTTGAAATCTGCAACGGATGGCGCAAGAAAGGCGCAGAGGTCATGGAGAGGGTTTGATACAGTCTTGCCGAATGAGAACATGATGCGGAAAATTCTGAAGCCGTGGGGACTGTCCCCACGCCTCCCGCGCAAATTGTCCTTTTGCTTGCATCGTGACATGATTGCCGAAAATTGACCGTTGCCGTCACGATGGCGGTGTGCTATAATACCGAAAATTCCAAGATTGGAAGCGAAGCACGAGTAAGGAGAGCAATGAAGAAATCGCAAGGCATGCTTCTGGGCGTTCTGTCGCTGTCGCTTTCGGCGACGCTGGCCGCCGAATGGCCGAAGCCGTCGCCGATCCCGCGCGAGCAGGGACTTTTCCGCTGTCAGGTTCATCGCGGCGGCGGCAGCCGGTCGCGTCCCGACAATTCGCTGGAGACGTTCCTCTGGTGCTGGGGGCATGGCCTCGCGCCCGAAGCCGATGCGCGGCTGACGAAGGACGGTGTGGCGATCGCGATGCACGACGACAACCTCAAGCGCATCGGGCGCGGCATCCCAGCTTCGCTTGCGGAGCGGAAGGTCTGGGACTTGACGTGGGACGAGATCCGCGACGTTGACACCGGCTCGTACCTGGGCGCGCAATACGCGACGACGCGCATCGCCACGATGGAGAGCGTCTTCGCCGCGATGAAGGGCCATCCCGAACGGCTGCTCTACGTGGACGAGAAGGGCGCGCCGCCCGAACGGATCGCGGAACTCGCGAACCGGTTCGGCGTGATCGAGCAGGTCTACTACTGCTCCCCCAACTGGCGGCTCATCCCGCGCTGGCGCGCCCTTGCGCCGAAAGGTCGCTCGATGGTGTGGCTGGGGGCCTGGCCGAGGGACAACTCGTCCGAGGAGACCGCCCGCGCCGAGGCCTACGTCCAGAAGCAGCTCGACGAAATGTCCGCGACCGGATTCGACGGCATTGACCAGGTTCAGATTCACCTGCGGACGGACTTGTCGAAGGCCGACGTGTTCAATCCGTCTACGGCGTTCGTCCGCCGTGCCATCGCCCTGCTCCATAAGCACGGCGTGGTGGCCAATGGCATGACCTGGACGGAGGGCGCGAACAAGGACGTCTACCGGAAGATGTGGGATCTCGGGTTCGACAACTTCACGACGGACTATCCCGAAACGCTTTTCGAAGTCATCGACGAGATCCGCCGAGGCGACTGGAAGACGCCGAAGGACTCCTGACGCGAATTTGTCGCAGACGGGGCTTGTCGCGGCGTTGGGGATTGCGCGGAGTACGGTTCAGAAGCACATCGACAACCTGAAGGGCGCGGGCCGTCTCCGCCGCATCGGCCCGGACAAGGGCGGCCATTGGGAAGCGGTCTGATAGAATGATTTCTGCACATTGCGTCAACCTTTGCGGCCTTTGCGTCAATGCCTTTGCGACCTTTGCGTCAAGTGTTGACTGTACGGAAGAGGTGTCGAGTCGCGGATTACAAATTTAGGTCTGACCTAATTTTGAAATCTCTTGCTTTGGGGACTTTGCGTTGGAATTTGCAAAAGATGGGCGCAAGAGGCGGACGCCCGGATCACGACGTGCCTCTTCAGCAATGCTCTTTTGGCCCCGCGAAGCGGTTGCGTTATGCGAAATGAGAACTCTGTGCGGAAAATTCTGAAACCGTGGGGGTCTGTCCCCGCGCCTCCATTTCACTTCATGTTGTCGGTGAGCGTGGAATAATTTGGTTGCTGGGCGGTCCTTGGGTCAACCCATTTCGGAGGCTTCCTGTCCTGTGCGTTGTTGTCGTTCCACTGCTCTATTGTATACACGTAGTTGCTCTTTCCGACGCCAGAGCTGTATTGTGCCTCCGAACGTATTTGGCTCATGAAGGCATTGAGCGCAATCCTCATTTTTCTGGACAGGTTGTCGACATAAGGTCCGTGCTTGAAGTAGGCGTTGCACCTGATCTCTACGCAAGTGTGAAATCCCTTGCCCTTATCCCTTTCCTTTCGGTTCCTTCCATCTTCGTCAAAGACGTGAAAATGTGGAACCGTCCCTTCGTTTGAACGGATGTAGACATAGTATTTCCCAGATGTTCCGGGCTTCCCTATTTCCCCCATCTCGGAAACAATGTCCCCGACGACAAACGAACCTATGGTTGTCCCGTCATCCATTTCACTTTCGTGAATGACAGAATCGTTCACTTCGCTTTCGCACAGGGACGCCCAGTGGCTTGTGTATTCCTTCATCACGTCTTCTTTCATGATCACCTCGCTTATGTTTTGGGAACTATACTCAGGAGTCTATCCGAAGGGTTTAAGATAGCATTATTTTGACGGATACACTATGTGCCTGTAGTCCGGCATCGGGGTGTCCATTGGAATCTTGACCCTGTTGTCATTTCTGTTCCATTCAGCCAGCAGGATCTTCCACACGGTATCGGATGTGTACGGATCCTGTGAGTTCAGCAACCCGATAAGGTTCTTCAGCTGGTTGTGCGGCAACTTGTCAGTGTGCTTTCCACCATGTGGATAATATTCGGAAACATTAAACTTGATGCAAGAATCAAATTCGGGATTATTTGGGTTCTTGCCTGTCATGATGTGAAAATGGGGAATCTCACCCTCGTCATTGGTCCAGATGACTAGCCGATAACCGTTGAAGTCGGCTACCTTCGCCATTTCGCAAAGCAGCCCGTTCTCGAGCTCGTCCTGCTTTCGCATCGAGTCCGCCATATTCCTGATCCACTGCTTTTGCTGTTCCTCTGCCATTTCCATATGCTTTGTCCTTCGATTGTCATATTATGCAATAATTGTAGCAAAAAATCCAGAAAAGTCAAGCGCGTTTCCGAATGTGTCGGGGTGAGATCAAAA
>DCMF01000084.1 GCA_002321305.1 Verrucomicrobia bacterium UBA1629 | reverse complement strand
TTTCTGGTTTGGTAGCTGAAAGCATGGCACGGACGACATTTCCTTTGTGTGCCGAAACCGAATTTCACCCAAGTGGTGAAAGCATCGCCACGCCCAGACCCCTGCAGATAAAGGCCGAAGCCGCCGAAAGGCGGCTTCAACTGCGACAGTTAGGTTAAGATTTCTTAAGGTTCAGCGCCCTCCGACGGGGCCTGTCCCCGCATCTGTCCCCACATCGGACCTGACAAAGGGCGGGGCCTGTCCCCACAACTCCTTGTCATCCGCGTTTCCGCTCCCTGTCGCGCCCGTTTCGTCGTCCTCGCCCGCAAAACCCGCGCCCATCAGCTACAAAACCTCGCGATGGCGAGGTTTTGCAATTGCCTCTTTCATCAAAACCTTCCCGACATCGCCTTGCGGCTCTGCGTTAAAAACCGACTTTGCCCCCGTATCACGGGACGGTTCTGCGTTTTTCGCGAAGACCGCGACCGCGCCGCCCTCGTCGCAGAGGGCGAAGCGCACCGTCTCGCCCCGGCGCACCGTCCGCGCCGTGCAGGCGATCGCCTTCGCGTCCGCCGGCGTCCGCGCCGGGTCGTCCGCGTAGGCGGACATCGTCCAGTCCCCCTCGCCGAGGAAGTCGAGCGTGAGCGCCACCTCCCGCCGCCGCACCGTCGTCGCCGCGTAGTAGAGCCGCCCGTCGAACGCCTCGCGCAGGACGGCGTAGTGCTCGCCGCACTTGCCCGCCAGCGGGCGCGTGTCCCGCCACGCCGCCGGCAGGCTGCGCAGGGCCTCGATGCCGTCCGCCCCGCGATACCGCTCCGGCCAGTCGCAGAGCGTCAGGAGCGGCGAGTCGAACTGCACACACTGGGCGAGCGCATGGGCGCGCGTGCCCATCTCCTCCGCCCAGTGCGGGCAGCGGTCGGTCTCGTCGCCGTAGCGGTGGCCCTTCGCGACCTGCGGCACGAAGTCCCGCGAGAAGACGTTCGCGAACGAGCCGGGCGTGAAGTCCGCCGGGCCGAGGAGGAAGCGCGTGAACGGCAGCGCCGCGCAGACCTCCGGCGTGGTCTTCTTCCGGAAGATGTTCATCTCGTTGCCGCAGACCGCCTCGCGCGTGATCATGTTCGGCCACGTGCGCTCGCCGCCCGTGGACTTGAACGACCCGTGGAAGTTCACCATGATCCGCCGCTTCGCCGCCGCGCGGCAGATCCGCTCGCACCAGTCCACCATCTCCTGGTCCTGCCGCTCCAGGAAGTCCGTCTTCACGCCCACGACACCCCAGTCCGCGAGCCGCGCGAACGTCTCCTCGATCCCGACGGACTCGATCTCCATCCAGTGGATCCAGAGCCAGACGCCGACGCCCTTCGCCTTCGCGTGCGCGACGATCCGCGCGAGGTCGAAGCCCTTGCGGGGGCGGAGCGGCACGTTCGGCCCGTGGTTCGGACGCCGCGCGAAGCCGTACCAGCCGCCGTCGACCGTGTGGTAGGGCCAGCCCATCTCGGCGGCGAAATCGACGAGCGCGAGCGTCCGCTCCGTCGAAAGCGAGTTGTTGGACTCCGCCCACCAGTCCCACGTCGAGGCGCCGGGC
This sequence comes from Verrucomicrobia bacterium UBA1629, assembly GCA_002321305.1. GTDB lineage: Bacteria > Verrucomicrobiota > Kiritimatiellia > RFP12 > UBA1067 > UBA1067. Next base: position 1,295 of record DCMF01000084.1, on the reverse strand, counting down.
CGCACGAACGAGAAGTCGAGCGCCGGGTCGGGCGGCGGGTTGAGGCTCGCGATGAGGTCGTTCTTCCGGAGAAGGTCGATCTCGTCGTCGCCGACGAGCGCGACGCGCCACGGGCTCTGCGCCGGGGTCGTCGCGATGACCGCGACGCCGGGCGTCGAGGCAGGGGTCGGCGGCAGTTTCGCGAGCGCGGCGCGGAGCGTCGCCGTGCCATGTTCGGACGCGCGGGAGCGCGTCCCTCCCGTGCCGACTGCGCGGAAGCTCATCCCCGCCCAATTGAAGAGCGCCGCCTCGCACAGGGCGAGCGTCGCGCCCCGCGTCTCGACGAGGACGGGCATCCCGACGAACTTTGCCGGATCGACCGCCGCGAGCGGGCCTTTCGTGTACGGCTCCTCCTGCGGGTCGCGCTCGGTCGCGTAGGCCGTCGTCCACGCCGTCGCGTCCGCCGCGAACCGCCATTCCGTCAGCTCGTCCGTGAGCGCGAAGCCGTCGAACGCCGCCTGCTCCGGGAAGGCGTAGCGGAATGCGACGCCCTCGTCGTAGGCGCGGAAGACGAGCGTCAGCCGGCGCGGCGACCGCTCGACGGCCGTCTGCCCGAGGCCGACGCGCACCGCCCGCGCCTCCGCCTCCTCCAGCTCGACCGCCATCTCGTTGAAGTGGTCGCGCACCGTCTCGCGCCGCGAGAGCCGCGTTGTCCACGTCGTGTCGGACGACGCGCGGCGCACGTTCCGCACCTTCATCTCGGCGAGGCGCTCCGCGCCCTTCTCCAGCGGACTCCCCACGGCGAACGCGATGCCGAGCCGCGAGGGGAGGACTAGCGTCTTGCCGTCGCGCGCGAGCGACCAGCGCATCCCCTGCGCGTCCGTCTCGAATTTGAGCGACAGCCGCCTGTCCGGCGAGGCGACGTTCAGCGCCGCCGTGGCGGCATCTGCTGCGCAGAGGCCGAGTGCCAGCGACAATGTGAGGGCCGCAAAAGATTTGACTTTCATCTTGGTCATGTTTTCTTGATTTTTAACGGAGCCGCTTCGCGGGGCAAGGGGAGCGTCGCGGGAGAAGCGCTCAAACGCAAAGGATATTCTGTCAGAAACCTAAAGAACATCCGCCAATTCTACAAAGTCTACCGTGTCAGTGCGCGTCCAGACGAATCTCGGACGGATGCGCGCGCAGGGGGATGGACGCGGACGTCACGACAACCGCCGCGTTGGACGGCGTGCCCGTGTACCACGCGCAGACGTCGGCCTTTCCCGTGAGCCGCGTGACGTTCACGTTGCCCGCGTCGTAGTTCCGCGGCTCGAAGC
>DCMF01000105.1 GCA_002321305.1 Verrucomicrobia bacterium UBA1629 | reverse complement strand
TCTTCGAGATGGCGGCGGACGACTGAGGCCTCTGTCGCGGACGGGAGGCCAAGACGTCGTGGGGCTGGTGCACTTGACGGTTCGGATACCGTTTTGATATACTACGCAAAATTCAGCTTTTCGTGGGGTGTCCACAAGGAAAGCGGAGTGCGCAGGGGCATGAGGCCCTGGCGTGTCAAGAACGAAGGAAAGAAAATGGAAGCATACGCAGTACTCGAAACCGGCGGCAAGCAGACGCTTGTCAAGGTCGGCGACAAGATCGAGATTGAAAAGATCGCGGTCGAGGCGGGTCAGGATGCCGAGCTCACGACCGTTCTCGCGGTCTCTGACGGCACGACCCTCAAGGTTGGCAAGCCCTACGTCGAGGGCGCGAAGGTCGTCCTCACGGTCGCCGGCGTCGTCAAGGGCAAGAAGGTCCTCAACTTCAAGGCGAAGCGCCGCAAAGGCAGCCGCCGCCTCGTCGGCCACCGCCAGCAGCTGACGGTCGCCACGGTCAAGTCCATCGCCTAAGCAGAAGGGAAAACAGAAAATGGCTACTTCCGCATCTGCCCGCAACGGCCGCGACTCCAATCCGCAGTACCTCGGCGTCAAGGCCTACGACGGCCAGTTCCTCAAGACCGGCTCGATCATCGTCCGCCAGCGCGGCACGAAGATCCACCCCGGCAAGAACGTCGGCCAGGGCCGCGACTTCACGCTCTTCGCCCTCAAGGACGGCAAGGTGAAGTTCATCAAGGACGGCAAGGTCGTCACGATCGTCGAAGAGGCCAAGTAAGGGCCTTCGGCGACACGCTGAAAACGCGAACTGCGGCGTCGGGCTGCGGTTCGCCTTTTTTTGTCTGGTCTGGCATTTGACTGTCCCATGAAAGAAAGCCGCATCGTCTTCCTCGACTACCTCCGCGACATCGCCTGCCTGATGGTGATGGTCGTGCACGCCTGCGAGCCGTACTACCTCGGCGGCGAGGGCACGTACATCGCCTCGCGGTGGGACGCCCTCTGGTCGGTCGGGATCGACTCGGCGGTGCGCGCGTGCGTGCCGCTCTTCGTGATGGCGAGCGCGTACCTGCTCTTCCCGGTCACGCGCCCGACGGGCGCGTTCTTCCGCCGCCGCCTTGCGCGCGTCGCCGTGCCGTTCCTCGTCTGGACGTGCGTCTACACGTGGCGGTTCGGCGGCGACTGGGGCAAGCTCCTCTTCAACTTCCCGGCGGACATCGTCGGCGGGCACCTCTGGTTCGTGCCGATGCTGCTCGGCCTCTACCTGCTGATGCCGCTTCTCTCACCGTGGGCCGAGAAGGCGGGCGAACGCGAGGTGCGCGGCTGGCTGGCCGTCTGGGCGGTGACGACGACGTTCCCGTACCTCCGCCGCCTGTGGGGCTTCCTCTACGGCGAGCCGGGCTTCGGCGCGGTGCCGTACCTCTACGGGGAGTGCCCGTGGAACGCCTTCGGCACGTTCCAGTACGTGAGCGGCTTCTTCGGCTACCTGCTGCTCGGCTTCTGGTTCAGGAAGTTCGCGCCCGCGCTGTCCTGGAGGCGGACGCTGGCCGTGGCCGCGCCGCTCTGGATCGCCGGCTATCTCGCGGTGGCGCTTCCGTTCGTCCTGCGCATCCCTGACGCGGCGGGCTATCCCGTCAAGGCGCCGTACGCGACGGCGGTCAGCCTCGAGATGAGCTGGGAGTTCTGCTCGACGGGCGTCGCGCTGACGGTCGCGGCCTGCTTCCTCGTCATCCGCAAGCTGACGGCGGACGGCCGGCTCTACCGCCGCGTGATCCGTCCGCTGTCGGAGGCGAGCTACGGGACGTACCTTCTGCACATGCTCGTGCTGGCGGAGGTCTGCGACCTGCTGAAGCCGCGCCTGACGGCGCCGCTCGCGATCCTCGCCACGGCCGTCGTCTCGTTCGTCCTCTCGTCGCTCGCCGCGCTGGCCCTCCGCCGCATTCCGCGCGTCGGCCCGTGGCTCTGCGGCTGAATTTTGGTATAATGTGCGCATGAAACTCATTGAAGAACTCAGGGCGCGCGGACTCGTCGAGGCGCTGACGGATCCGGAGATCGAGAAGGCGCTGGAAAAGCCGATGACGGTGTACTGCGGGTTCGACCCGTCGGCGCGTTCGCTGCAGGCGGGGAACCTCGTCTCGATCATCGTGCTGAAGCGCTTCCAGCAGGCCGGGCACAGGGTCATTGCGCTCGTCGGCGGCGCGACGGGTCTCATCGGGGACCCGTCGGGCAAGTCGGCCGAGCGCAACATGCTGACGGTCGAGCAGGTCGCGGAGAACAAGAGGGGCATCCGCGAGAACCTCGCGCGCATCCTCGACTTCGAGGGCCCGAACGCGGCCGTGATGGTCGACAACTACGACTGGTACAAGGGCACGAGCGCGATTGAGTTCTTGCGCGACATCGCGATCAACTTCCGCGTGCCGCAGATGCTCGCGAAGGAGTCCGTGAAGAAGCGGCTGGAGGCGTCCGAGGGCGCGCTCACGTTCACCGAGTTCTCCTACCAGATCCTGCAGGGCAACGACTTCCTGCACCTCTACGACACCTACGGCTGTCAGATGGAGGTCGGCGGGGCGGATCAGTGGGGCAACATCACGGCGGGCACGGATCTCGTGCGGCGCATGCGCGGCCAGACGGCCTACGGCCTCACGTTCCCGCTCCTGCTCGACTCGACGGGCAAGAAGTTCGGCAAGTCGGAGGGCAACGCGCTCTTCCTCAACGGCGAAATGACGCCCGTCTTCGACTGGTACCAGTATTTCCTGCGTGCGGCGGACGCGGACGTGATCCGCTACCTGAAGGTCTTCTCGATGCGCTCGTTGGAGGAGATTGCCGCGCTGGAGGCCGAGATGAAGGCGCACCCGGAGGCGCGCATCCCGCAGAAGGCCCTCGCCGAGGAGCTGACGCGGCTCGTGCACGGCGAGGAGGGGTTGCGCAAGGCGCAGGCGGCGACCGAGGCCCTGTACGCGAAGAAGTCGGCGGCGGACGTCGCGAAGGCCGAGAACGTGCCGAGCGCGACGGTCGCGCTCGCGGACTGCGCCGGCAAGGCGGTGTTCGCGGTCGCGGCGGCGGCCGGGATGTTCAAGTCGAACGGCGAGGCGCGCCGCATGGCCTCGCAGGGCGGGCTGTCGCTCAACGACGCGAAGGTCGACGAGAGGCGCGTCTTCTCGGCGGACGACGTGAAGGAGGGCGTGGCCGTCCTCCGCGCCGGCAAGAGGAACTACTTCGTGCTGCGGTTCGCCTGACGGGATCAGCGGATGAAAACCATCGAGCGATACGTCTTCGGGGCGTTCCTTTCCAGTTTCGTGCTGGCGTTTCTCGTCCTGTCGTTCGTGCTGACGATCGGGCTGCTCATCCAGATCGTCGGCTTCATCATGGACGGTGTGCCGATGTCGCTCGTCGGCGAGTTCTGCGCCGTCTCGCTGCCGGAGACGCTGCAGTGGTCGATGCCGCTCGCGCTGCTCGTGAGCGCGATCCTCGTCTTCTCGCGCATGTCGGCCGACAGCGAGATCGCGGCCATGCGCGCGTGCGGCGTCAACGTCCTCTCCGTGATGAAGTACCCGATGCTCTTCGGCCTCGCCTGCACCCTGCTCGGCTTCTGGGTCAACAACGAGGTCGTGCCGCGCGGACACGAGATCCGCCGGTCGCTCAAGTCGCGCGTCTCGGTGAAGACCGGCATCAGCCTGCTGGAGCCGGGGCGCGTCATCGACGACTTCCCGAAGGTGAAGATCTATTTCGGGCGCAAGGAGGGCAACTGGCTCCATGATCTTGTCGTCCTCGACTATTCGGACGCGACTGTCGACCGCATGATCACGGCGGACAAGGCGCTCGTCACCCAGGACGGGGCGGACGTCAACCTGGAGCTCTACCGCATGACGGTCGATCCCGTGGACGCGAAGCGCCGGACGATGGCCCGCGTGAACCGCTGCGTCTACACGCTGAAGGACGCGGTCAAGTGCGCCACCTACACGAAGCGCACGAAGGACTTCCGCTTCTTCGAGATGCTGGAGCAGATCCGCGCGCGCGAGGGGTGGCTCGGACGCTTCGACCAGACGGGTCCTGTCGCGGACGCGCAGCGCGACTTCGTGCGCCGCGAGCTGAGCGGCGAGAAGGTCGAGCTCAGCAAGCGGTTCGTCTTCGCGATGGCGTCGCTCTGCTTCGTGCTGGTCGGCATCCCCCTCGGCATCCGCTCGCAGCGCAAGGAGTCGTCGGTCGGCATGGCGATCTCGCTCGCCGTCGCGCTCGGCTACTACGTGCTCGTGATCCTGATGCTCTCGTGCGAAGAGCGGTACGCGATTTATCCCTGGTATCTCATCTGGCTGCCGGTCGTGGCCTGCGCCGCGCTGTCCGCCAAGCTCATCCGCAAGCACCTGTAGGGGCTTGCCTGTTCAAAAACAAGGAGACATTGACATGGCGAAGATTCATCCGACGGCGATCGTCGAGGACGGTGCGCAGCTCGGCGCGGACGTCGAGATCGGCCCCTATGCGCACATCGGCCCGCACGTGAGGCTCGGCGACGGCACGTCCGTCGGGCAGGGCGCGATCGTCGACGGACACACGACCGTCGGCGCGCAGTGCCAGATTTTCCCGTATGCCCTGATCGGCATGAAGACGCAGGACCTCAAGTACAGGGAGGGGTCCGTCAGCTACGTGGAGATTGGCGACCGCACGGTGATCCGCGAGTTCGCGACGGTGCATCTCGGCACGGCGGACGGCGAGAAGACGGTCATCGGCAGCGACTGCCTGTTCATGGCCTACTGCCACGCGGCGCATGGCGTGATTCTCGGCAACCACGTGATCTGCTCGAACACGGTGCAGCTCGCGGGCGACGTGCACCTGCAGGACTACGTGATCGTCGGCGGGTGCGCGGCGTCGCACCAGTTCTGCACGGTCGGCCGCCACGCGATGGTCGGCGGCATGTGCAAGATCCGCCAGGACGTGCCGCCGTACATGCTCTGCGACATGGTCGAGGGCTCGATGAAGGCGATCGGCCCGAATGTCGTCGGCCTCACGCGGCGCGGCTTCTCGAAGGACGTCATCCAGGCCCTGAAGGAGGCGTTCCGCTTCCTCTACCGCGACGGCCTCAACCGCACGCAGGCGCTGGAGCGCGTCGAGAACGACGTCGAGCCGTTCGACGAGATCAAGGAGCTCGTCGCCTTCTACCGCCACTCCACGCGCGGCGTCTGCTGATGCGCTACACGTTCGACAGTCGCGCGGTCGAGCCGGGCATGGGCTTCGTCGCGCTGAAGGGCGAGCGGGCTGACGGGCGCGACTTCATCCCGATGGCGCTCGAAAGGGGCGCGGCGGAGATTGTCGATGGCCTTGAAGCCCTGCAGGCGAAGGCGCGCGCCAGGCGCCGCGCGCTGCGCGCAAAGGTGATCGGCGTGACCGGCTCGGCCGGCAAGACGACGACGAAGGAGCTGCTGAAGGCGTTCCTCGCGTGCGCGGGACGCACGTACGGCACGGAAGGGAACTTCAACAACCACATCGGCCTGCCGCTCACGATCCTGAACGGCCCGGACGACGCGGAATTCCTCGTCCTGGAGATGGGCTCGAGCCATCCGGGCGAGATTGCGGCCCTCTGCGACATCGCCGCGCCCGACGTCGGCGTCGTCACGGGCGTCGGCACGGCGCACCTCGAATTCTTCGGTTCGCGCGCCGGCATTGCGGACGAGAAGGGGACGCTCCTGGCGCGGGCGACGGACTTTGCGGCCTATCCGGCGAAAGACGACTTCGCGGACGCGCTTGCGGCGCGGTCGCCGCGCGCCGTCCCCGTGGCGGCGGAGCCGCCGGCGGGGCTGCTCGACCCGGCGCGGCCGTATCCGCCGCACTTCGCCGCGAACGCCGCGCTCGCCTTTGCGGTCGCCGCGCGCTTCGGCGTGACGTGCGGACAGGCGCGGGCGGCGCTGGACGGCTTCGCGCTCCCCGGCGCGCGGTGGCGGCTAAGGGAGAAGTGGGGCGCGACGTTCATCGACGACACGTACAACGCGAATCCCGACTCGATGATCGCCGCGCTCGACACGCTTGCGGCGACGCCCTGCGACGGCAGGCGCGTGGCGGTCCTGGGCGACATGTTCGAGCTGGGAGCGGATGCGCTCTCGTATCACCGCAAGGTGTTTGACCACGCGATGCGGCTGAAGATCCCGCTCGTGATCGGCGTCGGCGAGCAGTCGGCCCAGTGCCTCTGCCACTGCGTCTACAGGGACCTGGAGACGCTCAAGAGGAAGTTCCGCCTCGACGTCTCGGCGGGCGACCTCGTGCTGCTCAAGGCGTCCCACGCGATGAACCTCGGCAGCCTCCTGGACATCGCGTGACCGGCGGCTCTCTCGGCGGCGCAGATATGGTATAATTCGCGCCCATGAAAAAGGGTGGATGCTTGTTGGCGATTCTTTCGATCGCTGTCGCCGGAGCCGGGACGAACGACGTCGCGGCGCTGGCGCCTGTCGTCGTCTGGGGCGCGCGCGAACGCGCGGCGGCCGTGCAGGACGCGCCGTGGCGGGCGGCGTCGTCCGAACTGGCCGTGCGCGGCCAGGGCGAGGCCGGGACGCTCACGGACTTGAGCGTCAACGGCTCCGCGTTCTCCGAGGCGGGGCTTCTCTTCAACGGCGCGACGGTGCGCAACGCGCAGACGGAACACTTCAATGCCGACCTGCCGATGCCGGGCGACTGGCTGGGGCGTCCGCAGGTGCTGACGGGGCTGGGCCTCTTCCGCACGGGCGCGGGGCATCCGGCGGGCTCGCTCGCGGTCGCGCTCGACGCGCCGACCGAACGCGGCGGACAGGCGACGCTCGGCGTCGGACTGAACGGCCTCGTCTTCGGGCGCGTCAATGACATCGAGACGTTCGGGCTTGGCGACGCGGGCCGCGCCTGGGTCGGCGCCTTCGCCGACGCGGCGCACGCGGACAGGACGGACGGCTACGAGTCGAATCCGATGGATCGCGCGACGGCGGGCGGGCGCTTCGGGTTCGGGACGGCGGACTGGACGTTTGACGCGCTCGTCTCGTGGGCGTGGCGCGACTTCGGCTGCACGGGCGCGTATGGCGCGAACGAGAAGTACTCGGCGTGGGAGGAAGACCAGACGTCGCTCGTCTCCGCCGACTGGCGGTACGACGCGGGCGACGACCAGGCGAGCGAGGTCTCGGTTCTCTGGACGCGCGGACGCGACGCCTACCGGCTCTACCGCGACAACCCCGACTTCTACGAGAACACGCACCTCGCCGACTCGGTCACGCTGCACGGCACGACGCGGCGTCATCTTGCGGAGTGGGCGTTCATCGACCTGCGCGGCGACGCGGATGCGGAAATCTACTCGACGACGCACCACAACAACTATTCGGGACGGAATCCGAAGACGAAGACGGAGAGCTTCCGACGCTTCCACGGCTCGGTGGCCGCGCTTCCCGGCGTGCGCTTCGGCGACTGGGAGATCGCGGTCGGCGCGGCGGGCGAGTTCTTCAGCGACTATGACGCGACCTGCGCCCCGGCGGGCGGGATCTCGTATGCGGTGAGCGAATCGTCGACGGTCGCGCTCAGCTACCGCGAGGGCTGCCGGATGCCGAGCTTCACGGAACTCACGTATGACAGCCCCGACAGCAAGGGCACGATCGACCTGCCGCTCCAGCGGACGCGCAGCGTGAATCTCGACTGGACCTGGGATGAGGTCGGGCGTCTCGGGGCGTTCTTCATGCGGAGCGAAGACCTCGTGGACTGGCTGAAGGCGAACCCGTCGTCGGGCTGGAAGGCGACGGCGCTGGAACCCGTGACGGCGTTCGGCCTTTCGGGCGACGCCGACTGGCAGGCGACGCGGGATCTGACGCTCATCCCGCGCGGTGCGCTCGTCCTGAAGGAGACGTCGACCGACTACTGGGCGTCGCGCTATGCGATGGACTTCCCGATCGCGTCGTTCTCGCTGGAGGCGTCGTACCGGATCCTCGACAGCTGGCGCGTCGCGTACCGCCAGGGCGTCGAGGTGTGGAAGTCGAATCCCGTGCGGCGTGGCTCGCGCGTCCGCAACGTCTCGCGTGTCGAGACGACGTTCGAACTGCCGTTCTGCCGTGACGTCGAGATTTCGCTGGGGCTGTCCGACCTCTTCGACCAGGCGTTCGAGGTCTATCCCGGCCAGCGCGCGCTCGGCTTCACGGGCTACTGCGCCGTCACCTACCGCTGGTAGGCGGCATTTTGGTATAATGTGCGGACATGAAACTGAGGACATTTTGGCTGACGCTTTTCGCCTTGGCGGTCGTGCGGCTCGCGCTGATGGCGACCGTGCCCGTCTTTGAGCCGAGCGAGGCGCGCTACGCGGCGATTTCCGCGAACATGGCGCGTTCGGGCGATTTCGTCGTGCCGCGCTTCACGCACAATCTGGAGTACCAGAGCTTCGACGGCAAGCCGCCGCTCGTCTTCCAGGCGGGCGGGCTCTTCGTCAGGGCGTTCGGGACGGAGACGCCGTGGCGGCTCCAGTTCGCCGTCCGCCTCTTCCCGTTCCTGTCCGCCGCGCTTCTCCTCCTCATCCTCTACCATGCGGTCGCGCGCTTCTCAGATGCGGCGACGGGACGTCTCGCGGTCGTCGTCTGCGCGACCTGCACGGCGTTCTTTGCGGCGGCGGGCATTTCGATGACGGACATGACGCTGACCTGCTGCATCGCGGGCGCGCTGCTGCTCTACCGCTGCTTCCTGGACGGCGGCGGCTTCGGGTATGCGGCGGGCGTCGCGGCGCTGCTGGGCGCCGGCATGATCACGAAGGGACCGGTCGCGCTCGTGCTGTTCGGTCTGCCTGTCCTGCTGGACGCGGCCGTCAACCGGCGGTGGCGCGGCATCTTCACCTGGAAATGGCTGGCGGTCGCGCCGATCTTCCTCCTGATTGCCGTGCCGTGGTTCGTCCTTGTCGAGGCGCGGAATCCGGGGAGTGTCTGGTATTTCTTCTACAACGAGAACTTCCTGCGGTTCATTTCGCACGACTACGGCGACAAGTACGGGGCGGGGCGCGAGGCGTTCCGTGGCGTCTCCGTGCTGTGGGCGCTCGTCGTGACGCTGCCGTGGGTGCTGGTGCCGGTGGGGCAGACGGTCAAGGGCGGTCTCAAGGGCCTCAAAGGCTTTCGCCTGACGAGCTTCGCGTTTCTCTCCCTCGTGGCCATCGTCGGGTTCTGGTGTCTGACGAGCCGTGTGCTGCTCTATTACCTGTTCCCGGTCATTCCGCTCTTCGCGGCGGATCTGGCGCTGCGCGGGCCGCGCGAGACCCTTGCGCGCCTCGCGCCGGCGTGCGCCGCCGTCACGTGCCTTGTGCTGGTCGGCGGTCTGGTCGGCGGCGCGTGCTTCTCCGAGAAGATGCGCGGGGCGGCGACGCCGTTCGTGCTGATGGAGAAGAACTACGCCTATGAGTTCTACCACGGGCGCAAGAGCGAGTCCGAGCTGAAGCCCCTGCGCGAGAAGCGTGCCGAGATTCTGCGGCAGGGCGAGGAATGGGAGCGCAGGCTGACGGCGGCGAAGCGGGCGGACGGAGCGGCGAAATGAAGAAGGTCTGCCTCAGCTTCGATTTCGAGGAATGCGACTTGCCTCGCGAGGGCGGCGTGGATTTCCCTCTCGCGCGCGGCATGGCGGTCTCGCGCGAAGGCGCGCACGTTGTCCTCGACGTCTTGGCGCGGCACGGCGTGAAGGCGACGTTCTTCTGCACGCTCAACTTCGCCGAGCGCGCGCCGGACGTGATGAAGCGGCTCGTCGCGGACGGACACGAGATTGCCGCGCATGGCGTCGATCATTTCCGCCAAACCCCGGAAGACCCGTTCCTCTGCAGGGCGGGACTGAAGCGGCTCTACGGCGTCGAGGCCGTCGGCTACCGCCAGCCGCGCATGTTCCCGGTCGATGACGCCGCACTCGCGCGGGCGGGCTACCGCTACAACTCGTCCCTCAATCCCGCGTTCGTGCCCGGCCGCTACATGCACCTGACGACGCCGCGCACGCTGTTCGCGCAAGACGGCCTCCTGCAGGTGCCGGCTTCGGTGACGCCGCTCGTCCGCTTCCCGCTCTTCTGGCTCGCGCTGCACCTTCTGCCGGAGACCGTGTACCGGTGGCTTGTTCGGCGGACGCTTGCGCACGACGGGTATTTCGTCACGTATTTCCATCCGTGGGAGTTTTCCGCGACGTTTGCGGCCGAGGCGAGAGCCCTCAAGGTCTCGCCGCTCATCCGCTGCCGCCTCGGTGCGCCGATGGCCGCGCGGCTTGAACGGCTGATCGTGTCGCTCGCCTCGTCCGAGACGGCGTTCGTCCCGATCTGCGACCTGCTCGATTCCGGTGCCTGAAGGGCCTGCGGAATCGCGTCTCGCGCACCGTCTTTCATGCCGGCTTCCCGTTCCCCGGGACTCGCGGGCGCGGAAAATGTGCTATAATGCGCGGCATGGAAATGAACGTCAGACTGGGGTCCGGCTGCCTCGTTGCGGGGCTTCTGCTGGCCCTGCTGCTCGTGGGGAGCTGTCTGTTCTCCGGCGACGACCGCGAGCCGGACGTGCTCTCCCGCGTCAGGGACGAGCTGGCGGTCGGGCGCCGGGAGCACGCGATTCAGCAGCGCGAGCAGACGGCCGACTTGCTGCGGGACTTGCGCGTCCTGAAGCGGCGGCTCGAAAAGGCCGGCGAGACGGCGCGCGCGCGGGAGACCGAAGCGCTCATCCGCGACCTGGAGCGGAATCACAGGCGGCAGAACGCCGCCGCGACGAAGCCGTGAACGCAGGGGGCGGCGATGTGGTATAATGTGCGGAACAAAAAAGAAAGCACGTGTGGAGAGAGGACGCAAGCATGCCCATTTACGTTTACGAAGCGAAAGAGCCCGAGAAGGGCTGCGAACTCTGCAAGAAGGGGTTCGAGATCCGCCAGTCGCTCGACGAGGCGAAGCTCGACCACTGTCCGAAATGCCGCGTGCCGGTCATTCGCGTCATTCAGGCGCCGGGCCTGACGCACTCGAAGACCGACCTCCACTACCGCGCCAAGCGCGCGGGCTTCCACACCCTGAAGCGCGTCGACAAGGGCGCGTACGAAAAACTCTACTGAAAGGAACGATTCACATGGCCGAACTCATTGTTGCACTCGACGTCCAGACCCGCGAAGAGGCGGTGGCGAAGGTGAAGGCGATCGGCGAACCCGTCGGCTTCTACAAGATCGGGCTCGAGCTCTTCACGGCCGAGGGGCCGGATGTCGTCCGCGCCGTGAAGGACCTCGGCAAGAAGGTCTTCCTCGACCTCAAGTTCCACGACATCCCGCGCACGGTCGAACGGGCCGTGCGGTCGGGCGGCAAGCTCGGCGTCGACCTGATGACGATCCATTCCGTCGGCGGCCAGGCGATGATCCGGGCGGCGGCGGACGCGGCGGCGGAGTTCGGCGCGCAGGGGCCGAAGATCCTCGCCGTCACGGTGCTGACCTCGCTCGACCAGGCCGACCTCGCGGACGTCGGCATCGCCGGCCGCACGCCGGCCGAGCAGGTTGCGGCGATGGCGCGCTTCGCGACGGCGCACGGTGCGCACGGCCTCGTCTGCTCGCCGAAGGAGGTCGGCGCGCTGTCGAAGGCCCTGCCGGCGGGCACGCTCTTCGTCACGCCGGGCGTGCGCCCCGCCGGCGCGGCGGTCGGCGACCAGAAGCGCGTCGCGACGCCGGCGGACGCCGTGCGGGACGGCGCGACGCACCTCGTCGTCGGGCGTCCGATCCTCGCGGCGGACGATCCCGTCGCGGCGGCGCGCGCGATTCTCGCCGAGATCGAAGGGGCGAAATGAGAAAAGAGATTGTCAGACGCGAGAGACTTGAGGGGCGAGAGAGACGAGAGGCGGTTTCTCGCGTCACGCGCGTCTCTCTTGTCTCTCTCGTCGCTTTTTCTCTCGCTTCTCTCTCCCTCTTCGCCGACGAGCCGGCGCTGACCGACGGCGAAGTCTGGAACTGCGGCGTCGACTTCTATCGCGCCGGTGACGTGACGAACGCGCTGCGCGTCCTGAAGCCGCTCATGCTCTCGCAGACGCACGGCCCGCGCGCGGCGGAAGTCGTCGCGAAGCTCGCGTATGACGCGGGCGACCTCGAAGAGGCCGCCGCCGCCGCGCAGCTCGCGCTGCGCGCCGCGCCCGACGACGCGAAGGCGAACCGCAACTTCACGCGCGCGACGGACAGGCTGCCGGAAATCCGCGAGACGAAGCGCATCAACGCGATTCTTCAGGCGTCGCAGGGGAAAGACCCCGGCTCGCTCCTGCACGCGGCGACGAAGGAGGCGCGGCAGCTGCTGACCGATTCGGGCACATACCGCACGAACGCGCCTGCGCGGCGCGTCGCGCTCGCCGACCGCCTCTCGGCGCAGGCGGAGAGGCTGGCCGACACCTGGATTCCCGTCCGCGAGGCGATCGTGCAGTCCGTCACGAACCAGGAGCAGGCCGCGACGATTCTCCTGCAGGTCGAGCAGGCCGAGGCGAAGACGAAGAAGGCGGCGGCGGAACTCGGTGACCTGGATGCGGGCGCCTACGCGACGCTGTCGGACGTCGAACACGACTTCACGCGCTTCCTGAAGCAGACGATCCTGCCGCCGGCGGCGATGGACGAGGATCTTGTCGCGCAGTCCAACGCCTGGATAGACGTCGAGGCGTTCAACGGGCGCGGCTGGCAGCAGGACGCGCTCGACTACACGCGGAGCTTCCGCGCGAAGTTCCCCGCATGGGCGCGCGCCTACGAGCAGCAGGCGCAGAGCGACACGAACAGGCCGCCGTTCACGGCCGAAGACCGGGCGAAGGTCGCCGCGCTCGCGACCGAGCTGGAGAAGCTGCAGCTCGGCTCCGTCGAGAAGCCGCTGCCGCCGGACCAGGAAAAGGCGCTCGCGGTCATCGAGCAGATCCGCGCGCTCCTGCCGAAGGACCCGAACGGCGGAGGCGGCGGACAGAACCAACAGCCGAATCAGAATCAGAATCAAAATCAGGATCAGCGGCAGAAGCAGCAACAGGATCAGCAGCCGAATCAAGGTCAGCAGAACCCGTCGCCGGAACAGCAGCAGGCACCGGACGAGCAGAAGCAGGAGCAGGAGCCGTCGGAAGACGAGGCGGAGCCGGAGGAGTCGAAAGAGGATCAGGAGCTTGAGGCGACCTTGAAGAAGGCGCAGGAACGAAACGACGAACACGAGGCGGAGAAGAAGGCGCGGATGCGGAAGGCGCCGTTGCCGCCGAACGAAAGGGACTGGTAGCAGATGAAGATTGTGGTGGCCTGCGGCGGCACGGGGGGGCATGCGTTCCCCGGCCTGGCCGTCGCCGAGGAACTGGCGAAGCGCGGACACGAGGTCACGGTCTGGGATTCGGGCCGTGACGTCGAGTCGAGCGTGATGAAGCGCTGGAAGGGCGCGGTCTTCTCGACGGGGGCGCGTCCGCTCGCGGCGAAGAACGCCCTGGCGATCCTGCGGTCGATCCTGCGCTGTCGCAAGGAGATGCGGCGGACGCGGCCCGACGCGCTGCTCGCGATGGGCAGCTACTCGTCGCTGCCGCCCGTCCTCGCGGCGCGCAGCTGCGGCGTGAAGGTCTACCTGCACGAGGCGAACACGGTGCCGGGAAAGGCCGTCGAGTTCCTTGCGCGCTTCGCCGAGACGGTCGCGATCAGCTTCGCGATGACGACGCGCTTCCTGACGGGCGCGAAGACCGTCGTCACGGGGCTCCCGGTGCGGGCGGACATCGCGTCGGGGACGCGCTTCCCGTTCATCCCGCCGAATGCGTTCGTCGTCTTCGTGACGGGCGGCAGCCAGGGGGCGCATGCCGTGAACCAGCTGCTGTCCAAGGCGCTCGTGCTGCTCAAGAAGGAGCTGTCCGCCACGCCGTCGGCGCGGCCGCTCTACGTCATCCACCAGACGGGCGTGAAGGACGAGGGCGAGGTCATGGGCGCCTACGCGGCGGCGGGGGTGCCGGCGCGCGTCCATGCGTTCGAGGACGAGATGGCGAACGCCTTCGCGTCGGCGGACGTCGTCATCGCCCGTGCGGGGGCCTCGACGTGCTTCGAGCTCGCGGCCTGCGGCAAGCCGGCGCTCCTGATCCCGCTGCCGAGCGCGGTGCGCGACCACCAGCACTTCAACGCGGAGGCGTTTGCGGCGGCGGGCGCGGCGGACGAGGGCGTGCAGGCGAAGCTCACGGCGTCGTCGGTCTGCCGCTATCTCCGGCACAAGGCCGAGCATCCCGAATCGCTCGCGGCGAGGACGGCGAAGATGAAGGCGCTCGCGACGCCGGACGCCGCCGCCCGCGTCGCCGCCCTGGTGGAGGGGGCGTGAGTCCGTGTGCGGCGTGCCGCTTTCCTTTTCGAGGCCAAATTTGGTATAATTTCGCGCATGAAGAAAGCGATTGTCGAAACCTCGATGGGTACGATTACCCTTGAGCTGAACGAAGAGAAGGCGCCGGTCACGGTCGCCAATTTCGTCGAGTACGCGAAGTCCGGCCACTACGACGGCACGATCTTCCACCGTGTCATCGACGGGTTCATGATCCAGGGCGGCGGCTTCACGAAGGAGATGAACCAGAAGCCGACGCGCGCGCCGATCCGCAACGAGGCGATGAACGGTCTGAAGAACGTGCGCGGCTCGATCGCGATGGCGCGCACGAGCGTCGTCGATTCCGCGACGAGCCAGTTCTTCATCAACCTCGTCGACAACGACTTCCTCGACTTCCAGAACCCGACGCCGCAGGGCTTCGGCTACGCCGTCTTCGGCGCGGTGACGGACGGGCTGGAGGTCATCGACGCGATCGCGAAGGTGAGCACGGGGTTCGCCGGGCCGCACCAGAACGTGCCGGAGAAGCCGGTCGTCATCAAGAGGGTCACCGTCAGCTGACGCTTGCATTCGGCGGCGAAAAATCGTATACTTCCATCATACATCCAAAATAGGAGAAGAAGAGAAATGAAGAAACTTGTCATGTTGACGGCTGTGGCGGCCCTGGCGGCTCCGCTTTTCGCGCAGGAACCGGCGAAGGACGAGAAGCCCGCGCAGGCGCAGGAAGCGCGCCGCACGTCGAACGCGGTCTGGCCGGCGTTCTTCGCGATCGGCGAATTCCCCGCGAACCCCGACGTGATCGGCCTCCGCCTGACGATCCCGTTCTCGACGCGGCAGGAGAACGTGACGGGCCTCGACCTCGGCCTCTGGGGGCGTTCGGTCTATTTCGAGGGCATTCAGGTCAACCTGCTCCGCAATGACGTGAAGGACCGCTGCGCGGGCTTCCAGGTCGGCTGCTACAACTCGATCGGCAGCGGCGAGATGCTCGGCCTCCAGGTCGGCCTCTGGAACGAGGCGAACGCGCTGCGCGGCTTCCAGGTCGGCCTCGTGAACGTCTCCGGCGAGACGGAGGGCTTCCAGGTCGGCCTCGTCAACCGCGCCGAGACGATGCACGGCTACCAGGTCGGCCTCATCAACGTCATCCGCGACGCGGAGCTCCAGTTCTTCCCGATCGTGAACATCGGCTTCTGACCCCGAGCATGAAGATTCATCCCTTTGCGGCCGTGCGGCCGAACGAGAAGGACGCGGCCTCGGTCGCGTCCGTTCCGTATGATGTGGTCGACGTCGCCGAGGCGAAGGCCCTCGCGGCGGGGAACCCGAAGAGCTTCCTCCACGTCTCGCGTCCCGAGATCGACCTGCCGGACGGGACGGACGGCGCGTCGTCCGAGGCGTATGCGCAGGCGAAGCGCGCGCTGGACGGGCTTCTCGTGGACGGCACGCTCGTGCGCGACGCCGTGCCGAAGTTCTACGCCTACCGCCAGACGATGGGTTCGCACAGCCAGACGGGCATCGTCGCGACCTTCGACGCCGAGGACTACCTTTCGGGCGTCCTGAAGCAGCACGAGAAGACGCGCAAGGACAAGGAAGACGACCGCACGCGCCACATCGAGACGCTGCAGGCGCACACGGGTCCGGCGTTCCTCACCTACCGCGACGACAAGGCCATCGACCTCATCGTCGCGGACGCCTGCCGGAACGCGCCGCTCTACGACTTCGTCGCGCCGGACGGCGTCGGGCACACGGTCTGGGAGATCGCGCCCGGCTCGGCGTGCATGGCGGACGAGCTTCAGGAGCTTTTCGCGCGCATCCCGGTCGCCTACATCGCCGACGGCCACCACCGCAGCGCGGCGGCGGCCCGCTACGCGCAGGCGCACGGCTTCGCGGGCGAGAGCCGCTGGTTCCTCGGTGTCATCTTCCCGGCGAGCCAGCTGCAGATCCTGTCCTACAACCGGCTCGTGCGCGACCTGAACGGCCTCTCGGCCTATGAGTTCCTGTCGCGTCTTTCCGAGAAGTTCACGATCGGCGCGAAGGGCGTGCGCAACTGCCGCATGTACTTCGGCGGCTCGTGGTACGACCTCTCGTGGGACATTCCCGCCGGGGCGGACGCGGTCGGCGCGCTTGACGTCTCGTACCTGCAGGACAACCTGCTCGCGCCGATCCTCGGCGTCGGCGACCCGCGCACGGACGCGCGCATCTCGTTCATGGGCGGCATCCGCGGCGACGCGGCGCTTGCGGCGAAGGTCGATTCCGGCGAGAACGCCGTCGCGTTCGCGATGGAGCCCGTCACGGTCGAGGAGATGATGGCGATTGCGGACGCGGGGGCGATCATGCCGCCGAAGTCCACGTGGTTCGAGCCGAAGCTGAGGAGCGGACTCTTCGTCCACACGGTCTGATGAGAAGCCTGAGAGCCTACTGCCGCGACCTCCGCGAGAAGATGATCCGCGACCCTCTTCCGCCGGAGGACGTCGCCGCCGGCTGGGCGCTCGGCATGTTCGTCGGCTGCGCGGTGCCGTTCGGGCTGCAGCTCGTCGTCTCCGTGCCGCTTGCGCTGATGATGCGCGTCTCGAAGGTCGGCGCGACGCTGGGGACGCTCATCACGAACCCCGTGACGATCTTCTTCATCTATCCGGCGCAGACGTGGTTCGTGAACCGCGTCCTCTTCGACGGCTCGCTGACGTTCGGCCGTCTCGTGGAGGTCGAGTGGACGTGGAAGGCCGTGCGCAAGCTGGGGGCGGAGGCGATGGTCTCGTTCTTCCTCGGCGGCTTCCTGCTGGCCATCGTCCTGACGCCGGTCACCTACTTCGTCGTCAGGCGGCTCGTCGTCCGCTGGCGCGCCTTCAGGAAAGCGAAATAGAAGATGTCACAGGAATGGAACATCCGCACGCGCGGACACGTCTGCACGATCTGCCAGAAGCCGCTCGTTGACAAGGCCCTCGTCATCTCCGCCCTGCGCGAAGTGCCGAACGGCTACGAGCGCTACGACTGCCATCCCGAATGCTGGAAGGCGCAGACGCGCGACTGGGAGCCGTTCTCGCTGTGGGACAGCGTGTACTTCGCGCCCGTCCGGGAGGAGAAGAAGGAGCCGCTGAAGAAGGAGGACGCGGGCGAGCTCCTGCGCCAGCTCGTCACGCTGGACGACCCGGCGATGAAGAACGTCGTCTACGTCCTGGCGGTCATGCTGGAGCGCGCGAAGATCCTCGTCGAGCGCGACGCGAAGGAGGTGGGCGACGGGGCGATCCGCGAGATCCGCCGCGTCTACGAGGACCGCAAGCAGGGCGACACGTTCGTCATCCTCGATCCGCGCCTCCGGCTGGAGAACCTGGCGGAAGTCCAGCAGCAGGTCGTCGCGCTCCTCTCGGGAACGAAGACCCTGGGCGAAGTCGCCGGCGCGGAAACGACGGCCGAAAGCGAGAGTCCCGCGACATGACGCGCATCGAGCAGTTCGGCTGGCGGGGTCCGGTCGAGCCGGGCCTCGGCCGCATCGTCTCCGCCCACGGCGACTACTACCATCTCGTCTGCAACGAGCAGCCGACGGGCGAAATTCTCGCGCGCAAGAAGAAGAGCGCGTTCACGCGCATGAAGACGGCCGCGCCCGTGAACATGAAGGGGCTGAAGGTCTCGGAAGTCCGGCTCGCCGAGCCGCCGAAGCCGATGACCGGCGACTTCGTGCGCTTCCGCTACAACGACCGGGGCGACTCGCTGATCACCGAGGTGCTGCCGCGCTTCTCGCGCTTCGAGCGCCGCGACCCGACCGCGCGCCGCACGTCGCAGACGCTCGCCGTCAACTTCGACACGCTCTTCGTCATGATGAGCCTCAACGAGAACTTCTCGACCAGCCGCATCGCGCGCTATCTCGACCTCGCGGCGGACAGGGGCGAGGCCGAAGTCGTCGTCGTGCTGACGAAGACGGATCTCTGGCAGGACGGCGACGAGACGTTTCTCGCGGAACTCGAGGAGACGGTCGCGGGACGCGCGCCGATTCTCCGCCTCTCGTCCGTGACGGGCGAGGGGATGGACGCGGTGAACGCCTACGTGCGGCCGGGGCGGGCGGTCGCGTTCATCGGCTCCTCCGGCGTCGGCAAGTCGACGCTCCTCAACACGCTCGCGGGCGAGGAATGGGCGGCGACGCAGGAGATCCAGGAATGGTCGGGGAAGGGACGGCACACGACCACGTCGCGCGAACTCGTGATGCTGCCGACCGGCGCGATGGTCATCGACACGCCCGGCATCCGCGAGATCGGCCGCGTGGACGAGGAGGAAGCGCGGCTCCTGCGCGGCGAATCGACGCATCGGTACCGGAAATGAAACTCTCGACGACAATTGTCATCACCTACTTCCCGATGATCTTCTTCGCCATCGGGATTCTGGCGTTCGTCTGGCCCTCGCGCCTCGGCGTGCGCGGCAAGGCGCTCTGGACGATGTTCCTCCTGCTGGGGGCCTCGAAGTTCGTGATCTTCAAGACGCTGGGCGGTCACCTCTTCGCGCCGGAGCTGCCGGAGGCGGTCGTCTGGGGCCTGAACTTCGTCAACTCCGTGCTGTATGTGCTGGTCGCGCTGAGCCTCGTCTGGTGGACGCGGCGCGGACGCCGCCTTCTTCTGCCGGCGCTGGCCGTCCTCCTCGCGGCGTGGGGACAGTACGAGGGCACGAAGGTGCCGGACGTGAAGGAGGTCGAGCTTGCGTTCCCGAACCTGCCCGCCGGGCTGGACGGCTACCGCATTCTCCAGATCTCCGACCTGCACTGCTCCAGCGCGGCGCGCGGCTGGCGGACACGCGCGGTCGTCGAGGCCGCGAACGCGGCGAAGGCCGACCTCATCTGCCTCACGGGCGACTACGTGGACGGCAAGGTCGCCTACCTGCGGGACGACATGGCGCCGCTGAAGGATCTCCGGGCGCGCGACGGCGTGTGGTGGGTGACGGGCAACCACGAGTTCTACCTGGACGGCTTCCGCTGGGAGAAGTGGTATCGCGAAAACGGCTTCCGCTTTCTCGTGAACGGCTGCGTGCGGCCACGTCCCGGACTCGCGCTGGCGGGCGTGAACGACCCGGTCGTCCAGCAGTACGGCGGCTACGGCAACGCCCGGCCGAACGTGGAGACGGCTTTCCGCAGCAGCCGTCCGGGCGACTTCCGCATCTTGCTGGAGCACCGACCGGAGAACTTCCGGGCAAACGCCGTGCGGCACGGCGTCGACCTTCAGCTGTCGGGGCACACGCACGGCGGCATCGCGCCGCTCATCGATCGCGTCGTCGCGCGCCTGAACAAGGGCTTCGTGCGCGGCCTCTACCGCGAAGGGGATTCGGCTCTCTACGTGAACCCCGGCGTCGGCCTGTGGGCGGGCTTCCCGCTCCGCTTCTTCGATCCCGCCGAGATTACGGTCTTCACGCTCCGCCGTTGACAGGGCGAGGCCAAAAATGATAAACTAAACACGTGTTTAAAACAGAAGAGCAAAATTGAGACACGTGGACAAGACGAAGGAGAAGATCTTCGAGGCCGCGACGCGGCTTTTCGCCGAAAAGGGCCTGGAGGGCGTGACCGTGCGGGAAATCTGCCGCGCGGCACGGGTCAACGGTGCGCTCGTGAACTACCATTTCCACAGCAAGGAGGGGCTGTACCGCGCCTGCGTCGAGCGCGTCTATGCGGAGACGCACGGTGCGGAGATGGCGGCGGTCGTCGAGGAGGTCCGCGACGCGCGCACCTGGAAGACGGCCGTCCGCACGTGGGTCGAGACGTTCGTGGAGGCCTTTCACGCGAAGACGGGCGCGGGGGCCTTCGCGGCGGGCATCTTCCGGCAGGAGGCCATGCGGCCCTCGAAGATGCAGGCCTACTTGGAGGAGCATTTCGCGCGTCCGGCGCGTGAACGGCTCTTCCGCCTCATGCGCATGGCGACGCCGACGGAACGCGAGGCGTACCTGTGGGCGGCATCCGTCTGGACGCAGGTCGGCGCGGAGGCGCTCTATCACCCCATCTGGCGTCAGCGTCACCGGCCGCCAGGCGTCTCGGAAGACGACTGGCGGCATGCGCTCGTCGATCACGTCTGCGCAATCGTCTTCTCTAGCCTCGACTACAAGGCGGAAGCCTGATTGCCGGTTTCCGCACAGGCGCTTGATCTGGATTCGGTGATTTCAGCGGCACTTGTTGCCGCGCCCTTGTTTTGGTATAATGCCACGTAATAGGCAAAGAAAGGGACAAGACAGCAAGTAGACTGACGGAATAGACCGGTCGCAGCATCGGAAACGGCCGGCTTCCCACTCGGAAGGGACGCGCACTGTCGCGTCCGCTCACGAGGAGCGGGGGGTGCATCGGGGTGCGCAAGCTAACCCGTGCAGCGTACGCGAATCAGCGTATGACGCTTTGACCGAAATCGCCAAATTTCAAACACTAAAGCGGAATACGGTGATCGCGCTACGTGGAGTAATCCACGTGGCGTGTTTCATCATTCATGTTTTAGTGTTGGGCGTTTGGCGATGCCCTGGTCAAGACGTGATGATCAGGAACACGCCACTCTTCTTTTTGCCGCAAGGGGTGCGTATCGGAAGCGCGGCAAGAAGGAATGACGTAGGTTGGCAACTGGAGACGGCACAAGTGCCTATCAGGCAAAGTTCTTCGCGTATGCCCTGACGCGGGAAGGCGGCGAGAATCTCGACCGTCTTCGGCAGTCGCTTTTGAACGCGGCGGTCGACCTGAATCCGCATCAGGTCGAGGCGGCGCTCTTTGCCTTGCGCTCGCCGCTCTCGAAGGGCGTTCTCCTGGCGGACGAGGTGGGCCTCGGCAAGACGATCGAGGCGGGCCTTGTGATGTGCCAGTTCTGGGCCGAACGCAAGCGCCGGATCCTCGTCGTCTGCCCCGCATCGCTCCGCAAGCAGTGGCAGTGCGAACTGGAGGACAAGTTCAGCCTGCCGTCCCTGGTGGTTGACGCCAGGGCGGCGCGTCAGCTCGAAAAGGAGGGGTTCGCGAACCCCTACGAGAAACCCGCCGTCCTGATCTCGTCCTATCCCTTTGCCGCGAAGAGCGCCGACAACCTCCGCGCGGTCGCGTGGGATCTCGTCGTCCTTGACGAGGCGCACAAGCTGCGCAACTCCTATCGCGAGTCGAACCGCGTCGGGCAGGCGCTCCGCTGGGCGCTGGAGGACTGCCGGAAAATCCTCCTCACGGCCACGCCCCTCCAGAATTCGCTGACGGAGTTGTACGGCATCGCCACGCTGCTGGACAAGACCGCGTTCGGCGACCTGCCGAGTTTCCGTTCGCGCTACGTGAACACGGGCGGAGACCTGGATGAGCTTCGGGAGCGCCTGAAGGAATTCACCTGGCGAACCCTGCGCAAGGACGTCGTGGCGTTCGTCCGGTACACGAAGCGTTTCCCTCTGACGGAATCCTTTGCCTGCACGGATCGGGAGCAGGCACTTTACGAGGATGTGTCCGCCTATCTCCAGGACGAGACGACCTACGCCTTTCCGCCGTCCCAGCGCGCGATGCTCACGTTGCTCGTCCGCAAGGTCCTGGCCTCGTCGTCCGTCGCCCTGGCCGGCACGCTGGAAATGATCCTCGCGCGGCTCAGGCGGATGCGCGCCGAGAAGCGGGCGCCGGTCGCGTCGTGGCTGGACGACCTGCTGGGCGATGATCCCGATCTCGTGGAGGAGCTGTCCGAAGACCGCGAGGAGGCGGCTGACGAGGAAGCGGCGCCGCATGATCCGCGCGCGGCGGGAGATGGCGCGGCGGAGCCGGACGCGATCGATCCGCGACGGCTGGAGTCCGAAATCGCGCGCGTGGCGGACTTTGCCGCGCGGGCGCGCGCGATCGGCGCGGACAGGAAGACGCAGCGTCTGCTCACGGCGCTGGAGAAGGGATGGGCGCGTCTCCGCGAACTGGGCGCGGCGGAGAAGGCCGTCGTCTTCACGGAATCGCGCCGCACGATGTCGTTCCTGAAGGACTATCTGGAGGCGCATGGCTACGCGGGGCAGGTCGTCTGCTTTTCGGGCGGCGGCCGGAAGGACGAGACGGCGGAGCGGATCTACGCGGCCTACCGGGCGGCGCATCCGGAGGATGCGTCCTCGCGTCCCGTGATGATGCGGCACGCGCTCATCGATGCCTTCCGCCGCGAGGCGAAGATCCTCATCGCCACCGAGGCGGGCGCGGAGGGCATCAACCTCCAGTTCTGCTCAATGGTCGTCAACTACGACCTTCCGTGGAATCCCCAGCGCGTCGAGCAGCGCATCGGGCGCTGCCACCGCTACGGGCAGAAGCACGACGTCGTGGTCGTGAACTTCCTCAACACGCGCAACGCGGCGGATGTGCGCGTCCACGAGATTCTGGAGCGGAAGCTTCACCTGTTCGAGGGGCTGTTCGGCGCCTCGAACGGCATCCTCGGCGTCCTCGACAAGGACGGGAAGTCGTTCGAGCGGCAGATCAGCGACATCCTCCAACGCTGCCGGACGGCGGCGGAGATCGAACGGGCGTTCGACGACCTGCAGGCCTCGCTCCAGAAGGAGATCGACGCGCGTTTGGAAAAGACGCAGCGGGACATCCTCGAAAACCTCGACGAGGACGTGCGCAAGGTGCTGAAGGTCGACTATGGCGCGGCGAAGGAGTTCCTGTCGGAAGGCGAAGCGCGCTTCCTCTCCGTCACGCGCCAGACGCTCGGCTTGCGGGCGCGCTTCGAGGCGGACGATCCGCGCACCTTCACGCTGCTGGACGCACCGGCGGACGGGATCGCGACAGGCCGCTATTCGCTCAACCGGGCGAACCTGCCGGCGGGCTGCCTCGCCTACCGTCCGAGCTGTCCGCTCGGCGAGTGGGCGCTTGCTTCCGCCAAGGCCGCCGCGACGCCGCCGGCGGAGGTCGTCTTCGACCTCTCGTCCTACCCCGGGAAGATCTCGACGCTGGCCGCGCTCAAGGGGACGGGCGGCTGCCTGCTGCTCGACAAGATGACGGTCAACGCCTTTGAGGCGGACGGCTTCCTGCTCCTGACGGGCTTCACGGACGCGGGCGCGATGGTGCCGCCGGAAGATCTCGAAAAGCTCTTCAGGCTTCCACAGGCCGTGGGCGCGGCGGTCGCGCTGCCGCCCGCCGTCACGGAGAAGCTGGCGGTGAACGCCCGGCTTCTCGCCGACGCGACGCTGCGGAAGAGCCTGGAGGCGAACAATGCGCTCTTCAAGGAACGCCTCGGACAGCTCGACCGCTGGGTGGAGGACCAGGTTTCCGTCGCGGAACATGCGCTCGCGGCGGTGAAGGCCGAATTGCGCGCGGCGCGGCATGGACAGGACGTCGCCGCGAACCAGGAGGAACTTGCCGCGGCGGCGGCATGGGTCGAGGCGCTTGAGCGCAAGAAACGCCGGGCCCGGCGGCAGATCGACGAGGCCGAGGAAAAGGCCGACGCCGACCGCCGGAAGATCATCGTGGCGCTCAAGGCGAAGATGGTGCAGAAGGTCACGCGCGAAACGCTCTTCACGATCCGGTGGAAGGTGATTTAGGAGACAGACTATGGCGAGGTTTAAGATCGGCGATCAGGTTGTTGACCCGTCTTCGGGATTGAAAGGCACGGTCGTAAAGGTTGAAGCGCCTGTTTACGAATGGATGGGGTTCCTGTATGAGGTTGTCCTTTCAAATGGAACCCGAACAAGCTTTGAAGAGGATAGCCTTCAGGAGTGCTTTGATACGGACGATGTCTTTGAACTTTGCGAAAATCGCAATTTCTCGAATTACGACGACTACATGGTCGTCAATACCCTGTTCAAGATCGACAACGTCAACAATAACACGATTTCTACCTTGCGCGCGTCGAGGACGCAATTCAAGGCCTACCAGTTCAAGCCGTTGCTGAAGTTCTTCGCCTCGCCGGAGAAGCGAATCCTGATTGCCGACGAAGTTGGCCTCGGAAAAACGATCGAGGCAGGGCACATCCTGTTGGAGTTGCGGGCGCGGAAGGAGCTTCGCCATTCGCTGATTGTTTGCCCGAAGTCGCTGCGCGAGAAGTGGCGGACGGAGATGTCGAGCCGATTTGGAATTGATTTCACGATCTATGGTGGCGAAGACAATGACGGCAACATGTACCCGTCGATGGCCGATCTTTTCCACTCGTACAAATCGGGGAACGATGTTCATGCCATTGTCAATTACGAGAGGATCAGGCACAAAGACGCCAAGAGCCATGGGGATGGCGGAAACGAAGGAAGGAAAGGTCTTGTCGATTTCCTGATTGCGAACAAAATCCAGCAGAGCGTGGTGATTTGCGATGAGTCTCATCGTCTGCGAAACGAAGACACGTTGAGCTATCGGGGTGCGGAGATGCTGCTTGAGAAGTCCGACGCGGTCATCTTCCTGACGGCGACGCCCGTGATGATCAAGGAGGACAACCTCTACAACCAGATGCATTTGCTGTGTCCGGAGAAGTATTCAAACGCACAGGTGTTTTCCAACCGCATGTCGCAGGGCCGTCCATTTGTGCTGGCGCTGAGCGAACTCTGTGCAGGTCGCGACTTGCCCGGCATCTGGCAACGACTCCATGGACAGGAAATTGTGCGGCTGACGCAGATCGAGACACAATTCGGACCGATCGGGCAGCGCGTGTTAATGACGGTGGACGATTCCTTTGCCGACGATCCGATATACGCGCGAATCAAGGCATTGTTCCAGGGCGAGGACAGCGCCAAGACCCGTGCGGCGCTTCAGCTGAATCTGGTGAAAATGAGCGCCATTCAGAATGAGTTTACTCGAACGACGCGAAGACAGATCCGAAACGAACTGAGCAAGGTCAATACGCGATACCCCTGCAAGGTTACGGTCGTGCTGACTCCTGAAGAGCAAATTGAGTTTGACCGCGTGATCAACGAGTATAACGAGCAGCGGAATGCGTCAGTCGAGTCAGGTCTTGGGCTTGTGCAGATCAAGCGGATGGTCTCAAGCAGCGTGTACGGATATTGTACCAGTCACGATAAGCTGCAGCAGGGCATTGACGACTACGAGGAGAAGGCCGACGCCAAGGTCGAGGCCCTGGTCAACGAGGTTCTTCGATCGTCTCAGTCCAATCACATGCGGGATGTCAAGAAGGTGATTGTCTTTGCCGTATTCGTCGATACGA
Organism: Verrucomicrobia bacterium UBA1629; assembly: GCA_002321305.1. Lineage (GTDB taxonomy): Bacteria > Verrucomicrobiota > Kiritimatiellia > RFP12 > UBA1067 > UBA1067. The sequence goes on along the minus strand of DCMF01000105.1, from coordinate 25,958 downwards.
TCAAGTATCTGGGAATCAGGCTTTCCAAGCTTGGGATTCCCTGCTTGACGATTGACGGCAGCGTCTCGGACCGGCAGGCTGTCATCGACCGGTTTAGGGATGATGACAACATACGTGTTCTCCTTTCGTCGGAAGTCGGAAGCGAGGGCCTTGACATGCAGTTCTGCGATACGGTTGTCAACTATGACTTGCCGTGGAATCCGATGGTGGTGGAGCAGCGTATCGGGCGAATCGACCGAATCGGGCAACTGTCCGCGAACATCTACATCTACAACTTCGTGGTCAAGGGATCGATCACCGAAGACATCTACGACCGGTTGGAGAATCGAATTGGCATATTCAAGGGGACGATTGGCGACCTCGAGCCGATCCTGAGCGCTCCTTACAGGGACGGGCAAAGCATCTTGGAGGCGCATAACAATATCGAGACGAGGTTCTACAAAGGCGAAATCACCAAGGAGCAGGCTCTGCAAGAAGAAGAGCTCATCAGCCAGGCCATTGAGACGCAGCGAATGACGCTGGAGCAGTTGAGCGGCGAGATGAGCAGGAATACCATCAGTATGGATTCCTACTACAATGAGCAGATCGATCGCATTGAAAAGCGCAAGGCCTATGTGACGGAGACCGAATTGCGCAATTTCCTGATGCGGGTGCTGAATGCCGAGGAAACGGGATGTTCGCAGTGCGTCTTGGAACAGTCGGGCGAAGATGCTCGACTTTGGCTTCTGAAGATTCCGCAGAATCTCGATGACCGAGACTGCCTGATAAACTTCCTCCGGCGGAATCGACCTCAGGTGTCGGACTCGCTGAAGTCCTATGACGAGTTCGTCAACCAGCTCCATGGCAAGACGGAACTGCTGATGACATTTGACCAGGGAATGGCGAACGGCACCCATCGCCTGATATTTGTCAACAACTACAGCCCGTTGATCCAGGCCTGCAATGTGTATCGCGCGAGATCGGGAATCGAAGTCAGGAAGGCGTTCAAGCTGGAGCTGAGGCACGATGAGGCAGACAGTGGCCTCTTGAAAGCGGGGGACAGATTCTTCCTCCTGAATTACCAGCTGTCGATCTCCGGTGCTTCCAATGGCGGCAATGCGGGAACGCTCAAGGAACTCCGTCCCGTTCTCTACGACATCGGACGCGAAGAAATCGTCGCGAATGAGGATGTCGTCTCGGCCGTTTGCAGTCTCGCACAGGATTCTGGGCATGAGACGCGGAATCCTTCGGCGGAGACATGCTCGCGCGCGGTGATGCGGAAGTTCAAGGCGTTGGCGACGGCGGCCATTACCGAAATCGTGGACGAGAAGAAAAGGGACATTGACGAGCAAGTCAATGTTGAGCGGGCGCGCTGGCGCAAGAGCCTTGACGAGCATTACAAGGACAGGATCGCGTATTACAAAAAAATGGTTGCCGAACGTGAGGGCCTGTTGCCGTTGGCGGCTGATGGCGGGAAAAAGATCAAAAGCGAGATTGCGGGATATAATGGCACGATTACGCGGTTGAATCGTGAGCGCGACATGAAATTGGCAGAGATGAGCGGCGAGTCCGACGTGTCGATTTCGCGCGAGGTGGTTTCCGTCTGCTACGTTGTCATTGGATAGTCAGGGGGTGAGGTATGGCGATTACCGTCGGCTTGGATTTCGGAACGCACCAGACAAAGATCTGCTATGAGACCGTGGAACGAGGAACCGTGTTCCACGAAGTTCTGCAATTCAGATCGTCGCGAGGCGAAAACTCTGTGACATTGCCTTCGGTCGTGCGGCTTTGCGCGGACGGTCGGCTACGCTATGGCCAAGATGCCATTGACGCTACGGGTGGACGGGTGATGACCTATTTCAAGCAAGTGATGTTCTCATGGTCGGCGGACCCGAAAACAAGAACTTGTGCTGAACAATGGTCTGTCCTCTACTTGGCGTTTGTCGTCCTGAATCTGGATCGTCATTTCGGAACGTCTCGCTACATTGTTCAGATGGGCATGCCGACGGATGCCGACCCTTCGCATTATGCCTTTTGCAAATGTCAGGCCGTCAAGGTTCTTGCCGCTGCGATGAAATTGGCGCGTGAAGTATTCAGTGGAAACTTGAACGACTTTCTCGATGCGTCCTTTGCGGACTTGACGAAATGGACCACGATCTGCATGGCAGAAGTCCCGCGTGACATCCGCGAAGCGCAAAAGAAGTTTCCGATTCTTGTCTTCCCGGAGGCGTATGCCGCACTCTTGCCGCTTGTCATTAACCGCAAGTTGCCGCCAGTAGGGCCTAACCTGTTTGTGGACATTGGCGGCGGCACGGTTGACATTTCGCTTTTTACCAATCGGATGGGAGGTGGTGCAGACCAGAGCAGACCCGTCTTGCATTACTACCATTCCATTCCCCTGGGATTGAATCGGATTGTCGGTATTGATCCTACAAGGTGCCATGATGTCAGTGTGCGGGCGTCGCAGATTACGCCAGGCTGTATTAATCGGTTTCGATCGGGGCTGTTGGCGGCCATTGATGAGATCGTTGACATTCTCAAGAGGAAGTACGAAGATATGGGACGAACAAACGTCATGCCGTTTGCAAACCTTTGTGGACAAGTGTTGCACGACAGACCGATTTGCTATTCAGGGGGAGGAAGCTTGTTCAGATGGTTGAAATTGCCCGCAGTCGGGACTCGTTATGCGTTCTCGCAGGTTACGACGGTGTCGGGGTTGATCAATCACGCGAAACTCGCCGTTGGGGATGATATCTTTCCTGTCTTGGCAACGGCCTTTTCCTTGTCCCAAGGGGCCTTGCGGCAGAAGAGCGGAACGCCCGATGAAATCCGTCTCGCGACATTGGACAGCCTGTTTGGCGGAATGCGCCTTCCAAAAGAAGCATGGCTTTCTCAAGGGACTGTCCATCGGCGATGGAGTTGGTGAATCCAAATCGGCATCGGCAGGGTGGCTTATGTGCGACGCTGCCGTGATGAAAATCTAAAAAGGAAAATGACCAGATATGGCAACGGCACAGGAACTTCAGGCGAAACTTCAGAACAAGCTGCGCGAGCTTTTCCAGCTCAACGAGCCCGACCTTGACTTCGGCTTCTACCGCGTCATGCACGCGAAGGCGAAGGAGGTCAACGCCTTTCTCGCCGAGCGGCTGCCGCAGGAGATCACGGCGGCGTTCGCGTCGGCGGGCGGCGAGGCCGAGGCGGACGTCTACGACCATCTCTACCACTTCTTCGAGCGCTACTACGACAAGGGCGATTTCGTCTCGCTCCGCTACCTGAAGCGCGAGACCGACCACGCGGCGGCGGCGTATGCGATCCCCTACGGCGGCGAGGAAGTGAAGCTCCACTGGGCGAACGCCGACCAGTACTACATCAAGACGAGCGAGAACTTCAGCCACTTCGCCTTTGACGCCGCACGATATCCGGCGATCGCGAATCTGGACAAGCTGGCGCGTGTGACGGCGAACATCCCTGACTCGTGCAAGGTGCGCTTCGAGATCGTCGCGGCGGATGAGGGCGACCACGGTAACATCAAGCAGGGCAAGGACCGCTTCTTCATCCTCCACGCGGCGAAGCCGTGCGAGACGAAGGACGGCACGACCGTCGTCTTCTTCGAGTACCGCGAAGATCCCGAACAGAGCGGGCCGTCCGCCAAGTGGCAGGAGCGGCGCCGCGCCGAGGCGCTGGACGCGCTGAAAGGGAATGTGCCCGACCTGCTGTTCTTCGACGTCAACGGCGGGGACAAAAAGAAGGGGGCGCGTCCGCTGCTGGACGTCTACCTGAAGCGCTACTTCGCGCGCAACACGGCGGACTACTTCATCCACAAGGATCTCGGCGGCTTCCTGCGACGCGAGCTCGACTTCTACATCAAGAACGAGATGATCGCCCTCGACGACGTCGCCGCCGCGCAGCCGGAGACGGTCGCGAAGTGGCTCGGCAAGGTGCAGGTCTTCCGCAAGATCGCGAACGAGATCATCGACTTCCTCGCCCAGCTGGAGGATTTCCAGAAGAAGCTGTGGCTCAAGAAGAAGTTCGTCGTCCAGTGCGACTACTGCCTGACGATGGACCGCGTGCCGGAAGATCTGCGTGCGGAGGTTTTCGCGAACGCGGCGCAGCTGAAGGAGTGGGAACGGCTCGGGTTCGAGACGGGAGGGACGCGCCTTGTCGCGTCCGCAGACGGCACGGGCAATTCGACGGCCGTGCAAGGCGAGCTCGCCGGGGTCGGGACGGCATCCCGTGCCGACCGCATCGACGCGCGAATGGTCGATACGAAATTCTTCGACGAGGCGTTCAAACAAAAACTGCTAGCGTCCATTGACGACTTTGACGAACAGTGCGATGGCGTACTGATACATGGAGATAATTTCCAGGGGTTGCGACTACTACAAGGACGGTACTGTGAACAAGTTAGGTGCATATATATTGATCCTCCATACAACACGGGAGGGGATGGCTTTTTGTATCGAGACGCATACCAGCACTCAAGCTGGCTGTCGATGATGCAAGCATTGACTGAAATGGCGCGGAGACTATTGCTCTCAAACGCGATTGTGTCAATCAGTTGCGACGAGAATGAAGTGCATAATTTGTCAGAACTGTTGTCCGGTTATCCAAGGCTCGGAGAGATCGTTGTTAGCCGAAAAAGGGGAAGAGATAATTCGGCAAGAGATTTCAGTAAGAAGCACGATTATTTGATCGTGGTAGGAAACACGGCAGAGTCAAGGGTGTCTAAAGAACCGATATCTGAAGATACGGCAAAGCAATACAAAAACAGAGATAACGATTCACGGGGGCCACACCGGGACTTGGCTCTATGGGCGAGGGGAACACAAGGAGGGTGTTTCTATTCTTTTACGGATTCTAAAGGATATTGCTATTCAGAACGCTTGTGGCTTGTTGCAGAATCCACAATGAAACAATTGGATGCCGAGGATCGCCTGATAAGGATCAAGGATAATTTGTACCGAAAACTGTTCTTATCCGAGCATGAAGGTCAGGTGCCTGAAACAATTTGGGAGGATGTCTCTAACAATGCAAATGCCGCAGACGAGGTAAAGAACCTGTTTGGGGGCATTGCGTTCTCTACACCAAAGCCACTTCCTTTGTTGTCAAAGATTCTTACGGTGTCTGGGAATAAAGATTCCACCGTCCTCGACTACTTCGCCGGCTCCGGCACGACTGCCCATGCGGTGATTGACCTGAACCGTCAGGACGGCGGGAAGCGCAAGTACATCCTGATCGAGATGGGCGACCATTTCGATACCGTCCTGAAGCCGCGCATTGAGAAGGTGGTCTACTCGCCCGACTGGAAGGACGGCAAGCCGACCGCGCCCGCGAAGGGCATTTCGCACTGCTTCAAGTATCTGCGGCTCGAAAGCTACGAGGACGCGCTCAACAACCTGGAGGTGGACGGCGCGAAGGGCGCGGCGTTCGCGGGGATCTCCGACTACTTCCTCACGTACATGCTTCAGGTGGAGACGGCGGGCAGCGCGTCGCTCCTGAACGTCGAGTCGTTCCGCGATCCGTTCAGCTACAGGCTGGTCGTGAAGAAGCCCGCGAGCGAAGAGCGCGAGGTGCGGACGGTCGATCTCGTCGAGACGTTCAACTACCTGATCGGCCTTCGGGTGAAGCACACGTCGGAAACGCGGGCCTACACGGCGGCGTTCGAGCGGAAGGCGGATCCCGAACTGCCGGAGGATGCGCACACGAAACTGACGCTTGCAGGGCGGCTTCGGCGGGCGGACGACGGCGAATGGAAGTTCCGCACCGTCGAGGGGTGGTGTCCCCGGAACCGGTTCACGCCGAACGACGGGGCGAAGGAGCGGGTGCTGGTCGTCTGGCGCACGCTCACGGGCACCCCCGAGAAGGACAACGCCGTCCTCAATGCGTTCCTTGAACGTGAGGCCGTCAATGCGCTGGACGGCGAGTTCGACGTCATCTACGTGAACGGCTCCAACAACGTGCCGAACCTCCGGAAGGATTCCGACACGTGGAAGGTGCGCCTCATCGAGGAGGACTTCAGGGCGCGGATGTGGGAGGGCGCGTAAATGGCGCGCGGAACGCGAAAGGCCGCCAAGCCCCGGTTGGCCTTTCAGGACAAGCTCGTCCTGAACCAGTGGCTCATTTCGCTTCTCGGCGTCGATCCGCTCGCGGACGGCTATCGGCGCGGCGAGAAGCCGTTCCACCGTCTGGCGGAACACCTGCGCTTCACGCGGGAGGGGCTGGGGGCGGACGGTCTTCACCACTTCTACCACGAGCTGAAGGACGGCGACTTCTTCCGCCTGGCGCAGGGGAAGGTGACGGCGGCGGAACTGCGGCAGTACGAGGAGAACGTCGTGTCCTGCACGGCGGCGATCAACGAGCGCCGTCCCGCCGACCGGCAGATCCGGTGGAAGTACTTCCAGTGGCTTGCGCTCATCTTCACCGAAATCTACCTCGACCGCTTCTTCCGCGACAAGGCGGGGCTTCTCGCCGACCTGAACGCCTTTGTTGCCGCGTTCAACGCGAAGTACGACGGCTCTGCGCCGCTCGCGCCGTATGCGGAAGGCGATCTCAACAAGATCTGCTTCCAGAATGCGACGGGTTCGGGCAAGACGCTCCTCCTGCACGCGCATCTGCGCCAGTTCCGGCATTACGCCGAGAAGTACGGCCGCTGGGGGAGCCTCAACTTCCCGTTCCTCCTGACGCCGAACGCGCGGCTCTCCGAGCAGCACCGCAACGAGCTGGCCGCGAGCGGCATCCGGGGCGTCGCCTACACGCGGGGCGCGGGCGGGGAACTCGGGGACTACCTCTATACGCTGGAAATCCAGAAGATCCAGCAGGAGGACGGCCCCGAGACGTTCGCCGTGCGGAGCTTCGGCGACAACAACCTCCTCTTCGTCGACGAGGGCCACGCGGGGCTTTCGGGCAAGGAGGACGCGACGTGGATGGGCTATCGCCAGCAGCTCTGCGAGAAGGGCTTCTCGTTCGAGTATTCGGCCACCTTCGCGCAGGCGGTCACGGGCACGGGGCATGAGGATGAGTACGCGAAGGCGGTGCTTTTCGACTATTCCTACCGCTGGTTCTACGAGGACGGCTACGGCAAGGACTACCAGATCTACAACCTGCCGAAGACGTTCGACCAGACGCAGTTCGTCTACCTCACGGGGGCGCTGCTGAAGTTCTATCAGCAGCTGCGCATCTACGAGGAGCGGCGGACGGATTTCGCGGGCTTCAACCTTGAAAAGCCGCTGTGGGTGTTCGTCGGCAGCACGGTCTCGGGCGGCAAGAGGCTGGAGAAGGGCGATTTCGTCACGGCGACGGACGTGGCCGCGATCGTTTCGTTCTTCGGCACGTTCCTGTCCGAGCGCGAAAGGGCGGTCAAGACGATTTCCGCACTGCTCCTGCAGACCGGGACGGTGACGGGCATGCTCGATGCGGACGGGAACGACTTCTTCCAGGGGGCGTTTCCGTACCTTGCGGGCCTCATGCGGGGAGATGCCGCGCAGGCGGCGGCGTTCTACGACGACATCCTCCGGCGCGTCTTCCACGGGACGTCGGCGGGGTGTCTGCAGGTCGAGCGCGTGAAAGGATCGGCGGGCGAGATCCTCCTGCGCGCGCCGCTCTCGGACGCGCGGCGTCCGTTCGGCCTCATCAACGTCGGTTCGCCCAAGGAACTCTGCGATCACCTGAAGAGTCTGCCGGAGCTGGCGGGCAAGGTCCGGTTCGTCGACGAAAGCGACGTCACGGAGCCGATCTTCCAGACGGTGCGCGAATCGGGCTCCCCGGTGAACCTGCTCGTCGGGTCGAAGAAGTTCGTCGAAGGGTGGGACTGCTGGCGCGTCAGCACGCTCGGCCTCATGCACGTCGGGAAAAGCGAGGGCACGCAGATCATCCAGCTCTTCGGACGCGGCGTGCGCCTGAAGGGCTGGGGATGGAGCCTGAAGCGCAGCGGCCATGTCGCGGGCGCGCCGATCCGCCCTGCGCACATCCACGAGCTGGAGCTGCTGAACGTCTTCGGCATCGAGGCCGACTTCATGCAGCGGTTCAGGGACTACCTGAAGAGCGAGGGGCTGCCGGGGAACGAGCGGCGCTGGACGGAGAAGATCCCCCTGAACGTCACGTACGACTTCGGGAAGCGGCTCAAGATCGTTCGCCCGAAGCGCAAGAAGGACGATGGGCGGGAATATGACTTCAGGAAAGACGCGCCCGTGCCGCAGGTCGGCGACGTGCCGCCGTCTCTCGTCGACAACAAGGTCGTCTGCGACTGGTATCCGCGCGTCCAGGGCGTCCGGTCGCGGCAGAGGAGCGTCCGCGAGGGGGTGAAGAACAGGGCGTCGTTGGGCGCGCGGCAGCGGGCGCTCCTCGACGAGACGGCCCTCTACTTCGCGCTGGAGCGGTTCAAGCGCGAGCGCACATGGTCGAACCTCGACATCTCGGCGGAAGGGATCCGACGCGTGCTGGACCGCGACGACTGGTACGAGCTTTACATTCCGAAGGACTTTGTCGAGCCGACGAGCATGGCGGGCGTGCGCGTCCTGCGGGATGTCGCGGCGGAACTCCTGAAAGGCTACGTCGAGAAGCTGTACACCCATGCGAAACGCCAGTTCATCGATCCGCGCCTGGAGGTGCGGGAGCTGACGCCGGCGGACGAGAACATCCCGGATGACGACGAAGGCTACGTCGTCACGGTCGATGCGGACGATGCGATGCTCATCAACCAGATCCGGCTGCTCAAGGCCGAACTGGCGAAGAAGGCGAATGAAGGGAAGGTCCTTTCGTATGGCGCCGTCGAAGCGCTCAATTTCGGGCGCCACCTCTTCCAGCCGCTCTTCCACCTGAAGAGTCAGGGGACGATCTCAATTCAGCCCGTGACGCTGAACGACAGCGAGTTCCGGTTCGTGCGCGACCTGAACGACTACGTGCGGGCGCACAAGGAGGAGTTCGTCGCGAAGGGGCAGGAACTCTATCTCCTGCGCAACCTGAGCCGGGGGAAGGGCGTCGGATTCGCGGAGGCGTCGAACTTCCATCCGGACTTCATCCTGTGGCGGGTCGAGGGCAAGCGGCAGCACATCGCCTTCATCGAGCCGCACGGGTTGCTGCATGAGGCGATGGACAGCGACAAGGTGCGCTTTGCGGAGCGGATCAAGGCGATCGAAAGGCGGCTGGGCGATCCCGACATTGTCCTCGACAGCTTCATCCTCTCGCCGACGCCGTACGCGGAGCTCCTCTGGCGGCCGAAGCCCCCGGCGGCGGACCTGGAGGCGATGCACGTCCTGTTCATGGAGGACACCGGATCTGTTTACCTGACGAAGCTGTTCGCGGCGCTTTAGGTGGTTGCGGACGGCCCGTTGACAGTCCGAAATCGGAAATGATATACTAAACACGTGTTTAAAACAGAAGAGCAAAACCGAGACGCGTGAACAAGACGAGAGAAAAGAGCGGATTCTGCGGCATCCTGCCGCTTCTGGTCGGCTGTGCGGTGGCGCTGCTGCTCGTGGGCGGGTGCGCGACGACGGAGGCCGACCGCGAGGCCGCCGCGCGGGAGATGCAGGTGCGCCTCGTGCGGGAGACGGCGGACTGGCTCGCGGCGCATCCGGGTCCGCTGACGCTCACGAACGCGCTCGCCCTCGCGCGGACGCGCTCGCTGAAGCTGACGCAGCAGGAACTGGAGGTCCAGCTCGCGAAGGTTGACCGCGCGACGGCGTTCTCGGCGTTCCTTCCGAACGTCGAGCTTGCCTACGGGCGCACGTGGGCGCGCGGGCGGGCGTCGGGCCTGCCGCTGAAACTCGGCACGCTGCGGGCGTCCGGTGCGGACTTCGAGAGCGCGGGCCTCCTGATCTCCCAGCCCGTCTTCACGCCCGTCGCGTGGACGCTCTTCGCCGAATCGCTCTACGGCGTGCGCATCAAGGACTTCATCCGCGCACGTGCCCGGCAGCTGCTGGACGTGCAGGTCGCGGTGCGCTTCTACCAGGCGGCGGTCGCCGCGCGGATGGTGACGGCCTACGAGCTGCAGCTGAAGAGCGGCGAGGCGCTGACGAACCGCGTGACGCGCCTGGCGTCCGAAGGATACGCCCTCGCGGCGGAGCGGGCGCGGGCGGAGGCGCGCGTGGCGGCGGACGCCTACGGCCTTCTCCAGGCGCAGCATGCGCGCACGAAGGCGCGGCAGGAACTCGCGGACATCCTGCGCTTCTGGCCGCTCGCCGACTTTGAGGTGGACGGCGACAGCATCCTTTCGGCGGTCGCGGCGTCGGACGGCGGCGCGGCGTCCGAGACGCCGCTCGAAGAGCTGGTCTGGACGGCGCTCCTGAACCGCAAGGACCTGCGCGCGGCGGACGAGACGCTGGCCTTGCGCAAGGCGCAGGTCATCGAGGCGCTGGCCGGGTTCCTGCCGAACGTGATCGCGGGCGGCGGCGGCGCGAGCCTGACGCTCGAAGACGTCGCCCTGCGCGGCTGGGCCGGCTCGCTCGCGGGCGTGTGGTCGGTCTTCGGGGGCTTCCGCACGGTTCAGCAGTACCGGGCGGCACGTGCGACGCGCGCGGCGGAGTTCCGCCTGAACGAGGACCGCATGCTTGCGGTCGTGCTGTCCGTCGCGGACTGCTGGCGGTCGCTGCGGGAGTCGAAGCTGCGGGCGACGGTGGCGGCGAAGGGCGCGGAAGCGGCGACGCTCGACCACGCCGAGGCCGTGCGGCGGTTTGACGACGGCCGCGAGACGCTGTCGACCGTGCTGGACAAGGTCGCCGTCCGGGACGAGGCGGAGGTGGATCTCGTGCGTGCGCGCTACGCCGCCGCGCTGTCGGCGATCATGCTCCGCCAGGCCGTCGGCCTCGACATCTTTGGAGATAGGAAAAAAGAGGGTGCGAAGTGAATAGAATTAACCACAGAAGGGGAAGAAGCGGGCTTCGCCCGTCACAGAAAGAGGTTATTGAAAGAAGACCTTCGGGATTCTTCAACCCTTGTTCCTCCGTCCGTGAAATGGATAAAATGGCTGGTGGGCGGTTGAAACGAGCCGAAGGTCTCATTTCGCAAACCGATTCTGTGCCGCCGAAGGGCGTTTCTGTGTGTTCAGTGGTTTAAGCAAGAGGTGAAGAGAAAATGAGAACGAAATTGATCGCTTTGGCATTTTTGGGTGTGGTCGGTGTCGCGACGGCGGCGGAGGTGCCGCTCGTGACGGTCTGCCGCGTGCAGAAGGGCGTCGTGTTCGAGGACGTGGCGTTCGCCCAGGGGACGGTGCGCACGAAGGAGTCCGCGACGGTCGCGGCGCGTGTGCCCGGCACGATCGACGAGCTGCTGGTCGCCGAAGGCGCGACGGTGAAGAAGGGCGACGTCCTCTTCCGCGTCGATCATGCGAACCTCGAAAACGCCGTGAAGCTCGCGGAGGTCTCCAACCTGAAGGCGTCGCTCGACTACCGGCGGATGACGCGCCTCGTCGCCGAGGGCGCCGTCACGCGCGACGCCTTCGAGCGGGCGGAGGTGCAGGCCAAGTCCGCCGCGCTCCAGCTCGCCGTCGCGCGCAAGAACCTCGCCGACTCGGAGGTTCGCGCGCCGTTCGACGGCGTCGTCACGGAGAAGAGGCGGGACATGGGCGACTTCGTCGCGCCCGGCGCGCCGGTGCTGAAGATGGACAACACGTCCGCCTACGAGATCCGCTTTGCGCTCAATGCGTCCGACTACGGCAAGGTCAAGGTCGGCGAGACGCATGTGCGCCTCGCGGCGGCCGCCGGGGCGGACGGCGCGCCGACGAACGGCTTTCCCGTCATCTACAGGTCGCCGTCCGTGAACCCCGCGACGCGCACGTTCGAGATCCGCATCGCCGTGCCGAAGACGGACGACCTCGCGCCGGGCATGATCCGCGACGCGACGGTCGTCTTCGCGCGCACGGTGTCGGACGCGCTGCCGGCGGCGGCGGTCAACCCGGTGGACGGCACGAACTGCGTCGCAATCGTGCGCGGCGGACGGCTTGTGCGCCTGCCGGTCGCGGCGGGCGTCGAGCGGAACGGGCTCCGGGCCGTGCGCGGCGTGCCGCCCGACGCCGAGGTCGTCGCGGCGGCGATGCTGCTGTTCAACGCGGGCGACGAGGTGAGGGTTGTCAGGGACTCGGACAAGAGGGACACGAGCGACGCGCGACACGAGACAGACTAACCATCCCCATTCGCCCATTCGATCGTTCGCCCATTCGAGCATTCGATTATTCGAGCATTCGATTATTTCCATTCTATGTTCCTTTCCGATTTCAGTCTGAAGCGTCCGATTGCCATGACGGTCGTGCTGATCGTCCTGGGGCTGTTCGGCTACCTGGCGTTCCGCACGGTCGGCTACGACATCACGCCGTCGATGGACGTGCCCTACGTGACGGTCACGGTCGTCTATCCGGGCGCGTCGCCGGAGGAGATCGAGACGTCCGTCGCGAAGAAGCTGGAGGACGCCGCGACGCAGGTGAACGGCCTGAAGCACGTGACGGCGACGTGCGCGAACAACTTCTGCCAGCTGCTGCTGGAGTTCGAGGGCGACCGCGACGTTGACGTGATGGCGACGGACGTGCGCGAGAAGATCGACCTCATCAAGAACGAGCTGCCGTCCGGCGCCGAGCAGCCCAAGGTGCTCAAGTACGACATGAACGCGACGCCCGTCGTCACGCTCGCGCTGTCGGGCGCGGCGGACGTCGGTGCGCTCTACGACTACGCGGACGACGCGCTCAAGGCGCGCTTCTCGGTACTCGCGGGCGTTGCGCAGGTGGAGCTGATCGGCGGCGAGAAGCGCGAGGTCGTCGTGGAGATCGACCGCGAGCGCCTCGCGGCGAAGGGGCTCACCGTCGCCGAGGTCGTGCAGAAGGTCGGCAAGGGCAGCCTCAAGGTGCCGTCCGGCGACGTCGACGACCGCGGCCGCAGCATCCCCGTCATGTTCGACGCCGAGGCGGCGACGCCGCAGGGCCTCGGCGACGTCGAGCTGGGCGCGCCGCGCGGGGCGAAGGTCTACCTGCGCGACGTGGCGACGTTCGGCTTCGGCTCGAAGAAGGTCGAGACGCTCGGCTTCTACGACGGACGCCCCGCCGTCCTCCTGAAGATCACGAAGCGCGGCGAGGCGAACGCCCTCAAGACCGTGCAGCTCGTGCGCAAGACGTTCGCCGAGGTCTCGGCGCGGCTGCCGGAGGGAATGCGGCTCGACTGGGTGCGCGACGACGGCGATTTCGTGCAGGCGTCCGTCGGGGACGGCTTCGACTCGATCTGGCAGTCGATCCTGCTGACGGGCTTCATCCTCGTCCTCTTTCTCGCGGACTGGCGGACGGCGTGCGCGGCGTTCGTCTCGATTCCCGTCACGGTCGTCGTCACGATGGTCGTCTTTCCGGCGTTCGGCTACACCTTCGACCTCATCACGATGAGCGCGATCGGCATCACGACCGGAATCCTCGTCGCGAACTCCATCGTCGTCTTGGAGAACATCGCGAAGCGGACGCAGGAGGCCGGTGCGGCGGACGTGCGCGGCACCGTCGCGCGGGCGGCGGGCGAGATCGCCATCGCCGTGTTCGCGTCCGCCCTCACGAACGTCGTCGTCTTCCTGCCGATCGGCACGATGAAGACGGTCGTCGGCAAGATCCTCTCGCCGTTCGCGGTCGTCATCACGGCGGCGACCTTCGCTTCGCTGTTCGTCTCGTTCACGCTGACGCCCATCCTCGCGGCGCTGCTCGCGGGACGCGGCGAGGGGGTGAACCGCCTGCTCGCGAAAGTCCTCGCGCCGTGGAGCCTCCTCTATCGCGGACTGGAGAAGGGCTACAACGTCACGCTCGGCGGCCTCCTGCGGCATCCGTGGCTCGCGACGCTCGCGATCGTCGCCCTGACGGCCGTCGCGTTCCGGCTCGTCGCGCCGGGCGTGCGGATGGACTTCGTCCCGACGTTCGACAAGGCGGAGCTGACGGTGCGCCTGGAGTTCCCGCCCGACTTCGCGCTCGCGCAGACGGCCGCGCGCGCCAACGCCCTCGCGGCGAAGCTGGCGGCGGCGAAGGACGCGGCGGGCGAGCCGCTTGTCCTGCGGCAGGCGATCGCCGTCGGCAAGACGCAGGGCATCGCCGGGCAGGTCAGCCAGGGCGCGCACCTCGCGGAGATCACGGTCGTCCTGAAGCCGGTCACCGGCCGACGCGAGACGATCTTCGAGGCCGCCGAGCGGCTGCGCGAGATCTGCCGCGCCGAGCCGGACGTCGTCTGGTCGGTGCTCGTGCCGAGCGTGGTCGGCGGCGCGGGCCAGCAGATCGCGCTGCGCGTGCGGGGCGACGACTTCGCCGCGATCGACCGCGCCGCGCTCGCGGCGGCGCGCGAAAGCGCGGCGTCGCCCGACTGCGCGAACGTCGAGCACACGGTGCGCCCCGGCCGGCCGGAGGTCCGCCTCTTCCCGAACCGCGCCGTCCTCAACGATGTCGGCGTCTCGCCGGACGCGCTCGGCCTCACGCTGCGCGCGTCGCTCGCGGGCCTCACGCCGACGACGTTCACGAAGGGCGACCGCTCCTACGACGTGCGCGTGCGCCTGAAGGGCGAGGAGGGCGTCGAGCAGATCCCGGCGCTGAACTTCCCGGGTCCAGACGGCGTGCCGTTCGCGCTCGGCGCGCTCGCGACGGAACGGCGGCGGCTCCAGCGCGTGCAGATCGTCCGCAGCGACAAGCGCCGCGCCGTGACGGTCTACGGCGACGCGGCGGAAGGGCGCGGCCTCGGCCCGGCCATCGACGAGATGGAGCGGATCGCCGCGGCGAAGCTCGGCCCCGGCATGGACACGAAGCTCGGCGGCACCGCCGAGCTGATGGGCGAGACGGTGGAGGAGTTCAAGTCCGTCACCGTGATCGCCATCGCGCTCACGTACCTGCTGCTCGCGGCGGTGCTGGAGTCGTGGCTGCAGCCGTTCGTCATCCTCTTCACGATCCCGTTCTCGTACCTCGGCCTGTTCGCGGCGATCCGGCTGACGGGCACGACGCTCTCGATCTTCGGGCTCCTCGCGGGCATCATGCTCGTCGGCGTCGTCGTGAACGCGGCGATCCTGCTGATGGACGAGCGGTCGAACCTCCTGAAGGCGGGCGTGCCGAACCGCGAGGCGGTGCGGCGGGCGGCGGCGACGCGGTTCCGGCCGATCCTGATGAGCTGCGCGGCGGCGCTCTTCGGCATGCTGCCGATGGCGTTTTCGGGCGGCTTCGGCGCGGAGCTGCGCCAGTCCATCGGCATCGGCTCGGTGGGCGGCATCCTCGTCTCGTCGCTCGTCTCGCTCTACTTCATCCCCTGCCTCTGCTCGCTTGGCCGCGACCGGTGACGCGGCACCGCGTCGTCCTCCCGCGCCACGCCCCTTTCCCCGCGAACGCAGGTTCCCGTTTCCTGAGGTGCGCAAGAAAGCAGGCGGGGCCAGGGCCTCCGCATGAACAGGAGAACCGATCACTGGGGGACAGTCGGTCTCGAACACGAGCGCTGTCGCGCGAACACGAAACAGCCCGCCCGTCCGTCGAGGCACGAAAAGGCTTGCGCGACCGTCTCGAAGCTTCGTTGGCCCGCGTGTCACGCTTCGCGCAGAGCCGCAATGAATCTCGCTGCCTCTGCGCGAGCCGTTGCGACGTGGCCAAATCAGGGCTTCGAGTGGATGCGCGGAGCCTTTTCGTGCCTCGATGCGTGAGGCCTGCCGCGCTTTCGTGTCCGCGCCACGCGCGGCGTTCGTGCCCGTCGGCGCGTCAGGCCCCGGAGGGGTGACTGGGGCGGGACGGCGACGCGGCAAGCCGTCGGGCTTGCGACGCGGCGGCGTCTCGCCACGGTCAATCGGCGGAACGCCGATGACGCGCCGGCGGTTTCGTGGTCTGCGGCGAAGCCGCCGAGACAATCCGCAAAACCGTCCACTGTCCCCCAGTGATCGGTTCTCCTGTTCATGCGGAGGCCCTGCCATGACCCCTCATTTGACATCCGGCGCTTTCATCGACAAGGTGAATCGCGGCAAAGCCCGACCGCCAAGGTTATGTTATAATACGTGGTCACAAGGAAAGAAAACCGCCAGATGAGCAAGAAGAACGTCTTTGTCGTCATCGACATGAGCGCCGGGATCTCCGCGCGCGAAGTCCTCGCGGGCATCTTCAAGTTCGTCAACGCGGGCCGACCCTGGGCGCTGCGCCTCATCCAGCTGCCGGGCGAATCGCTCGCCGCGACCGTCGCGGGCGAACTGGAGGCGAGCGTCGACGGCCTCATCGTGACGTGCGAGTCGGACGAGCGGTCCAACCGGATGATCGCCGCCGCGACCGACGTGCCGACCGTCTTCGTGGACGTCCGAAACGACCTCTTCGAGCGGCGCAGCCAGAAGGCCACCTTCGTCCGCAACGACAACGAGGAGGTCGGCGCGGCCGGGGCCCGCTACCTCGCCTCGCTCGGCGACTTCAACGCCTTCGGCTTCGTGCCGGACATCGACGGCCGACCCTGGTCGACGCTGCGGGAGCGGGCGTTCCGCCGGACGCTTGAGCGGCGCGGACGCGCCGTCCGCACGTTCGACGGCGGCTCGAAGCATCCCGCCGAAGACCAGGCCCGGATGGTCGACTGGCTCCGCGAGCTGCCCAAGCCCGCCGCGCTGATGGCCGCCTACGACTTCCGCGCCACGCAGGTCTGCGAAGCCTGCGCCGTCGCCGGCCTCCGCCTGCCCGAGCAGATCGCCCTGATCGGCGTCGACAACGACGAGCTGCTCTGCACGTCGGTGGCGCCCGCGCTGTCGAGCGTCCGGCCCGACCATGTGCACGAAGGCTATCTGGGGGCCGCAGAGCTCGACCGGCTCTTCCGGCTGGGACGGCGCGCGACGCGGCGCGAGGTGTTCTGCCGCATCAGCGGCATCGTCGAGCGCGAGTCGACCCGCCCCGGCCCGCCGTCCGCCACGCTCATCCGCCGTGCGCTCGCGTTCATCGACGCCAACGACCACGCGAACCTGCGCGTCACCGACGTCGCCACGGATCTCGGCGTCTCGCGCCGCCTGCTCGAACGGCGGTTCCGCGAGATTCGCGGCGAGTCGGTCAACGACTGCATCCTCGCGCGGCGGCTGGCCGTCGTCCGGCGCCTCCTGAAGACGACCCGTCGGAGCTGTGCGAAGATCGCCGCCGAATGCGGCTTCCCCAACGCGAACTACCTCTCGCACCTCTTCACGCGCAAGACCGGGATGTCCATGCGCGCCTACCGCGCCCGCAGCGGCAAGAACATCGCGTAGCGCGTCTTCTCCAGCTCAAAGCCAAAGAACTGGAGACAGGCCCAAAAGCCTGCCCCCTCACCCCGACCACGCGCCCCCTGCCGAGGCGATGTCACCGCGACCGGAACGTCGGCGGAAGCGCCGCAAGGCGCGCCGCGATGACGCGCGCAAGGCGTTCGTGCCCGACGGTCGAGGGATGAAGCGAGTCGCCCTTGCCGCCGCGCGCGAAACAGTCGGCGTAGGTCGGCTCGTTCGGCAGCAGCCCCGCCTCGGCGTAGAGGTCGATGACGGGCGAGCTCCAGAGCGCGGCCGCCTCGCGGACGCACCGCACGTAGTCGTCAATGAAAAGCCCCCGCACGTTCGCATAGCGTTCGTCCGGCTGGACATTCCTGGGGCCAAACTCGGCGAAGCCGCGATGGAGCGGCGTCATCACAACGACCTGCGCCTCGGGGAACGTCGTCTTGATCGTCCGCAGCGCGACGTTGAGGCGTCCGCAGAACGTCGCCGTGTCGAAAGACGGCTCGCGCTTCTTCAGCTCGACCGGCTGTCCGTTCCTGTTCACGACCTCCGCCGAATGCGCATACGCTTCACCCAACGGCACGCCCGCGTTGTAGTCGTTCGTGCCGATCAGCATGAAGACGGCATCCACGTCCTCGCCCAGGTCGGCATAGGCCCATGCGACCTGTTTTGGAATCCCGTCCGACTGCCAGCCGTTCTTGCCGTAGACGTGAGCCGAGAAGCCCATGCGTTCGGCAAGGAAGCCCCAGTAGTTCGTCTTGCAGCCGACATGGCTCTTGTCCGTAATCGAATCGCCAAGAAAGACGACGGACCTTCCCTTCCAGGAAAGGATCTCGTCCGCCGCCGAGGCTTTGGACACCGAGACCGCGCACCCGACCGCACAGACCACGGCAAGGGCCGTCGTCACTCTCGCTTTCACGCAATAGGATACCTTTCGCTTCATGCCGCACATTATACCAAATTTTCGCTCCTGCCCGCCCCAACACCCTTATCCCGTTTTTTCGGCGCCAATGGGGTCAACCGAGAATGGACTCGATGAAGCCGAGAGACGCCATCAGCTCCTGATCTTTTGCATGGGTTCAGAAGCGGATGGAGAACGCGAAGCAGCGGTTGCCCGTCGGGGCGTCGCCCGCCGACTCGTTGGCACACGCCTTCATGCGGATCGGCGGCTCGCCCGGCTTGGACAGCTCGACCGCAAACGGCGCGTAGACGCCCCGCCGAGCGCACGCACCGCCGTACACGCGACGCTACATGTCTCGCAGCGAGAGGCCGCGATAGCCGACCAGCCGTGTACGCTTCTGGGGATTTGCCGCAAAACACCTCGGCTTTCCGGCGCAGGACGGCTTCGTCGACGGGGGCGAGCGCGTTTGCCTTCCCCGATTCTCACTTTTTTAAAAAAGTGAGAATCGGGGTGGCGTCATCTTGTGACCTCTGGGCGCGCTTGACGAACTGGATCGCACGCGCTCAAGCAGAAGCCCTGGAATGCGGCGGGCCGAAGAGGCGGTCTGCCACGAGGGCGATCGCGCCGTCGCCCGTCACGTTCGCCGCCGGGCCGTAGCCGTCGAGCGCCATGTAGAACGCCATCACGATCGAGATCTGCTCCGGCGTGAAGCCGAGAATGGACTCGATGAAGCCGAGCGACGCCATCAGCACGCCGCACATCACGCCCGGCGCGGCGACGGCGG
This sequence comes from Verrucomicrobia bacterium UBA1629, assembly GCA_002321305.1. Classification (GTDB taxonomy): domain Bacteria; phylum Verrucomicrobiota; class Kiritimatiellia; order RFP12; family UBA1067; genus UBA1067. The sequence goes on along the minus strand of DCMF01000105.1, from coordinate 7,125 downwards.
CGATCGCGAACATGAACGCGAAATGGACGAACTGCGCGAGCGAGACGTCCAGCCCGAAGATGAGGATCACCGCCAGCGCGCTCGTGACGAGCTTGATCGCGCTGCCGACCATGTGGACGTTCGCGCAGAGCGGCACCACGAAGTTGCGCATGTCCTTCGAGACGCCCATCTTCCGGCAGCATTCGATCGTCACGGGGATCACCGCCGAGGAGGACGCGATGGAGAGCGCCGTCAGGTAGGCCGGGCACATGTCCCAGAGGCAGGCGAGCGGATTCCGCCGCGCGACAAGCCCGGCGGCCGCGTAGAGGATGACGAGGAAGACGACCGTCAGCGCCCACCCCGTGCCGATGACCTTGAACATCGTCCCGGCCATCGCGCCGATCTTGCCGGAAGCCGTCATCTCGCAGATCATCGTCAGGATGTAGACCGGGAGGCCGGGGATGATCACCTTCAGGATCGTCAGCTTGACGACCTCGCCGAACTCCTCGAAGCCCCGCTTCAGCGACGCCGCGCCCGTGACGATCACGCCGACGCCGACCATGAACGCGAGCGCCAGCGCGGTCAGCACGTCGCACACGGGCGGGATCTTGAGATCGACATACGGCAGGATCTCCAGCCCCTTCGCCGCCGCGGCGACCGCACCCTGCGACACGTAGAGCGGCAGGAGGCGTCCGGCCGCGAAATACGCGAAGAGCGCCGCCGCGCACGTCGAGAGGTACGAAAGCGCCGTCACCGTCAGGAGCAGCCGTCCCGCGCCCTTGCCCGCGTCCGCGATGGCCGGCGTGACAAGGCCGAGGATCAGGAGCGGCACGATGAACTTGAGGACCTGCGCGAAGAGGACGTTGAACGTCTTGAGAACGCGCAGGCCGGCCGCGCCGAAGCCGCCGAGATGCGCGAGCGCAAAGCCCAGCGCGACGCCGCCGAGGATGGCCAGGACGATCCGGCCGAACATGCCGATCTTGATCTTTCGCATGGGATCAGAAGCGGATGGAGAACGCGAAGTAGCGGTTGCCCGTCGGGTCGTCGCCCGCCGACTCGTAGGCGCACGCCTTCGTGCGGATCGTCGGCGCGCCCGGCCTGGACAGCTCGACCGCGAACGGCGCATACACGCCCTTCTCCGCCAGCGGCGTCAGCTTGGCCGAATACCCCTGCCCGTTCACCGTGTCCGTCCGCTGCAGCTCCGCGCGCGACGCGCCGAGCCGCGCGGCCTTCGCCAGCACGAGCGGCCCGTACATGACGGTCGCATACGGCGCGGCCGGCAGGTGCGCCTTCAGGTCTTCGCCGTTCGCGAACGTGTAGCGCCAGACGCCCCACTTGCGCAGGAAGAAGCCGTCCGGCGTGTCGGGACTCGGCACGGTCTGCCGCGACACGACACGCGGGTTCATGTCGAACGTCAGCGTGTAGACCGCCTTCCCGTCCGTGCGCGCCTCCGCGACGGCGAGGTCACGGCACCACGCCGGACGGCGGAACGCGACGCGCGCGTCGCCCGCCACCGTCACGCGCACCGTGTCGTGCGCCGGCCAGTCGCCGCGGATCTCGAACGCGACGCCGTCCAGCGTGACCGTGGCGTCCTGGAAGAAGTTGACGTGGAACGTCCCCGCCGCGTCGCGCGTGACGGCACACGAGGCCATGTCGAGGAACGTGCGCGGCGCATTGTCGATGCAGCAGTGGTGGTAGGCGTAGCCGCACTGGCCCTTGCTGACGGTGTGCCGCGCGAAGTCGCGCACGAAGAGCGGACCCCAGCTGCCGCTCCGATCGACGCCGGCGAGAAAGGCGTTGAAATAGGAGGTTTCCGCATCGTCGAGGAAGCGCTTGTCGCCCGTCGTCAGGAAGAGGTCGAGGTTGAGGCGGATCCAGTGGATGACGTCGCACACCTCGGTCGCGGCGTAGGTGAACGTCTCCGCGCCGATGAGCTTGTCGCAGATGCCGAGACCGCCGATCTGGTTGCCCTCATGCGCCGCGAGCTCGTCGCGCACGGCGATCGCCGCGTCCAGCGAACGCCGCGACCCTGTGACGCGGTAATGCTCGACGAGCCCGTCCAGGCAGCTGAGCGACTCGTAGGTCTTCGCCCAGAAGTCTGGCCGCGCATACCATTCATGATAGGGACGCCCGTTCCCGGCGTTGCGCAGGAAGTTCGGCGGACGGTCGGCCGCGCGATCCCACTGCGCGACGATGCGGTTCGCGAACGCAAGGAACTCCGGCTCCTTCGTCTCGCGGTAGAGGAGCAGCATCGGCTTGAGGACGCTCATCGTCGGGATGCCGTTCAGCCAGTGGCAGCCCGTGTCCGCGAGCCCGACGCCGCGTCCCGCCAGCTTGTCCACGGTCGCGATGAAATGCCGCGCCTGGGCGACGGCGGTCGCACGCGCCGTCTCGTCGCCCGTCACGCGCCACGCCTCCAGCAGCGCCCAGATCGTGTACTTGCGCCCCCAGAGGTTCCAGTTCGTGTTGCACTCGTCCCGGTCGAGGTCCGCGCCCGTGAGGACGCAGTTCGTCGCGGACGAGTAGCTGCCGATGTAGCCGTCCGCATCGGCCGTCGCGGCGAGGCGTGCGCACTCGCCGGGAATCCACGCCTTCAGCGCGGCGTCGTCCAGGTAGTCGGCGACGCGCGCGGCGCAGAGCATCGACTTGCCCCAGAACTCGCCGCGCCAGTTGCCCTTTGCGCCGTTGTTGTCCTCGTCGTCGTCGCGCAGGACGAACGCGCGCCGCGCCTCCTCGAAGATCGTCTCGCGCATCAGCGGATCCGCGATGCGGTTGCGGAAGAGGCGGTCGGCCTTCACGGCGAGCGGCCCTTCCAGCCGCGTGTCCTTCAGGTTCGGCGTCTTCATCGCGTCTTCGGCGACGGCCTGCGCCGCGCAGACGCCCGCCAGCAGCAAAGTTCCCAGTCTGTTCATTTCGTCTTGTTCCTTCTATTCTTGCTCTTTCGTGTTTTCGATTTCCAGGTTCTCGACACGCGCCGTCTTCACGTCCGCCGCGTCCACGGCCCGTCCGTCCAACGTGCAGTCCACAAGCCGGACGTCGCCCGCGTTGCGGAAGTCGTAGGCCGCGCGCGTCGCGTGCGCGACGGAAAGGCCGACGAAGTCGAGTCCCCGGATCGGCGCGCAGGCGACGTCAAACCACTTCTTCTTCGCGCGGTCGCACATCCGCAGCCATGCGGCGACGCCCGTCTTGCACCCGTCGATCCGGACGTTGCGCACCAGCACGTCGTAGGGCGGCGGACCCTCGCGGAAGTCGCCGAGCGCGCCGAGGCGGACGCCCGTGTCCTGCACGTTCTCGAACGTCACGTCCTCGACCAGCGTGCAGGGCGTCTGGATGACGCACCCGGCGAGCCGCACGTTCCGGAACGCGCACGCGCCGACATACGTGCCGATGCCGCGCTGGCGCGTCTCGAAGATCCAGCTGTCGCCGAGGCGCAGGCCGTCCACCGCGCGCGTGAAGCGCGACACGCGCCGCCAGCCGTTGCTCGCCGTCCGCACCGGCGCGTCGTCGTGCGCGAACGTCCGGTTCGCGAGATACTGCGCCGTGTACGGATCGAAGAACGCCGCGACCTCGCCGCCCCTGTTCGCGCCGAGGTCGGCGCGCGCGACTTCGTCCGGCGAATTTCCCGGCAGCGTCCAGCTCGCGTACGACTTCGCGTTCAGCCCGTCGTCGCACACGTTCTCGAAGCGGCACTGCCAGACGAACGCGCCCGGATCGACGAAGCAGCCGTCGGCGTTGCTCGACAGCGACCGCCCCGGCAGCGGGAAGACGCGGCAGCGGAAGAACGTCGCGCGATCCGACCGCAGCGACCAGAACGCCGACGACCGGCTTGTCCGCACCCACACGTCCTCGGCCGTGCAGCCCGTGCAGAACTTCATCACGAACGCGCCGTAGGCGTTCGTGCGGTTCGGCAGCACGAGCTTGCCGCCCGGCTTCACGTTGCGGACGTGCGACGGGTAGACGCGCCCGTCGAACGGGATGCGCCACCGCCCGTCGCCGAGATCCGTGAAGGTCTTGCGGTCCCACCGCAGAACCGCCGCGTCACGCATGAGCAGCCCGTCCTTGTCGTATTCGGCGCCGAAGCTCTCGTAGCCGAACGCGCGCTCGTCGTCAGTCGGCGTCCAGCTCGGATCGTCCGGCCGCAGCGTGCCCGCGTCGAGGCGGACGACGCACGTCTGCGACGCCGCGTCCCAGCCCTCGATCTCGCCTTCGAAGAACGGTACGCGCTCCATCGACAGCTCGAAGCCCCTGAACCGCGTGTTGCGGCAGTTGACGAGCGCGACCTGCTGGCCATGGAAGCCGGCGCGGAGGAACGTGTTCGTCGGCCCGTCGCCTTCGATCAGGCAGTTCGCGAGATTGTCGAAGAGCCCGAACGCCTTGAGCGTCCACGGATTGTCGTCGTAGAGTCCGCGCGGCGTACAGACGTACCGCTGCTGCGCGTGCTGGACGCTCGCGAGGCGATACGTGCCCGCCGGCACGCGCAGGACGCTCGGCCGCCCGCCGAGCGCGCGCACCGCCGAGCAGGCCCGCGCAAACGCGGGCGCATCGTCCGCCATCCCGTCGCCCTTCGCGCCGTAGTCGCGCACGTTCAGGACGATCGGGTCGTTCGCCGGACGCGGCGCGACGGCCCAGTCGGCAAGCTCGTCCTCCAGCATGCCGTTGATCGTCGCCGCGTCCGCCACCGACTGCTCGGCGAATCCGAGCCCCGTCGCGTCACCGCGCGCCAGCGCCGTCTCGGCGAAGGCGAAGGCGCGCTCCCGCAGGAAGCGGCGCTTCTCGGCGCGGACACGCTCCAGCGTTCCCGCCGGCAGCGCGCCGAACGCCGCGTCCAGCCGACGGTTCACGCCCTGCGCCCGGTTGCGTTCGCGCACGAGCGCGTCCCGCAGACGCGCAGCCTCCGCCGCGCGCGTCGCGACCGGAAACGCCGACTCGACGTAGACGGGCGCAAGCGCATCAGCCGCCGCGTCCGCCGCGCCACCGCAGACGGCGACGAAAACCGAGAGTATCAGAAGTCCACGCATTTCATTCCTTTCAACTTCAGCGCAGCAGCACGAGGACGCCCGTCGATTTCGGCTGATCCATCACGAGGCCGACTTCGCGGATGACGATGCCGCTCGTCACCGTATCGCCCTTGTCGTCCGTCGTCAGCAGCAGCACGTTGTCGCCGCCCCAGTTCAGCGCGGCGGACGCGAGCGGCAGCTCGATCGTCTCCTTTTCGTCGATCACGCGCGGCTCCATCACGACCGCGTCGTTCAGCGTGACGCGCCACTTCGCCGTGCAGGCGGCCTTTGCGTTCTCCAGCACCAGCCGCAGGTTCCACGCATACCGCCGCTTCATCCGCGCGGGGAGCGTCCAGTGCAGGCGGAACGGACGCACCGTCTCGCAGTTCACGCCGGCCGGCATCGGCGAATGCAGGAAGTCGAACCAGCCGCCGTCCGCCGCGAACGCATCGGAGATTGCGCGCCCTTCCTGTTCGCCGAAATAAAGCCGCTTGCCATTCCCGCTGTCGTAGGGGACGTACTTCTCCGTGCCGTTGAGCCGCCCCGGCTGATGGTTGAACGAACCCGCCAGCTCGATGACATCCCACGCGAGCGTGGTCGCGCCGGTGTTGACGATTTTCGCCGTGTGCGCGCCAGCCTTCAGCGATTCGCCGCTGACCCACACGTCACGCCACGCGCGAGGCTGGACGCCGACGCCCTTGTCGAGAAGCTGTTCGCCGTCGAGGTAGAAGGACGCTTCGCCGGCGGCGGAGGCGGACGCTAGGCGCAGGCGCAGAAGCTGCCCCAGCCCCGCGTTGCGCGCCGCGACCGTGAACGGGATCTCCAGCGCGCCGCCGGGCGCGAGCTGCGCGGACGCCGCGCGCAGGTTGGCGTCGCCCGCCGTGACCGTCACCGTCGTCGCGGACGCCGCGCCGCCGCCGCACATCTCCGCCGTGCGTCCTTCCACGCCGACGCGGAACAGGGCCGGGCCGCCGTTCGCGAGCGCCGCGACAAGCTCGCTGTCCGAGAGGCAGCGGTTCCACACGCCGAACAGCGCGACTGCGCCCCGGAACGCGCCGCCCTTGTCGGCGACGACGCTCTTCTGGCTCTCCCACGTCCGGGGGCAGCCGGCGATCAGCTTGTGCCCGCCCAGGCGCAGGCTGCCGGACGACGTGTCGTTGTACATCTTGTCGAGCGTGACGTCCGAGAAGTCGGCGTCGAACCACCGGCACGGCCCCGTTTCGGGCGACCAGTAGCAACGCACCTTGCGTCCGTTCACGACGATGCCGAAATCGGCCCACGTGCCGTCGTGATAGCGGCTGTAGGCGTTGTTGGGCGTGACGGTCGGATCGGCGACCCAGTCTTTGCCGCCCAAGACCTTCTCGCCCGCCGCGTCGGTGCTGCCCCCGGCCTTGAGCGTGATGACGCCGTCCGGGCTGAGCAGACCCATCAGGCCCACGCCGTTCCCCGTCGAATCGTAGCCGAGATGGATGAAGACCGACTGCACGCCCGGACACGACAGGTCGCGGCGGAAGCGGATGACGGCCGAGTAGGTATCGCTCGACAGCTTGAGCGGCAGCTTCAGGGACTGGCTGTAGAAGTTCGTCGTCCACGGCGTCGCCGTCTCGTCGATCTTGAGCGACTGGCTCAGGTAGAGGCAGTCCTGGTTGCGTTCGACGCCCTCCGTCACGCAGTTGACGAGCAGGTTCGTCGCATACAGGTCGTCTTGGTAGCCCGCCGGAATGTCGCTGCGGGCTTTCGTCGCGAATGCCTTGTGGTTCGCGTGCGTCAGGTCGCCGCCGTGCAGCACGTCCAGCACGTCTCCCGTATCGATCAGTTTGTCCCCGTCCGGACACTGAAACGCCTCGCCCAGACGAATCAGCGCATCGCTCCACACGTCCGACGCGCCGAGGACGGGCAACGCACACGTCGCAAGGACGCTGCCCCAACAGACCAGTTTCTTCATTTGCTTTACTCCTTTTTGTCTGACTTCAGTTGCTTGTCTGACTTCAGATAGGCGTATTATACCATATTTCAGCGCGCAAGTGAAACAAATAGCCCGATAAAATTGAAACAGGGTGTATGACAAGAAAGTGACATTGGCCGTGGAAGTTGCTCATGCCGCCGTCCGCGCCGCCGTCTTGAGCGTGGATCGCTCGCGCCAGTAGGT
>DCMF01000121.1 GCA_002321305.1 Verrucomicrobia bacterium UBA1629 | reverse complement strand
CACTTACTTTTTCAATCGACAAGGCAAAAAAAATGTCGATACTGTCGCCGCTGCGGCGACGCAAAGGGCTTCGCCGAGATCCTGAAGATGCTCGTCGACCCAGAGGTGCGCTCTGGTCGCGCCTCATCAGGGGCTGTGCGCGTTATTCGGAAATGAGGGCGGCATCGGGCAGCTCCCATGATTCAACTGCATCTTGTCGATTACAGTTCCTGTCCGTCCCCCGCCCAGACATTACATCGCTTGAACAAATCATCGCACAGCGTCACGCTCGGCATCACTGGCATGATTTTTGCATAGCGGTTTCCCGACTCTTGGAGAAAACCATGGAACGCATTCACGACTATTACCGTCCCGTTCACGAACGCACCGCTGACTTCAAGGAGGTCGAGCGTCCGCTCACGGTCGCCGACCTGCAGCCGCAGGTCGAGCGTTGCCTTTCCTGCGGCGTCCCCTTCTGCCACGGCTACGGGTGTCCGCTCAGCAACCTCGTCCCTGACCAGAACCGCGCCGTCGCGCGCGGCGACCTGAAGCGCGCCTACGAGCTTCTTTCCGTCAACAGCGACTTCCCGGAGTTCACGGCCCGCGTCTGCCCCGCGCTCTGCGAGTCGTGCTGCGTCCACCAGCTCGACGAGGAGTCGGTCATGGTGCGCCAGAGCGAAAAGCTGATCATCGAGACGGCGTTCGCGAACGGCTGGGTCGTGCCGCGTCCGCCGACAGCCGAGAACGGCAAGCGGGCCGCCGTCATCGGCGCGGGCCCGGCCGGGCTCTCCGCCGCCGTCACGCTGCGCCGCAGGGGCTGGGCGGTCACGGTATTCGAGAAGAACCATGACATCGGCGGCCTCCTGCGCTACGGCATCCCCTGCTTCAAGCTCGACAAGGCCGTCATCGACCGCCGCCGCAAGATCCTCGAGGCCGAGGGCATCGTCTTCCGGACGGATACGGAAGTCGGCATCGATGTCTCGGCCGACTACCTCGCGCGCACGTTCGACGCGGTCGTCGTCGCCCTCGGAACGCCCGCCGCGCGCGACCTGAAGATCCCCGGCCGCGACAAGGCGGGCATCCACCTCGCGCTCGAATTTCTCGGCGGACAGAACAGGGCGCTCACGGGCGAGATCCCCGAAAACCCCATCAACGCCAAGGGGCTCGACGTTCTCGTGATCGGCGGCGGCGACACGGGCTCCGACTGCGTCGGCACGGCGATTCGCCAGGGCGCGAAGTCCGTGACGCAGATCGAGATCATGCCGAAGCCGCCGGCGACGCGCAGCCCCTCCTCGCCGTGGCCGCTCTGGCCCTACGAGCTGCGCACGAGCTCCAGCCATCTCGAAGGCTGCGACCGTCGCTGGAACCTCAACTCGCTGAAGTTCCTCGGCGACGGCCGCGTGACGGGCGTCGAGGTCGAGACGGTCGACTGGACGTTCGCCGCGAACGGCAAGCCGCTGAAGTTCGCGCCGCGCGCGGACGCGAAGGAAGTCATCAAGGCCGACCTCGTGCTGCTCGCGATGGGCTTCACGGGCGTGCCGACCGACCACCCGGTCGTCCGCCAGCTCGCGCTCTCCCAGACGCCGCGCACCGCGCTCATTTCCGCGCCGGAGCGGAACGTCTTCTGCGTCGGCGACTGCGCAAGCGGCGCGTCGCTCGTCGTGCGCGCCCTCGCGAGCGGCAGGGCCCTGCCGCTTTAGCCGTCGCCGCGCAACTTCTTTTCGGACTCGAATGCGCGGAAGCGCGCGGCGAACGCCGCCGTCGCCTTTTCGAGCGCAGCTTCCGAATCGACGCCCTGCGCGGCAATCGACTTCACGACGCGCAGCAGGAACTCGCCCGGATCGCCCTCGATCACGACGGGCTTCAGGTCTTCCTCGTAGCCGATGCGCTTGGCCTTCTCCATCGTCCGCCGCGCCTTGAGGAGTGCCGGCAGCGTCGGCGGCACGCCGTCGAGCGCCGAGTGCCGCGCCTCCTTCTTGTGCTCCTGCTGCTTGATGCGCTCCCAGTTCTTCAGCACGGTCGCCGGATCGTTCGCGACGACGTCGCCGAAGACGTGCGGGTGGCGGTGGACGAGCTTGTCGGCAATCGCGTTCGCCACGTCGTCGAAGGTGAAGTCGCCCGCCTGTTCGGCCATGACCGACTGGAACATGACCTGCAGCAGCACGTCGCCCAGCTCCTCGATGTGGTTCGCCTTGTCCTCCGGCCTGTCCATCGCCGCAAGCAGTTCGTAGGTCTCCTCCAGCACACAGGGCTTGAGGGTTTCCAGCGTCTGGACGCGATCCCACGGGCAGCCCTTTTCGGGATCCCGAAGCCGCGTCATGATCTCATGCAACCGTTCGATTCCGTTCATGCGCGTAATTATACCAAATCTTGCGGACGGATCAGCGGACAGGCCGCACAGTCGGGATAGCATTGTGGTCGCGGCCGAACAGCACAGATCAGACTGCCCTATTTGTGATTTCGCGGCGATGGACTGACGCCCTTCGGGAGCCGGATGGACGCCCCCTTCCGACAGCAGCGTCGTCGGCGGGGCGCCGTCCCTACCGGCCACCGCGTGATCCGCGACGGCGCGCTTCCCTTCAGGGGGCGACGGGGACGGACGCGGACGTCACGACAACCGCCGCGTTGGAGGGCGTTCCCGTGTACCACGCGCAGACGTCGGCCTTGCCCTTGAGCCGCGTGACGTTCACGTTGCCCGCATCGTAGTTCCGCGGCTCGAAGC
>DCMF01000088.1:1561-9436 GCA_002321305.1 Verrucomicrobia bacterium UBA1629 | reverse complement strand
CGCGTCCTTCGGGTGGAAGAACTGCGTCTTCGGGTTCCAGAGCGCGCGATACCCCTTCGCCCGCGCGTCGTACTTCTCGAGGCGCGCGGCGTCGATGCCGAGCTCGCGGCCGAACTCCGCGATCGCCCAGGCGTCCAGCGCCGCGCCCTGCGTCACGGAGACGCACTGCCGGTGCTCCCAGCGCCGGTCGACGCCCTCGACCCACTCCGTCTCGTTCGTCCGGAGGCCGGGGTAGTAGCCGTGCGCCTTGTAGAAGACGTCAAGCTCCGTGAGCGGCCCACGGTACCACGGCACGAGAGATTCCGTCTCCTCGGTGCGGTCGATGATCTCGAACGCCCGCCGCGCGTCGAAGTTGCGCACGCCTTTCCGCCAGGCGTCGAGCATCATCACCGAGGGATGCCGGTTCACCATCGAGTGGCGGTCGCCGGCGATGCAGGGAAAGACCGGCATCCACCCCTCCCTGTTCTGCTCGCCCATGCGCACGTAGCTCTGCATCTTGTCGCCCTCCTCCTTTGGCCGCAGGATCGCCATCAGCGGATGCGCCGCGCGGTAGGTGTCCCATGACCAGTCGTCGACGTAGTAGTCCGAGCCGCCGGCGTCGTGGACCTTCCCGTCGAAGCCCCGGTATCGGCCCTCCTCCGTCACGTTCACCATGCGCTCGTACGTCCGCCAGAGCGCCGTGTAGAAGACGGTGCGCTCGTTGTCCGTGCCGCCCTCGACCGCGACCTGCCCAAGCGTCCGATTCCAGGCTTCGCGCGCCCCGCCGGCGACGCGCGCGAAGTCGAAGTCCGGGATCTCGGCCGCAAGGTTGCGCGCGGCCTGGCCAGGTGACAGGTAGGAGAACGCCACGCGCAGGCGGACGGTGCACGGCTTCTCCGGGAAGCTGACGACCGTGCGCCCGCCCGCCGTGCGGACGCCCGTCGGCTCGACGTCGAACGAGCCGCGCAGGAAGACGTCGGCGCGGATGTCGCCCCGGTAGTTGCCGTAGACGTCCAGCCCGTCCAGCTCGCAGCCGCGAACCGTCACGCGGCCGCGAACGCGGTCCTTCGCCGAGAAGACGAGCGCGTGCGGCCCCGGCCGCTCGAAGTCGAAGACGAAGAGACCGGCCTTCTCGCCCGGCGCGACGGACATCCTGACCGCCTCGCCGTCGAGATAGACGTCGTACGAGTACGGCGTCGCGTGTTCCTGGTCCCAGGTCCCGCAGAAAGGCGCGTCCGCGTCCCCGCCCTTCGGATGGAACGGGAAGACGCCGGGGTCGCGATGTCCGGGGACGAAAAGATGGCAGGTGCGCACCCGGTCCTCGACAAACGACCCGGCGGGGCCGTTGAAGCGGAACATCGCGTTCGGACGCTGCACCGTGCGGAACGTCGGCACGAGCATGTGGCTCACGCTGCCAATCCCCGTGTTGACCCAGTCGACCGGGTCTCGCGCCCACGTCGAAAGCCCCGCGCACGCGGCGGCGGCAACGGTGACGCAAAACGCCCTGATTTCCGAATTCTTCATTTGGCCTTTTCTTTCGTTAGTCGTTTTTCTTCGTCGCCTGATCCTGCTTCACCAGAAGATCCCAGGCGTTGTCCCGAATGTCCAGCAGCCCGTCGCGCAGCTTGCCGCAGCGTCGCGGCGTGAAGATGACAAGATGCGTCGCATGGCCCGGCACCGACTGCGAATATGTGCCCAGAAAGACGCCTTCATCCGCCTGTCGCCACACGTCACGTACAGTCCACTTGCACAAAAGTCCCAGCTTTTCCATGTCAAAGACAATCGTCTGTTCCCTGAGCGACTTGTTGTAAAGTCCTGCGGCGATGGAGCCGTTCGCGAGCGGACGCGCCCAAATCTCCCAGTCATCGCCTGCATCCACGACACCCGCCCCCGCGCCCAAGGGATCCTGGTCAATAGCGATGACCTCGTCGTTCGACAGAAGCGCGTACGTGAAGGCGTCCAGCTTCGTCATGTCGCAGCCGATCATCAGCGGCGACGCGACAAGCGCCCAAAGCGAGAGGTGCGTGTACTGCTCGTTCGGCGCAAGACGCGACCCCTGAAAGCCGTTCCATGCCATCTTGCCGACACACAGCATGTCGGGATCGTTCCATGCGCCTGGCCCCGAATAGGGGAAAAGTCGTCGTTGCTTCTCAATCGCCATGCTGATCGACGGCCACGTGTCAAAGACATCGCCGGTCGTGCGCCAGCTTTGACCATGCACGAGATTCCCCCAGGCGGACACGTTCTCGCAGCCGTATTCGCACAGCGAGAAGAGGATGTCACGACTTTGCTGACGCAGGGCCCGGCCCATGATCCAATACGGATGAATCCAGCGCCACTGGCCCTCGCCGAATGCCTTCTCGCTGTACCAGCACCAGTCGTACTTCAGGTAGTCGAACCCCCAGTCCGCATACCGCTTCGCGTCCTGCGCCTCGTGCCCATAGCTGCCGACGCATCGCCCGCAGGTTAGCGTTCCTGGCGAGCTGTAGATGCCGACCTTGAGACCCTTCGCGTGAATGTCGTCGACAAGGCCCTTCATGTCGGGAAAGCGCCCGTTGCAGACGATGTCGCCGTTCGCATCGCGCGCCGGCCCCTGAAGCGTCGCATCATCCGACTCCGGCTTGTTCGTCCAGTAGTCGTCGATGTTGACATAGCTCCACCCATGGTCTGCGAGTCCCGACGACAGCATCGCTTCGGCGGCCGCCCGCACCTTCTCGTCCGAGACGTCGGACGAGAAGCAGTTCCAGCTGTTCCAGCCCATCGCCGGCGTCAGCGAGATCCGATCGCCAACCTTGACGGTCAGGACGGACTCGTCCCGACCCTTGGCATTCATCGCCACGAACGTGATCGGGTAATCGCCCGCGCGCGTCACGGATCCCGAGAGGACTTGCGTCGCCGCATCAAACGCGAGCCCTTCGGGAAGGCCTTTCGCCTCAAGTTCCATCGGTCGCTCGCCTGTCACGGGAAGACGCCAGAGAACGGGATGGCCTGGGCGTACGCCATAAACGCGCGCGCCGTTTATGCGCGGCTTGGGCCCCGGCGGCGGCGTCAAGATGCCAAGTTGACGCGAATGGGCGCGCACGTCTGTCGGCGGATACTTGCCGTCCTCGTAGTAGAAGCGCGTCTTGATCCAGTCGGCATGGTCGCCTTTCCGGCCGTCACCGCCGTCCAGCACTTCAAGCGTGCACGTTTTCGCGTCGCGAAGATCGACCTTCAGGCTGCGGATGTCATCGCCCCCCTTCATGAGCGGCGTCTCGGCCATGAGCCTGTCGTCCGCCCAGATCCGGAAGATGACGCTGCCGCCTTTCGGCGCATCGTCAACGCCCACGTCCGTCTCGACGCGAAGCGCTCCCTCGCCCAACGGAACCACGACACGGGACGGAGCATGCGTACCAAGCCCCAACCAACACCTCTGACCGCGTACGGTCAGGGCGCCACCCGAAATCGAACGATTCACGCGCACAGACCGCCAGCCGCACGTGACGTCCGAGATGTCCATCATCTCGATCGTCTTCTCATGTTCGGCGAAAAGTCCCCCGGCGGTCAACGCCGCAACGCCGACGACAACCATTCTTCTCATGCTTCCACTCCTTGACTCCTTAAGCAGATGGCAGGCAAGACCTCCGTCACCGTACGCGCCGCACGCGTCGCACAAACGCAGACGGGATGGGACTTGGCGGAACGCGCCAAATGCGCTCCAATGTCGCGGCAACGGCTGCCGTCGCCAGCGGCGCGTCGGGCAGGACGCCGCCGAGGCGCCAGAGCGCGCCGACGCCGCCAAGGCGCACGCCGCCGAACCAGCAGAACCCCTTCTTCGTCACGAGGACAGGGTCGAGCGGATTGCCCTCCGTCCCGGCGACGCCGCGCGCCACGGTCGCCGTCCGCGTCTTCAGCAGATCCAAGACGGACGGCGGCAGCCACTCCGCGCCCGGCGCCGCCTCCAGCCGCATCGGCTTGCCGGGCAGATCACCGCCAAACGGCGCGATGCTGATCTGCAGCGCGTCCAGCTGCCGCCCGCGCATCCGCTCCTGCTGCCATTTTCCGTTCGCGTCCCTGAAGATCGCGCAGTTGAACGGCGCGCCCGCCGTCTCGAACCAGTGTCCGCCCGCGCGGACGTAGGCACGGACGGCCTCGATCATCTCCATTCCGCGTCCTGCGCCGACGCACGGGAAGTTCTCGCCATACGGGTTCACGACGGCGAGCCATTTCTTCGGCCCTGCCGCGAGGGCTTCCTTCACGGCCTCCGCAGACGCCAGCCGCACCACTCGGACGCCCGTCGTCGCCGCGAACGGCGCAAGGACCTGCATCCACTCCGCCGGACGAATCTGCGTCCGGCCCTGCGGCACACCTAAGCCCAGGTCAACAACGCCAACCTGCATGTCAAGTCCGGCGCTTTGGCATGGCGCGACCGTCGACAAGTTCATCGGCATCTCGTCATTTGGCAAAATCTTCGCGTAGACCCACTTGCCGTCCTTCGTCTCGACGAACGGGTCTTCGCCCTCCAGCCACGCCGCCGTCAGCCCCGGCGCCTCGACGAAGAAGCCGTAGGGCGCGAGACGCCTGCCGCCGACCGTGCGCGGCACGTCGCCGAGGTTCGCCTTGACGGTCGCCTTCCCGTAGGTCGCCTCGATGACGCCATCGTCCTCCAGCCGCGCAAGCGGCTTGCCGGACGCGATCAGCGGCCCCCGGTCATGCCGGAACGCGACCAGCGGCTCGCCCGCGAGACGCGAGACGACCTCTTTCTGGAGCAGGTGGACGTAGTCATACCAGTCCCGCAGATACCCTGTGTTCTCATACTGCGGCAACGACATCCGCAATGACATCTGGAAGCCCAGGGCCAGCATCCAGACGGCCTCGCGCGGATGGCGCACGGACAGGCCGAGGTTGTGCATGTAGAAGAGGCACTTGTCGTGGAAGAGCCGCAGCGAGACCGGCTCGATCGTCCACGTGTCCGCCGGGAAATCCTCCTTGAACAGCGGCAGCGCCATCTGGTCGGGCGTCATCGGCACGAGCCGCCACGTGCAGCCCATCAGCGCCGTGTTGTATTCCGCGAGGTGGTCCCAGCCGTCCTCCGCCGCGATCGGCAGGCTGCGGGAATGCTCCTGCACCATCGAGAGCATGCCCTCGCTGTGGGCCGTCGGACTCGGCGACGCCGGATTGAAGTCCCAGATCCAGTCGCGTCCGCCGGTCTGGTCCTCGAACAGCAGGTCGGCGGGGATCTCCTCGACGAACTGCCGCACGGTGCGCCGGTTCCCCTCGTGGGAGCCGGGATGAAAATAGGTCTGCACCCAGCCCTCAAGCTCGTTTGCCGCGCCATACGCCTCATGGCGGCGCGTGCCGTCGCGCAGGATCGCGAGCGCGCCGTCGCCCCACTTCCGAAACGTCGGCCCGCGCGGCTTGTCGCCCCACCAGGTCGGGTTCGTGTAGGGACAGAACACGTGCCCGCGCGCGCGCAGCGCGTCCACGACCTCGCGAAAGCGCGCCTGCGTGCCGAACGTGTGGTTCGGCGGCAGCACGTCGGGATACTGCTTGTCAAACCCACCGTGCACATAGGAGGACACGTGGATGAGCGTTGGAACCGGCAGTCGTTCCTGAAATGCCATCAAGGACTCGGCGGTCGCGTCACTTGCCAGCACGAGCGGCGCGCGCTTGAGCTTTTCAAGCGTCGCCGCGTCCTTCACCTTGTCCGCCAGCGTGCGGCGGAAGCCGTTCGCCGCCGCGTAGTCCGCGAGCGCGTCCTCCAGCGTCAGGCCGGAGGCGATGCGCACCTTCGGCGACGTCCACGTGCCGCCGACCTTGGCCCAGAGCGCGAAGGCGTGATCGTACCAGCCGCCCTTCGCGTCGCCGCCGACCCCCGTCGCGCCGGGATTGAACGGCGTGCGGTTCTCCCACGGCTCGATCCCCGTGCGCGGCTGGAGGCCGTAGACGGCGACGGTCGAGCCGTCCACGGTCTCCAGGTAGGCGAAGTCCGCGAACAGGGTCGGATACTGCACGCGGTAGGCGAGGTAGGGCCGCCGCTTGTCGCCTGTCGGTCGGAAGAACTTCGCGTTGAACGCCATGCCGAGGCCGTAGTTGCCGCGCCCCGGATAGACGAACCGCTTCACCGAATCTGGCGCGAACCGGCGGCGCGCGGGGAACTCGCAGGACGAGACCGCCTTCACGCCCCGGTTCACGAGCGAGAGCCGGAAGTCGCGACGCCCGTCGCCCGCCGGCTCGGCCGTCACCGTCACGTCGAGGTCGGGCGAGCGCCAGTCGCGCCGCGTCACGCCGCCCTGCGCGGATTCGGACACCGTCCCCTTCCACGCGCTCGCGGCGAGGCGCGAGCCGTCCTCGAACTCCAGGCGCCACGCGCCGAACTCCCCGACGGTCATCGCCGCCGCCAACAGGCATCCAATCATCATACCTCCCTCTCCTCAATCCGAGAATTAACTCCGATGATTGAGGCTCTCGCTACCGCTCCGCCGGCTTCTGCCATCTTCGCCGAAGGCAGCCCCCAACCAATCGATAGAAGCTCGTTTGCAGGGAATTGATCTGCCTTCAGCAGTTTATTCTGCGAAGCGGTAGTGAGAGCCATACGAATCGGAGTTTTGTTCACGCGAACAGAATCACCTTATTTACGGGATGGCGTCGGGCGTCACCGTCAGCGCGACGCGGAAGCCAAAGTCGTACTTATCTGAAGTCTGGTTTTTTGAAGTCGAGTCCTTCGGCCCGCGACACGCCGACCGGCACCAGTTCGCTTCCTCCGTGATCGATCCGCCACGAAAGACGCGATACGAGTTCGCATTCTGAAGCGGCCCGACATTCGGATCGACACTGTCATCCAAGACTTCCTGATACCAGTCGCGCGTCGCCTCCCAGACGTTGCCGAGCATATCGTAGAGGCCGTAGGCGTTCGGCTCGTAGCAGCCGACAATCGCCGTGCCGCCGACAGCCGGATCCGTGTCCGCCGGATAGGCGATGTCACTTTCTTGGCGTCCACCCGAATACTTGCAACGCCCAAGGCGTTCCAGGTTCGCAACAACCGCGTTGCCCTGAATCTCCGAGCCGTCATAAAGCCCCGCCCCACAGCCCGCGCGGCAGGCGAACTCCCACTGCGCATCCAGCGGCAGGTCGAAGCAGATCCCGTCCGTGTGCGTACGCAGCTTGCCGAGGAAAGTATCCGTCGAGACGGCGTACCCGTCCTTCGGCCAGTCGTAGCCGTCGGCAGCCTTGCCGCGGATCGTCTCGTAGCTCATGCTCTGGAGCGGACGCATCTCACGGCTCGCCGTGTAGAAGCTCGGCCACGTGCCCATCAGGTTGAAATACTGCTTCTGCGTGACGGGGTAGACGCCGATGTAGAAGTCGTTCGTCAGCGTGACGAGATGCGCCGTCTCGCGCAGGCCAACGCGCCCGACCTCCTTCTCCGACGCGCCCATGCGCCAGGTCACGTTCTCCGCCGGGCACTTGCGCAAGACGAGGAGATCCGTCTTGTAGGCATCGGCCGTCACGCCGCCGTAGGGCAGCTCCTCCGCGCTCGCGAAGTAGCGGACGGCGTTCTTGCCCTTCACCGCGAGGTCGACGACCATGTAGGGTGGCGGCTCGTTCAGCGCCCACGCGGACACCTTCGCCGTCACGGAGCCGTCGTTGACGACGTTGCCGCGCCACGCCTTGCACGGCGCCCACGTGACGGTGCGCGTCCCGGCCTCGACGCGGCGGTTGACGTCGCCCGACATATAGGTCAGGTGTTCCGCGCCGATCGACACGCCGTTCGTAAGGATGTCGACCGTCACAATGGCGGGCGCGCCCTCCAGCTCGTAGCCGATCGTCACGCGCTTCGACGTCGCGTCCTGCGCGAACGTCACGCTACCCTCCCTGATCGTCGGGCCGGCGGCAAGGGCTACCCCCCCCCCCCCCCCC
>DCMF01000088.1:526-1532 GCA_002321305.1 Verrucomicrobia bacterium UBA1629 | reverse complement strand
GGCCGTCAAAATGGCGGCTGAAACGGCAAAAACGGCAACTTTTCTCTTCTTCGTGTTCATCTTTTGTTCTCCTTCTTGTGTGTGTGTCTGGTGTGTGTGTTCCAATGATTAACTCCGATGATTTCAGCGGATCAGGATGACGGCCCCGCGCGGCGAGGCGTCGACGTTCTGTCCGCTCAGAAGCGCGGACGAGTAGCTCCACGCGTCCAGCCCGGACGACGCGGCGGATTCGGCGGCGACGACGTTGCGCGCCGCAAGCGACGCCACGGCGGACGAGACCGCCGACGACGGCACGGGCTCCGTGCGCTTGGACGTGTCCCATTTCCACGGCACCTCGTCGGCCAGGACGGCGGCGGCGAGGCCCGCCGTCAATGACAGCAGCTGTGATCTCATGTTCGGTTCTCCTTTCGTTTACTCCTTTTGGGGTGTTTTGGCGTGGGCCTCCGCGAAGTCCGCGTCGGCCTGTTTGTTGAAGCGGCGGATGAGGGCGATCTCCTTCGGGTCGTAGGGGCGCAGCGACGGACGCAGCAGGTCGTGAAACCACTTGGTCACGTCAATCGTCTCCGCCAGCTTCGGGTCGCGCTCGATTCGCCGCCACGTCGCCTCCCACGGCTCGTGCGTCTGGTAGCGCCCGTTGACGAGACCCCAGTTGAGCGTGCCGATCCTCTCCAGGTAGAACAGCGGATAGTTGTCGAAGACGTCGCAGTGGAACGTCCGCGCGAGCCACTCGGTGTTCACCATCGGACGCCCGAAGTGCCGCTTCAGCTTGGCGATGAGGCGCACGTGCTTCTCGAAGTTCTCGTAGCAGTGGTAGGAGACGATGTCCGAGAGCTCGCCGGCGAGGAACTGCGCGGGGTTCTCCTTCGGCGACGTGCCGTAGTCGCCCTTCCAGAGGTCGGCCGCGAGCGGCTGGACGGGATCGATCCGCCACGCCAGCTCGAACATCTCGCGCAGCGGCTCGACGCTCGCCTTCTCGCGGTAGGCGTTGCCCGGCTCGTTCCAGAGG
>DCMF01000088.1:0-401 GCA_002321305.1 Verrucomicrobia bacterium UBA1629 | reverse complement strand
CGCACATCGCGTAGAACTTCGGCTTGAGTTCGGGATCATCCACGGGCGAGTGGCCCATCTCGCCGGGGAAGCTGCCGTGCTGGGACATCTTGCGCCCGCCGTGGTAGCCGAGGTCGCAGGGCTGGGGTCCGGGCTTCGGCAGCTGCCAGATCCGCTTCGGGCGCATGCAGTCGTTGCCGAGGATGACGATCGCGCGCATCTTGTGCCGGTCGAGGATCGAGAGGGCGCGCTCGAAGTTCGCCATGAAGGCGTCATGCTCGGCGAGCCAGACGCCGAAGCCCTGCAGCTCGACGGCGACGCGCATCGCGTTGAAGCCGATGTCCTCGGCGGCGGCGAGCTCGCGGTCCATCTCCTCGAAGCGGGCCTCCGCGCCGAGCGACTGCCACTGGTCAACGCGGTTG
>DCMF01000035.1:7770-16626 GCA_002321305.1 Verrucomicrobia bacterium UBA1629 | reverse complement strand
CACTTTCTTGTCATACACCCTTGAAACAAATAGCCCGCTTCTCTCTACGATTTCCACACCGCCAAGCAGAGGCAAACACCTTTCAGAATTTTCCGCATCAACTTCTCATTTTACGTATATACGCGCAAAACGCTCTGTTTTCGAACAATTTCACGCCCCTAAATTGGGGACAGGCTCCGCCGAACGCAAGGACAGACTTCAGCATGAAAACGAATCCTCTCACTGGGGGACAGTAAGCGTGAACGAACAGCTCGCTGCGGACTGCTGCCCGTTGCGAGGCGTTCGTCTACGCTCGCTTCAGAACTGCTCCGTTCGGAACAGGTCAGTTCCGAACCAAGCCCAGACTCTAAAGGTCAAGCGCGGGGACGGCTAACCGCAGACCGCGCCTTACAGCGCAAGGCGCGAAAGGCGGTCGTCGATCGCGGCGATCTCGTCGGGCGTGAAGACGCGCATCTCCAGCTTCCACTGCCCTGACGTGTCGCCCGGCGTCATGTAGTCGCGCGAGACGTAGTTCCTGAAAATGCCGCGCCTCTTCAGCACATAGAGATTGAACCCGCGCAGATGTCCGCCGGGAATCGTCTCCTTCAGGTTCATCATCAGCAGGTACTTCGCGAAGAGATCGTCCGCACGCGCCGCGTCCCCGGCCTCCAGGGCCAACCAGACGGCCATCAGGAAGTCGGCGTAGGCGGCGCGCTCCGAGATGACGCCGCGCGTGCCGAAGCGGCGGTGCTGGTCGAGCCAGCCGTAGCTGCCCCACGCGCTGAAGACGGTCTTCACCTCCGACGCGCGGCACTCCGCACGCATCCGCGCGTTCGCGTCCGCACCGCCCGTCTCCTCCTTGATCCAGCCGTAGACCGACGGATACGTGCGCGCGAGCCGGATCAGCAGCTCGCTCGACGGAATCGGCACCTTGTCCGAGCAGTAGGTCTGGACGATGACGGGCCGCCGCGCGATCCCGGCCAGCCGCCGGTAGTAGCGTTCGAGGTCGTCCTGCAAACGCGCGTCGTGCGGCGGACGGCACGCGATCGCGAGCTTCGCCGCCGGATACGCCGCCGCGAGCCGCTCGACCTCCGTCGCGAGCGCGACCATCTCGTCCGTGTCGCGCCCCTGACAGCCGAGGATGACGTAGACGTCCGTGCGCTCGAACGCCTGCGCGAGCGCGGCGTCGGCGTCTCGCAGGCCCTCGTCAGCCAGCGGTTCAGGGAGTTCGGCTGCCCGCCGCTCTCCGACGCCCTCGCGCGCGCCCGGCTGAAGGCCGTGCGCGTCAAGCTGCGGACGACGAAGCTCAAGATCGGCGCAATCACCGCCGCCTGCGGTTTCCCCAACGCCGACTACGCCAAGCGCCTCTTCCTCAAGACCTACGGCCTCACGATGCGCGACTACCGCCGCAGCCTCAAGCGACCGCACACGCCTGGCGCCGCTGACGCCTGACGCGGGCGTCTCAATCGGTCGTCTCGACACCGTAGTACAGCGCGTCGCCGAACAGCTCAAGGCGCTGGCGGATCTTGTAGTCAAGCTCCTCGCCCGCGTCGATCTCCTCGGACCAGGCGCAGCACTCGCCGCCGATGATGCGGTCGTGGAGTTCGGGCGGGATCCCGTCGAACGGCGAGAACCGGGCCACGCGCGCCGAGGGCAGCGTCAGCTTCAGCTTCGTCGGCCACTCGCGGTAGAGCCACGGATCGCAGTCGATCTCGCCCGTCGGCTGAGTGAAGTAGGCCGTGTTCAGCGGCGACATGATCACGCGACAGCCCTTCTCCGCCGCCTTGCGCACGATGTCCGCGCCGCTCACGCCGTTCGACGCCGAACGCCAGTTCTGCACAATGGTCCCCTTCGGCAGCTCGCCCGCCTCCAGAATCTCGTCCCAGCCGATCACCTTCTTGCCGTGGCGGGCCACCATCGCCGCGACACGGCGGACGAAATAAGCCTGCAGCTCCGCCGGCTGGCTCATGCCCTCCCGCGCCATCAAGCCTCGGCACCTGTCACACGCCTCCCAGCGCGTCCGAGGGCACTCGTCGCCGCCGATGTGGAAGTAGTCGCACGGGAAGAGCCGGGCGACGGCGGCGATCAGGCGGTCAAGGTAATCGTAGACGGCCTCATTCCCCACGCACAGCACTTCAGGCGAGACGCCCCACCGGACACGCGGCGTCCCCGGCTGTGCGTCCGGCGCACAGGCCAGCTCCGGGTGCGAAGCCAGCAGCGCGCCGACGTGCCCCGGCATGTCGATCTCGGGGATGACCTCGATGCCGCGCGCCTTCGCATAGTCCACGATCTCCCGGATGTCCGCCTCCGAATAGAAGTACGGGCCATACGGGCGGCCGTCCGTCTTCGTGTCCTGTCCCCGCAGCGGCGACGCGGGACGCCACGCGCCCTTGCGCACCAGCTCCGGGAAGCCCGACACGTCAATCCGCCAGCCCTGGTCGTCGGTCAGGTGCCAGTGGAAGTAGTTGTAGTGGTGGCGCTGCATCACGTCGAGGTACTGCTTCACCTTCTCCTTCCCGAAGAAGTGCCGCGCCTCGTCGAGCAGGAACGCGCGGAAGCCGAAGGCCGGCAGACGCTCCGCCGGCACGACCGACACCCGTTCGGACGTCTGGCGGACGACATCCCTCTCCGGCGACAGCGCCGCCCCGTCGACGCGGTTGCCGACCAGGCGGACGTCCGTCGCGTTCTTCAGCGAGACGGGCGCGACCGCCAGGCGCTCGAAGGCGTTGCCCTCGATGTCCACGCCGCGCACGGGCGCGACCGTGACAGCCGACTTCGTGCCGTCCTCCAGCGAAAACATCTCGATCCACGAGCCGACGCCCGTGCCCGACGCGGCGAACCGGCAGTTGTGAATCCGCACCGCATACGGCGGCGGCCCTTCGCGCCAGTTCCCCAGCGCCCCCAGGCGGACGCACTCGTTCCGGATGCCCTCGTACGTGCAGTCCTCGATCAGCACCTGCGGCGACTGGATGACGTTGCCGGACCACCGTCCGTTGCGGAACGAGCAACCGCTGATCACGGTGCCAACGCCGAACTGGCGCGGCTCGTACTGGTAGGCGTTCCGCACGACGTCCGGCGGCAACTCCCGGCCGAAACGCGAGACGCGGCGCCAGCCGTTGGAGAGGAAGACCGCCGCGTCCGTCTGGGCCAGCGCGGCATTCGCCAGATACTGGCCCGTCTTCGGATCCGCAAAGGCGACAAGCGAGCCGCCGCGGTTGACGCTGCTGTCCAGATGCACGGTTTCGCTCGGCGAATTCCCCGGCGCCGTCACCAGCGCGCGGCTCCGCACGTTGAGGCCGTCGTCGCACATCGCGTCGAACGAGCAGCGGTACACGAACGTGCCCGGATCGCAGAAGCAGCCGTCCGCATTGCTCGAGAGCGCATGCCCGTCCAGCGGGAACAGCCGGCAGCGGTCGAACGTGCTGCCGCGTGACCGCAGCGTGCAGAAGGCCGAGCTGCGGCTCGTGCGAACCCAGACGTCCTCCGCCGTGCAGAACGTGCAGAAGCGGAACGCGAAAGCCCCGTAGGCGTTGGTCCGGTTCGGCAGCGCGAGCGTGCCGCCGACGACGATGCCGTCCAGGTGGCTGCGCGCGACCTTCCCGTCGAGGAACAGCCGCCACCGGCCGTCGCCGAGATCCCTGTAGTTCTCGCCCATCCGCCAGCACAGCAACGCGGCGGTGCGGATGAGGCTGCCCGCCCTGTCGAACTCGACGCCAAAGCACTCAAGGCCAAACTGCTTCTCGAACCCGACCGGCTGCCACTTCGGGTCGTCCGGCCGCAGGGTGCCCGGCTTGAGGCGGATGTCGCAGGCGAAGGTCTCGCGGTCGTACGCCAGCACTTCGCCCTCGAGGAACGGGATCTGCTCGGTCGCCAGCTCCAGGCCCTTCACCGTGCAGTTGACGCAGTTCACCAAAGCCAACTGCTGCCCGTGGTAGCCGGACAGCAGCCGCGTCCTCTCCGGCCCGTCGCCTTCGATGCGGCAGTTCTGCAGGCCGTCGAACAGGCAGTAGCCCGTCCGCACCCACGGGTCTTCGTTGAACTCGCCGTCCGTCGTCGTGAACGGCCGTGCCGTGCGCGGCGTCGCCAGGCGATAAGTCCCGGCGGGGATGCGCAAGACCGTCGGAGCGCCACCCAGCTGACCCAACGCCGCGTTCGCGCGCGCAAAGGCCGCCGAGTCGTCCGTCTGGCCGTCGCCGACCGCGCCGTAGTCCCGGAGGTTCAGCACGATGGGGCGGTTGGCCTCGGACGGCGCCGTCCGCCGAAAGCGCAGCTCGTCTTCCAGCAGCCGGTTGATCTCCTCGACGTCGGCCAGCGCCTGCTCGGCGAATCCCAGTCCGTCGGCGCCGCCGCGCCGGAGGTTCGCCTCGGCGAACGTCTGCGCGCGGTCGCGCACCTCCCGTCGCTTGCCGATGCGCACGGCGGCGACGTCATCGCCCGCCGGCGCGCCGACCTCGCGCACGATCCGGTCGTCCAGCGCACAGGAGCGGCTGCGGCAGCGCATCGCCTCGACCGTCAGGTTCGTCGTCACCGCCGCGCGCGCGACGGAGGGAAACGCCGCCTCGGCGTAGGACGGCGTGACCGGCGCGGCCGCACCCGCGCAGACGCCGCCAAGGGCGAACAGCAGGGCCATCGGAAATCTCGTCATCATGTCAGCACCTCGTTTCATCAGAACCTCGTCGTGAAAATGTAGCCGCCGCGAAAGACGGGATCGTCGCTCGCCGACTCGTAGGCGCAGGCCTTCGTGCGCACGGCCGGCGCCCCTTCCTTGAACAGCTCGACGGCAAACGGCGCATAGACGTCCGCCGCCCGAATCGGCGTCAGGCGCACGCCGTAGCCCTTGCCGTTGACCGTCTCCGCACGCCTCAGCTCCGCTTCGGTGGCGCCCAGCCGAACCGACTTCGCCAAGACCAGCGGGCCAAAGCACACGGTTGCCGCCGGCTCGGTCGGGATGAAGCCGCGCAGGTCGTCGTCGACGTGGAAGATGTAGCGGTTCTCGCCCCACGTGCGCGTCGCCAGGGTCCCGGTCGCCGTGTCGACGCTCGCGGCGAGCGACCGGTTGACGAGCCGGGCGTTCATGTCGAACGTCAGCTCGTAGACTGCGCCCGTCCCCTCGTCCGTGCGGACGACATCCAGCTTCGGGCACCAGCCGGGCTTGCGAAACGCGACCTCGGCCGGGCCGTCCACGCGAACCGTCACGCGGCCCTGCGCCGGATAGTCCCCGCGAATGACGAACCGCGTTCCGTTGAGCGACACGGTCGCATCTTGGTAGAGGTTCACGCGGTAGCGCCCCGAGGCCTCCTGCGTGACGACGGCCGAGGCGATGTCCATGACCGTGCGCGGCGCATTGTCGAGGCAGCAGTGGTGATAGGCATAGGCGCACTGTCCGCCCCAGCCGTTGCGGTGCCGCCCGGCGTCACGCACAACGAGCGGCGCCCAGTTTCCGCTTCGGTAGATGCCGGCCAGAAAGGCGTTGAAGTAGCTGAACTCGATGCTGTCCATGTACGTGTCGTCGCCCGTCTCCAGGAAGAGGTCGAGGTTGAGCCGGATCCAGTGGATCACGTCGCACAGCTCCGTCGAGGCGAACGGGAACGTCTCCGCCCCCAGCAGCCGGTCCGAAATGCCGAGGCCGCCGATCGAATTCACCTCGTGCCGCGCGAGGTTGTCGCGCACGGCCCTCGCCGTCTCCAGCGACCGGCGGGAGCCCGTGACGCGCGCGTGCTCAATCAGGCCGTCGACGCAGCTGAGCATCTCATAGGTCTTGGCCCATATCTCCGGCTGAGGATACCAGGCGTACAGCGGACGCCCGGACGCCGCGTTCCGGAAGAAGTTCGGCGCCCGCCCGTCCGCACGGTCCCAGTCCGCCACGATCTCGTTCGCAAATGAAAGGAAAAGCGGCTCCCGCGTCTCCTCGTAAAGGAGCAGCATCGGCTTCAGGACGCTCATCGTCGGCATGCCGCACAGCCCCGGATGCCCCGTGTCGGCGAGGGGAACGCCCAGGCGGCGCACCAGCCCGATGAAGTGCCGCGCCTGTGCGACGGCCGCATCCAGCAGAGGTCTGTCCCCCGTCGCCTTGTAGGCCGCCAGCAGCCCCCAGATCACGTACTTGCGGTTCCAGAGGTTCCAGTTCGTGCAGTTGTTCTCGTGCGCCATCATCTGGGCGTCGCTGATCGTGCAGTTGGTCGCGACCGCGTAGCTGCCGATGTAGCCGTCGGCATCCGCCGTCGCCATCAGGCGGTGCCCTTCGGCCACAAGCGCGGCCTTCAGCTTCGGATCGTCCAGGTATTCGGCGACGCGCGCGGCGGACAGCATCGTCTTCCCCCAGAACTCGCCGCGCCACATGCCGTCCCACGGACGCTGGTCGTCATCGCGCGCGACAAAGGCGCGCAGCGCCTCGTCGAAGATGGTCTGCCGCATGAAGTCGTCCGTCACGCGCCGCGCCAGCAGACGGTCCGTCTTCGCCGCCAGCGGACCTTCGAGGCGCACGTCCTTCAGCGCGGGCTGGACCTGGCGGTTCAGGGGCGAGTCCGCCCGCGCCGGCAAGGTTGCGCCGACCGCCAGCGACAGCAGGGCTGAAACAAGGGAGAATGCACGTGTCATGTTCATCCTTTCAACAACCGTCTGGAAACTTACCGAAGCACCCACAGCAGGCCGGGAACGAGCGCATAGAGACCGTCCTCGGCGGACTTGGCATGAACGTAGCGCGCCTTCGTCAACGCGGGCGCCGTCGTCCAGGAGGCCACCTTCACGCCGTTCGCCGCCTGCGCGCCGTCGACGGTAAAGGCCATCTTCCCGTTTCGGATCTCCGCCAGGGAAAGGTTCAGCAGGCCACCATCGACAAGATCAACGGTCAGGCGATGTCCGCCAAGGTCGATCGCCCCAGTTCCCTCAGTGCTGCCCAGCGTCAGCGGCCCGCGAACGGACAGGGACGAGTCCGCCGTCAGCGCAATCGACTCGAACGTCTCGGTCTGCGCGGACTCGACCGGCATCGAGCAGGCCAGCGTGCCGCCGTCCAGGCGGACGGGATAGTCTCGCCAGCCACCGAACGAATCGATGTCGAAGACGCCCTTCGCGGCAACCGCCACCGTGCAGAATCCCGGACGTCCCAGGACGGCCTCGTCGCCGGACAGTCCCGCCCGCAAGGTGCCTTCCGCGACACGGACGTCTCCCATGAGTCCCTGCTGCGGCACGGCGGCCACCCAGGTGCCGGCCCCTTCCTTGACGAGATCCAGCGCGCCGCTCAGCACGACGCTCCGGTTGGTCTGCGTCACGCCCGAGCCGACATTGACGTGCAGCCGGCCGCGCGCCGCGCCGAACTCAAGCTGGTAGAGCTCCAAGACACCCTCTCCGTTGGACGCCGTGACAGAGAGCCGATAGTGCCTGTACTTCTTCTCGTTGACGAAGGCAAAGGAGCGCGCCGCGCCTTTTGTCCAGCCGGTGACGTCGGCGCGGCGATCCAGCGTCTTCCAGCTGCCGGTCGGGTCGTCCGTCCCCTCGAACGTCCACGACTTCGGCGCCCGGTGTTCGTAAAGCCCGTTGAAGTGAATCGTGTAGCCGTTGATCCGCGTCGGCTCGCCGAAGTCATAGGCAAACGAGGCCGGGAACTTGTTCGCGCAGATGCGATGGGTCTTCTGGTCATAGGAAAACCGGTTGTCGAACAGCGTGGCCGCCGTGCCGTCATAAAGATCCGAGGAGCTCGCGCGCGTCGCGTCATTCGTGGTCAAGTCCGTCACCGGCGTTCCGTCGGCAGGGAACGACGTAATCAGCGGACCGGCGAAGTACTCGATCTGGTAGAGCTCCATGATGTTCCCCCAAACAGGCGCCGTCACTTCAAGCCGGTAATGGCGATAGGCGCCCGGCTTCGAGCAGTCGAACGTGCGCACGTCGGGGAAGGCCCAGTCGCCGTCCGCCGTGTGCGTGTCCACGACCGTCCAAGTCGCCTTGTCGTCGTTCGAGCCTGCCAGCGTCCATGTGTACGGCGCACGTTCGGCATTGCCAGACAGGCTGCCGTAATGCAGGCGATAGCGGTTCACGCACACGGGCGCGCCGAAATCATAGGTCACCTCGAAGGGGGCGTTGTTGGAGACGTAAAGCGCGGCGCGATGATTCTGACTGTGTTCAAACTGGTTGTCGAACAGCATGGCCGCGTTTCCGCCGAAGAAGGTCGAAGCAGAGGTCACGCGGCTCGCGTCCGGCCCTGTCCTGTCGTCCCAAGGCGAAGCCCTGAAGCACTCGATCTGGTAAAGTTCCAGCGCCCCGTCGTCCGTCGATTTCGTGACGTTCAGGCGATAATGCCGAAAGGCCGTGGTGTTGGCAAACGTGAAGCGCCGCTCGCAGGGGTTGGACCAGTTGCGGTCACCCTCATGCCGATCGACGACCGTCCAGGTCGTCCCGTCATTCGACCCCTCAAACGTCCATGTGTGCGGGAAGCGCTTGTCCTTGACGGCCTGATGATACAGCTTGTAGGCACCGAGACAGACCGGCTTGCCGAAGTCGTAAACAATCGTGCAGGGGTAGGCATTTGCCACCAGTCGGTGATCCGTTGCATAGCGGATGTCGTTGTCAAAGAGGACGGAAGCCGCCCCGGCGTACAGGGTTGACGAAGACGCCTTCGATGCATCGGGCGTCGTCACGTCTTCCCACGAATCATCACCGCCCGTAATGCCGTCCGTCCAGAGGCTGAAGCCTCCCAAGTTGATCGAGCCGGACTCCGTCAACGTAACGAGGCCCTGACCGCGCCAGTCCGTATCCTGCGTGAGCGTGAAAGGCGTCGAGATCTCTTTCGCCGAAGCGAACCCCGCCGCCGCGCAGAGGGCCGCCAGATTCGCAGCCTTCAGCGTCCGTCCGAGACGGTCAAGGAGTCCCCCCCCCCCCCCCCCC
>DCMF01000035.1:7320-7727 GCA_002321305.1 Verrucomicrobia bacterium UBA1629 | reverse complement strand
TCTGAAGGATGTTGCAGTGAGGTGTGCAAGCCTTTTTCGCCTTGTTGTTTCGTCTCAGCTTTGTCATGACTTTGTTCCTTTTTCGTTGATGCGCAGTCCGCGCACGAAGCTACTGATCCGTTCGCGTGTAATTATAGCAAAACAAAAGCGACTTGTGCGCCAACACATTTCCGACTTTTTGGCTACCTCGTCGCGACAGGAACGGATGAGCAGACAATTCGACTTCCACGAATCGTCACGAATGCCTACCGCGCGAATGCTTTTTTAGGTTAAGACATCACTTCCTGCGCAAGCGGCGAACAGGAGACCTGAAATTCCGCATAAGGTTCTCATCGCACGCCGCCGATGAGATTTTACTACAAAGTCATGATGGACGTCGCATTGCCAAATTGTAGTAAAATCTCATC
>DCMF01000035.1:0-7249 GCA_002321305.1 Verrucomicrobia bacterium UBA1629 | reverse complement strand
CCAATTCTCACTTTTTTAAAAAAGTGAGAATTGGGGCGGGACAGACGCTTTCGCCTACCGTCTATAAGCGATGCGTCTTAAGCCATGATGACTTCTGCGGACGGGGCGGCAAAAGCTCGACGCCGAGCGGCACCTTCCACCACTTGTTCAGGCATCCCCGGCAACAGGTCGCCGTCGCATGCTCGCGCTGGCCGTTCGGGCGACCGTTCACAACGTATACCCTATTTCAGCGCGCAAGTGAAACAAATAGCCCGATAAAATTGAAACAAATAGCCCGTTTTCCTCTGAAGACCAACCCTACAACCCTACCACGCGAACCCTCCCACTGGGGTTCAGCCCCCTTTTCGCACAGATGCAAACAGCACCTTGCCTTTGCCGCAGCCACGAGCCCCCACGACGACACCGTTTGCACGCATCAGCGAAATCAGGTTGCGCGCGGCGCGATCCTTGACGCCGACCGCCTCCACAACCTGAGCGGGGCCAAACGCCTCTCCTGCCGCGCCAAATTTCTGCCACAAAAGCAGGAGGTGCCGTTTGGTCGGCGCACGAATCGGCAGCTTCTCGACATCAATCGGCAGTTTCCTGTCTTCGGTCGGCAGTCTTCGATGCAACCCGGCCACCGAATCGGCAGTTTTCGATCCATACTCGAAGCCAATCCGCAGAAAGCGGTTCTTCAAATCGATGTCCGCGCCACGCGCGGCGCTCGTGACCGACGACGCGGCTAAGCCCAAGGGGTGCGGCCGGCGGAGCAGTGGAGGAGCGTCACGAGAGAGGCGCTTCGCATCCTGTGCGTCTGCTTCTTGCGCCCATCCGTTGCAGATTTCAACGCAAAGCAAGAGATTCCAAAATCAGGTCAGACCTAAATTTGGAATTCTGTCTGACGATGCGATGAGCCGACAGGCATGCGCGAAGCGAAGCTTTTCATTGTCACCCGAACAGGCGATGAGAATTTTCCGCACAGAGTTCTCATTTCACGGTATCTGACGAAAACAGTTCTTTTTCATGCGTTTTCGGCGCGTACACATGGGGACAGGCCCCGCCGAACGGGGGCCTGTCCCCCACAAAACCGAGGGCCTGTCCCCTCCAAACTGGGGGTCTGTCCCCACGAGATTCCCACGAGATTCAAGCGGCGGTGTGTCTCAGCGCGGCGCGACGGCCTTCAGATGCCGACCGACAACGAGGAACTGTCCGAGGATGCATCGCTGCCCGGCGGGTATTCGCTTCACCGTGAAGACTGCCGTGTGCCGTCCCTGCGGCTCCTCCGGCAGGTAGACGAAGCGCGAATAGATACGCCTCTCGCGCGTCCGCCGCCGCGCGAACGTCACAGGTTTTCCGCCATCCACCGAAACCTCGATCACGATCGGCTCGTCGCCTTCCTTCGCCTGCGGAATGTCGCTGAAGCCGAGCGCCGTCCCCTCCCAATTCACGGTGAAAGTCGCCCCTTCCGTTGTCGTCTCGAACCCGCCCTTCAGCATCCGCTCCGTGCGACGGTAGGAGTCGCCGTAGACGGGATCCTTCCGTCCGTCGGCTATCGGCCGCCAAGCGGGAGCCTCCAAGATCTCCTTCGCCGGCACCGTTTCGCACCGCTCCCAGGCGTTCGCCGCGAGCGGTTCGGGCAGGGGATGCGGCCCCGGCTGCGCCTGGGCCGGGAAGACGGCGCCCGTCAGCGCGCGCGCAAGAACGTCACGGTAGAGCGCGTGGCCCGCCTCGGTCGGATGCGTGCCGTCCATCGAGAAGACGAGCTTCTCCCGGACGGGGCCGCCCGCCTGCTTCGCCGCGCGCACATCCTGCGGGACGGCCTCGACCGCCGCGCCGCCCCTCGCCGGCGCGAAGACGAAGGCGGACGGGTCGTTCAGCCGCGCAACGACCTCCGGGGCAAAATCGACGGACGGGACGCCGTAGCGTTCGCAGACGCGCTCCATCGCGCAGCCGAACGACGTCTGCCGGCCGGCCTTCAAACCTTCCAGCATCCAGTCCGCGACCGTGTAGACGAAGCAGATGTCCAGTTCGGGGTCCGCCCGCCGCGCCTGGCGGACGATGCCCTCCACCGTCGGCACGTCGAAGCCCGCCGAGCCGTTGACGCGGAACTCGACGAACAGGAGATCCGGCTTCTGCGCAAGGACGTCATCCGCCAGCCGGATCGCCCCGTAGTCCGAGCCCGTACCCGAAATCGCGGCATTGACCTCTTCTATCACGGCATTCGGAAACTCGCGACGGAACCATTCGCTTGTCTTCTCGCGCCAGCCGTGCCGCGCCTCGGTGATGGAGCCGCCCAAATAGGCGAGGCGAACCGTCCCGCCCGCCCGCAGCTTCTTCAGGACGTTCGGCAGGCCCGCACGCGGACGGCATTCGCGGATCGTCCGCAGGTCGTCCGCAGTCTCCGCCGCAACGACCCGGTTGCCCGCCGCGACGACGCCCGTGCAGCTCTCGGAATCCCAGGTGACGCCCGGCGCGGCGACGTTCGGCGACGGACGCCAGACGTTGTTGACGACCCGCACGTCCTTCGCCTGCGCGAGGTGGAACTGCGCCCGGTATGCCAGGTTGCAGCGGCGGGGCGTCGGGTCCTCCAGCACGTTGTCGCGCACCGTCACGTGCTGCACGCTGGACAGGTAGGCCGCCACGCCGCAGCTGTCGCGGAAGGTGTTCTTCTCGATCAGGATGTCCCGCAGGATCGGATAGTCCGTCGTCTCGTTCGAGGGGTCGTTCTTCAGGTAGACCCCCGCGTAGATCGTGCGCGCGCGATGGCCGGCAGAAGCCCCCGACGGGTTCGAGTTGTCGAAGAGGTTCCCGCGTATGACGACGTTGGAGACGCCGTACCCCTCGCTCCAGAGGTTGAACGTGTAGCCCGTCTCGATCTTGATCGCGCCCATCTCCTGATGGCGGAAGACGTTGCTCTCGACCGTCACGTCGCGCGCGAGAATGAGCAGTCCGCGCCCCCGGTTGTCGCGGAACAGGCAGTTGCGGACGATGACGTTGCGCGTGTCGTAGGCCGTGTTGAAGAGGACGAACCCGTCCTTCGTCTCCGGCGGCACGTCCTCCTCGAACGTGATGTCGAAGCACCGCCGCCCCTCGGGGATGGGCTTCACGTCCGCGACCGTGCCGATGAACCCCGTCGGCGAGTAGTCGCCGTTGCGCACCTCGATCCGCGCGCCCTTCGGCAGCTTCCCGTAGTGCGGCGCGTTGACCGCCCGCAGGACCTTGCGCGACCGGTAGCGGGCCGGCCCCGTGTTGTCGTGCATGTTCATGATGTCGTCCGCGCCGAGCGAGAACTCGCAGCCCTCCAGCTTGACGAAGCCCCGGCTGGACGCGATGTGCAGATGGTCGGCCGTGCAGGTGATGACGCGGCGCGGGTCGTCCTTCGGCGCGACGATGTTCACGCGGCTGAAGAGCGTGTGGTGCTGGGTGCCGCCCATGCAGAAGGCGTGCCCCGGCGTCGACCTGACCGTGATGTCCTCCAGCCTGAGATGCTCGTTGGAATCCATCGTGAAGCCGTGCATGTGGTAGTAGTAGTGCTGCAGGCGGTAGAGCGAGCCGGGCGCAAGTCCGTTCGCGGGGGCGAAGACGCGCACCGTCCGCCCGTCCAGCCATTCGCGCTTCACGCGATCCTTCGGCGGACGCATCATGTCGAAGTACCGCGTCACGCCGTCCTCGACACCGACCGCACGCGCCTTCGGATCCCACGCCGAGAAGACCGTCAGCGCCGCGTCCCTGTTCGGGAAATCCGCATAGTCGACGAACTCGAAGTCGAAGCTGCCGCCGCCCGTGCGCACGATCCGCACGAGGCTGGCGAGAGGATCCTTCGCCCAGTCCCAGTCCAGCGCGAAGCCGACGAGGCGCGTGCGGACGCAACGCACGAGGCGCATGAATGCGCCGTCCTTGCGGTACGAGACGAACGTCACGCCAGGAGCCTCGAAGGTGAAGTCGCGGAAGCCCTCCAGCGTCAGCGGCGCGTTGCCCGTC
Organism: Verrucomicrobia bacterium UBA1629; assembly: GCA_002321305.1. Lineage (GTDB taxonomy): Bacteria > Verrucomicrobiota > Kiritimatiellia > RFP12 > UBA1067 > UBA1067. The sequence continues at coordinate 3,289 of DCMF01000035.1, read as the reverse complement.
AGCCGGTAGACGCCGGGCGCGAGCGTCAGCTTCGCCGCCTGCCGCTCCTTCGCCGCCGCGAACGCCGCGCGCAGGGCCGCCGTGTTGTCGGCGGACGCGGCGCTCACGCCGTAGTCCGCCGCGTCCAGGACAAGCGCCGAAGCGGGGCGTGGCAGATCCACCTCGAACTCCCGCGCGCCACGCGGCAGATCCGCCCCCTTCGTCTCCGCCACGGCCCTTGCGGCGTTCGCGGGCGCAAACGCCAGCGGCGGCCGTTCCTCGATCGTGAAGCCCCTGAACTCGGCCCTGACGCGGTTGAAGGAGTGGAGCTGGATGCGGTAGCCCGGATAGGACGGCACCTCAACAGGAATCGAGAATGACTGCCACGCGCCGCCGGTCGGCTCGACGAACTGCCCCAGCGCGTCCCTCTCGTTGTCGCCGACGGACAGCGGACGGATCAGCACCTGTATCCGCGCGCGGTCGCCGCCGCCTGTCACGCGGCAGGCGAAGTTGACGCGGTAGCGGCCGTTGGGCTGGACGAGCGCCGGGTCGGCGTTCACCGTGTAGCTCCGCCAGCTCCTGAACTCGGACGGCTCCGACAGGCTGTCAATGACGACCGTCCCGCCTGCCTGCGCCGTGACGCACGGCCCTTGCCGGAAGACGACCGGCTTCGGCGCGGCCGGGGCTGTCCACAGGGACAGCCCGGCCAGCGCGGCGAAAGCGAGATTGCGGTTCTGCTTCATGTTCGTCTTTTCACTCCTTGCCGATGTCCTATCGGATGATCACGGCCATGCCCCTCTCCGGCCCGAAGCGCAGGGTCTTGCCCGAGCGGAAGACCTTCCAACCGCGCCCCGTCGCGTCCTCCAGCCGCAGCGTCGGGACCGTTCCGGCGAAGCCGCCCGTCGCCTTCAGGAAGGGACGGCTGCGCATCTGCTGATCCGAGGGCAGGTTCTCCGGGTCGGTCACGCGCACGACCGCGTTGTCGCCAAACGTCACCATGCCGTCCACCGTCAGCGGACCCGACGCGGAGAAGAGTTCCGCCGCCGTGATCTCCAGCGCCCCTGTGACCGTCAGGGCGTTCGCGCAGTTCGTCACCGAGCCGCCTGCGCCCGCCAATATGGAGACGGTCAATGCCTTTCCGCCGTTGTCGAACGTCGCCCCGTCCATCACCTTGAGCGGCGTGTTCGCCGGAATTGACCCTTCGCGCCGCAGGGCGAGCGTACCCCCGGCCACGACCGTGCCGCCCGTGCAGGTGTTCGCGCCGTACAGCGTGACGCCGTTGGCGCCGCGCTTGACGAGCGGACCCGAAGCCTGCTCGCCCGTCAGCGTGTAGGCGCATTCGTAGCGCGTCCCGCTCGACGTCGGACCCTGCACGTAGATCTTCGTCGTGTTGTCGTAGTTGCAGCCCGCCGAGGTCACGACGATCCCCGCGAGCCGCTTCGTCGCCGCGTCCCACTCGCCGTAGGCGGACGCGCCGTAGCTGCCCGTCGGCCCTTCGATTTCGACGGGAACCGCCCCGTAGTAGGTCACGTCCGCCAACTCCGCCGGAAGCTCGACCGACGCGATGCCCTGTCCTTCGGGCGCCTTGAACGTCAGCGGCATCTGCGAATCGCCGGGTTCGCCCTCGTGCGACACGCAGTCGGACGTGTCGATCGCCGCGCCCTTCGGCCCCACGACGACGTGCTGCGGCACGCGCTGCGTCAGGAAGCCCTCGTCGCCGGGCCCCAAGTTCGCCCAGCCGGCATAGAAGAGCGGCACAAGAACGCCACCGTTGAGGCTGAGCGTGATGTCCGACCCCTCCTTCATCGTCGCGGCCTGCGAGCCGAAACGACGCGCCGCGAGCGTCGCCCCGTCGTTGACGGCGATCACACCCGTCGTCCTGTTCGTCGCGCAGCCGAAGGCGAAGCCGTCCGTCTTGAATATCGTGTTCGATCCCGCGAGGGCGAACAGGAGATTCGTCGCGCCAGAGACGCCGAACTGCGTGCGCCACCGCGCGCCGCCGCCCACGTAGGCGGACAGCAGGTCGTTCGTGCCGCCCGTCTGCACGAAGCAGGCCTGCGCGTCGCATCCGGCAATCCGCAGGTGCCGCTCCCAGTCGCTCTGCACGTTCGCCTGCAGTTCGATCCGCCCGCCGCGCTGGCGGAAGAAGCCGCGCGAGCCGGACTTCTCGGCCAGGTAGACCGTGTTCGACGGATAGACCCCGCCCGCGTCCAGCGTGTAAATGCCAAAGGTTCCGGCGTTCTCGCCGATGCGCGGATTGTCCCAGTTCTCGAAATAGAGGTCGCCGCGCTTCTGGTGGAACGCGCCGAACGCGCCGACGCCGCCGTTCGCGCAGCGGAACATGGAGGACAGCGCCCGGTCGACGTCGAGCGCGAAGCGTCCGTTCTTCATGACGAACTTTGGCGAGCCCGCGTCCGTAGCCGTGATGCTGATCAGGCCAAGGCCGCTGACGTCCAGCTCTCCCTGGATGGCCCCCCCCAGATAGAGCGTCCCGTCATTGTCCATCACAAGCCTGTCCGCGATCGTCAGCGAGCCCGAGAAGCCATAGGAGCGCCTGTTTCCGGCATCCCCCATCCAGTCCGAGGCAATCGCCATGTAGCTGGCGATCTCGACGGGGCCGCCGATGAGGTTGACTTCGGGTCCGGCCCCATAACCGGCCTTGATCGCGCCGCTTGTGCGGCGCACCTTGTACGGCAGGGGATGCTTCGTGCCCCAGAACACGATGTCGCCGCCCGCCAGGTGGACCAGCGTCTCGTCGCCCGTGTGGCCCTCGGCGACGCCAAAGCCGCAACCGCTTCTGTTCTGGAACGTCACTTTTCCCGCCGTGTTCTTGAATGTGCCCGGCGTCATCGTCGCCGAGACGAACATGAAGTCTCCGGAACCGATGCGCGTCAGGGTGTGCCCCGCGAGGTCGATGAGGCCCTGATTGCCCGCACCGCCGGACACGCCCCACCGCGACGAGCAGTCGATCGTCGCGTCCGCCGCGAGAACCAGATTGTCGACGAGCGCGTCCGTCTTGTAATTGTGCGTACCGCCGTACCTGAACGCGCCCTTGCCGTCCACGCCCGCACCCGAAAGGATGATGGGCTTCTGGAACGCGCGCGTGTACTGCCCCTGCCCCGCAAAGGTCGGATAGAGCGTACCGCCGTCGTTCACCGTGATGGGCGCGTTGGCCAGCAGGTCGAAGCTCGCCACGTTCAGCGTCGAGCCGGAGCAGACCTCGACCTCCCCCTCATAGGCCGTCGCGGACGAAAGCTTCACCTCGCCCTTCGCGTCCACGACCAGTTTCGTCACGCCGGACGGTATCGCC
>DCMF01000080.1:36394-74797 GCA_002321305.1 Verrucomicrobia bacterium UBA1629 | reverse complement strand
GACGCCTTCTTCGACGGCCTGAAGGCCCTCTACGCGAAGCTGCCGTACGGCCCGCACGAGGGCTTCGAGCGCAAGAACGAGTTCTCGTACACGCGGCCCCTCTGCATGCTCCTTGCGGCGCAGGGCTTCCAGTATGACCCCGAGGCCGCGCAGACCGTCGGCCGCAGCGACCTCGTCGCGACGCACCCGTGCGGCGTCTACGTCTTCGAGCTGAAGGTGGACGCGACGGCGGCGGACGCGCTCGCCCAGATCCGCGAGAGGGGCTACGCCGAGCCGTACCGGGCGCGCGGCCTCCCGATCTGGGCCGTCGGCCTCGCGTTCGACGCGAAGACGCGGCAGCTCACGGACGCCGCCGCCGAGAGAATTCAGTAGGACTTATTTCGGAGTGTACCGTATGATCACTAAGATCCGCGTGAGAAACTTTAAGTCGTTAGATGATGTCGAGATCGACAATATCCCGCGCTTTGTATGCCTAATCGGCGTGAATGGTTCAGGGAAGACGACTTTCATCCAGCTACTGACCTTTATCCGGGCACTTGTTCGGGGAGAAGTGGATAAGTGGACGATTGGCGGGAAGGCTTGCGAACTTAAGACGTTGACTTATGCAGGGGGCGTAAAGCGGAATCTCGAAATCGAGGTGGCGTTTCAGGTCGAGGATGTGGGCTATTCTTGGACAGTGGCCTATAACCTTTATGAAGGCGTTCTTGTTCGTGAAACGCTTGAACGCGAAGAGGCTGAAACCAACGATAGGCGGCGCGTTCTGTCCTTTGAGTCAGGTGTTCTCGTGGTTCATGGCGAGCAGGAATTCGGGACAAGGGTGATCCCTCGCGGGGCTGCGTTGAGTGTGCCGATAGACGATGTGGATTTGAGGAATGCCCGTGCCGCGTTGTCGGATTTTGAGGGGGTTGGCGTTTTGGACCCCATTGCGATTGCAGAGGTGGCGCGCCCAGTGAAAGGGGATGTTGAAATCGAGGAGAACGGCGCGAAACTGGCGGCATTTGTCAGTCGGCTGTCTACGGACCAAAAAGCGGAGTACACGAAGGTCATTAAAGGGTTCTATGCAGATTGTGACAGTGTAGACGTAAAAGGATCGAAATTCGGATGGAAGAAACTGGTGTTTTCAGAACTGAAGAAATCCCTCGATGCATTGCACATGAGCTATGGAACATTGCGGTTCATGGTGATGGCGGCACTCAAATACAGCAAGGCGCCCTTGCTTTATTTTGACGAAGTTGACAATGGTTTCAACCAAGAGTATCTCGGTAAGCTTGTCGACCTGTTGCGTTCTTTCTCGGACAAGCAGGTTCTAGTCACGACGCACAATGTCCAGTTCCTCAACAATCTTCAGGATGATGAGTTGCGTCAAGGCGTGCTGTTCTTCTACAAGGACGCACAACATAAGACCCATGTCCGAAGGTTCTTTGCAATCAGGGAAATGGCGGATGCCCTTCAATATGATGCGGCGGGGTCAATTGTCTCGATGACGGATCTTGTTGAGCTGGGGCGTCGGCTTCTGCTGGAGGGTGGCGAATGACATTGCTGTTGCTGGGAGAGGGTGCGTCAGACGTCGGAGAATCGCACTCAAGTCGCGAAGGTGGCTTTCGCAAAGGGCCTATGGCTTATATCATTGACGCACTGGCGAGTGGCAAGGGCGTAAAGAACATTTGCTATACGCTTTATAGTAGGGGTGATGTCGCCGTTGGCTTGAAGAACATGAAGCGTTCCATTGCCCCTCGACCTCGTGATGTGGACAAGGAAAAGCAGTGGTTCTTCCGTGCGGCATGTTATCTGGGAAATCAGGTTAAAGCCCAAAACAAGGATGGAGCAGTCTTTTTTCATGATCCAGATCATTCGAAATCGGCATCCAAGAGAGCGGACGTGGAGATTGAAAATGCAATGAGGAGTGGGTTCATGGTTGCGCAGTGCGAGACGGGGGTGCCGATGGTTCCGAATCCTCGGAGCGAAGCGTGGCTGATGGCATATTTCCAGAAGTATCTACCAGGGCAGCAGCCCTATAACAAGGCGGAGCGGTTCGAGATGTATCCGGCTACGGATAAATCCCCAAATTCGCTTAAGACACTTCTTCAACGGGCTCTTGGATGTGATTCAAGTACAGAGGTCTATCCGCGCGTGATGGAGGAGATTTCCAATATCGATTGGTCGCGCGTTTCAATGCCGAGCTTTGACCGTTTTCGGGGTAGGCTGGAAATTATCTTGTGTAAATACGCTTCCGCCAATAGCTAACGACTACTGCAAATTGCAGATTTGCCCAAGGGGCTGCTTTGGTGTCCGACTTCGTGCCTGACTTCGCCGTCAACCTGATTCGGCGAATTTATGGTATACTATGGCTGTTCGCGGGGAGACTCGCGGACGTTGATCTTTGATATCGGCGGCACACGCTTGCACAAGAGCCGTGCCGCCATCATCAAATGTGCGTAAGCGCATTTTTTGTTTCCGACGAAAACTGGTAATTTTCACTTCACGAGACAAAGAATGTGGTTGCGTAGGCCCGCATACAGGGGACAGATTCTGTCCTCGCTTGGTATGCTCGCTCTACGTATCCGTTCCTGATGTTTTGTGAAAATGGTATGCCGGTGCCTCGTTGGAGATGTCTCGAACGAGGCACGCGACTTTTTATGCCGCCGGATCGCGCCGCCTCCTCACCAAGTGCGGCAAGAGGACATGCAGAGTGGACAAGCTTCTTTCCATCATCGTCCCTTCCTACAACATGGAAAAGTACCTGCCGAAGTGCCTCGGCAGCCTGATCGTTGACGACGCGGACATGTTGAGCCGGCTGGACGTCATCGCGGTCAACGACGGGTCGAAGGACCGCACGAGCGAGATTGCGCACGGATTCGAGGCAAAGTATCCGGGCGTCTTCCGCGTCATCGACAAGGCGAACGGGAACTACGGCAGCTGCATCAACGCGGCCTTGCCGACGGCCAAGGGGCGGTTCGTCAAGATCCTCGACGCCGACGACACCTACGACACGGCGGCGTTCGGGCGGTATCTGCAGGAACTCGCGAACCTGCCGCCGACGACGGACATGGTGATGAACGACTGGGTTCAGGTCGATGAGAGGGGGCGTGTTAATGAGTCAACAACCTACCCATTGCCAACCGATGTGCCGTTTGGCAACGAGGAGCTTGTTAGACACGTGCATTGGATGGCCATGCATGCTGTCGCGTTCCGCACATCCCTGTTGTGGAAAATCGGGTATGTGCAGACGGAAGGAATTTCTTATACAGACCTCGAATGGGTTTATCTTCCAGTGGCATTTGCGGGAGAGATTCGTTACGTCAAGCAGTCAGTCTATCGTCATCTTGTTGGACGATCTGGTCAGACTGTGGAGCGAACGACTGTCATTAAGAATTTTTGGATGCAGGACAAAATCTTCAATAAGATGCTGAAGCAGTATGATGAGGTTTCTTGTTCGTGTGGGGCAAAGGCTTATTTGGAGTATCAGTTGAAGGGAATGTTTGCGGCTTGCTTCAATAGACATTCCATGGCTACTTGCGGTTTGCAACTTGATGACTATTTGAAAGATGTTCGCCAGAAGATATCAGCGTATGCCTTTCTTTCAGATAAGATGCGGTCAATGGCGATCTTTGCACGTATGCCGTTTCGTTTCCACTATGCCGATTTTGTCCTTCGACATCCATCCTTTGCTCGGCCTGTGCTTTTTCTTGTAAAGGGTTATGTGCGCCTTCGGTCTAAAGGTTAACGTAACGGAGGTGGAAAGGATGATTTGTTTTGCATGGAATGAATATCCTCAATATGCCGCACGGTGTATAGGGGCGTTTGTTCGGGCGACAAAAGAAGAGGTTGTCGTCGTTGCAACGCGCCCAAGAATACCAATTGAAGGGATGGAACAGCTGTCAGGTTGTCGTGTTGTTTGGATTGAAGCAAACGACACCCATTCAATTGACAAGCTCATCGGGGCGATGCCCTCCGTCTTGTTCGTGTCGGGCTGGGCGATTCCTGTGTTCAATCATTATCGCGATCAGGTGCGTGGTTCGGGTGGTAAGGTTGTCGCAATGTGCGACAATAATTTCCGATTCTCGTTGAAGGAGCTCTTGAAGGCTGTTCGTTTCCGCTTGCTGTTTCGCAACAAGTATGATGGGTACCTTGTGCCCGGCAGATCGGGCATAAAGTTGTTGCGATTTTATGGCGTATCTCCTGACAGGGTTCGGATGGGACAATATTCAGCAGATGCATCGATTTTTAACGACGGAGGTGTGGACATTTGCCGTCGGTCGAAGAAAATTATTTTTGTCGGTCAGCTTTGTGTACGCAAGAATCCATTGCGTCTCTGCGTAGCATTTCACGCTTCGGGTGCGGCAAAGATGGGTTGGACGTTAGATCTCTATGGATGTGGCCCATTAAGAGATCGGATTCCGCAAAGAGACGGCATTTCGGTTCATGATTTTGTGCAGCCAGAGATTCTCGCGGAAAAATATCGCGAGGCACGTGTTTTCTGCTTGCCGAGTCTAAAAGAACATTGGGGACTTGTCGTCCATGAAGCGGCATTGTCAGGTTGTGTATTACTGCTCAGCGATGCCATAGGAGCGAAAGAAGATCTTGTTGGGAAAAGCAATGGATTTGTTTTTTCTGCAACTGATAGCGAATCTCTCACAATGTTCCTGCGTCAGATCTTGTCATTGTCAGACGGACAGTTGCGCGCGGCATCTGCCGAATCTGTTTCACTTGGTCGGTTAATAAGTCTTTCAACTTTTGCTGATGCGTGCCAATCTTTTTGCATGGAGAGACAAGGATGAGAGTATATAGGAATTCTGGGTGTCCCGCGAACCGGCTGTTCATGGTGCATAACGAGGCGTTTGGAGATGTTTAGCGATAAGCGAATACTTTTCTATGTTCCGGACGGGTGTCTGGCAACGAATGGCGTCTATGCTTCACAGGTTGGAGGTCTTGCACAATATGTAAAGTCCTTGGGCGCAAAAGTGCTTATATGGGACGATGGATTGCATTGTAAGCTCTGGTTCTTTCAGATTGTTCGACATTTTCGCAAGCTTGCACGGCTGGATATGCGGTTGGAGGCGTTCAGGCCGACGCATATCTATGTGCGCACCTATCAGTCGTGTCTTGCGGCAGAAGAACTGGCGAGGAAAACGAGGGCAAAAATCGTCTACAGTATGCGCGGTGCAGATGTCGCGGAAACGTTGCTGGAGAAGAACTTTCATGCGTATGTGCTTGCAGCCTATGCCGCATTTCATGTCCACAAAGCCGTAAAGATAGCTGATCATATTGGCTCGGTAAGTCAGGCAATGGCGAGATGGATTAAACGCAAGTGGCATCGAGACGCGAGCGTATTGCCGTGTTGTGTGACGGAGAACGCATTTGCGCCTCTTGTTGATACGGTTCAATCGGAGCGTTCGGCAGGGAAAACAGTTATCTATTGTGGCGGGCTTTCGGCATGGCAGAAGATAGACGAGATTATTGCACTCATGAAGAAGATGGGGGATGTTGATAAGACTCTAAAGTTCCGTTTTCTGACAAGAAATGTAGCCCTTTTGACTGAGAAATGTGACAAAGGAGGGTTTGCGTCAGATCGATGGACATGTAAGGCATGTATGCCCACCGAGGTGCCAAAAGAATTGGCGGCGGCGGATTGCGGCATTATTCTGCGCGATGATATGCTTGTCAATCAAGTGTCCTCACCCATTAAGTTGGGTGAGTATCTTGCGGCGGGGTGCGGCGTAATAGCCAGCCCATTCATTGGAGATGTTGCAGGAGAACTTGCGGACAAGGATTTTGCAAAACTGTTGACCGCTGATGCGCAGGTGAAGGATCTTGTGGCATTTGTCAGAAGACTTTCGCCGAAAACAAAAGTTGCCGCTCAGGCCTATGCGAGGAAGCATCTGACATACGAAGGCAACAAAGCGACTGTTCTCTCGATGTTCTCGTAAATTTAGAGGAGATCCCGATGCGTATTCTGATGTTGGCACGAGATAACTCGCTACAGGGCGGAATCAACCGACACATTCTTGCAGTCGCTCCGGCTGTCAATGTCGTAGAAGGGTGCGAGGTCGCGGTTTGTACGACCAGTCCTGCCGGCGAGTTCAATGATGCCTTGACAAGGGCGGGTGTCCGAACGTATGCGCTGGGGTTTCAGCATGGGCACTCCTTGCGAACATGGAGGCGGTTTCGCAGTGTCATGCGGGATTTCCGCCCCGATGTTGTCCATGCTCATTCCATGAGCATAATGGTGCGGCTTTATCTTGGCCTCTTCTGCCGGAAGATTCCTGTTGTGAGTACATGCCATGTTCTCTTGGATTCTGACAGTGGGGTGAGGAAGAAGACATTGCGCGACTGGATTGATGACCTTGCAGACAAGATGCTTCCTGGAAAACCGCGTAAAACAATTTTCATTTCGCGCGGTGTTGCATGTGGAAAAGGATATCCCTTTGGAACGGTTGTCTACAATCCTCTTCGCTTTGACGGGAGTTCATTCTCATGCGGCAAAAACAACCTTCGCGTGGAATTGGGGCTTTCGTCAGATGTTCCACTTATTGGAACAGCGTGTCGCATTGCCCCCGTGAAGAGGCCTCGTGTGTTCGTCCGTGTGATGTGTGACGTGCTGAAAGCCATCCCCCGTGCGCATGCCGTAGTCTGCGGCACATCGCAAGATCAGACTTTGATGCGTGTGTTGATGCATATGGCTGATGAGATTGGGCTGGGGGCACGGTTTCATTGGCTGGGGTATCGTTCGGATGCTGCCAAAATCACGGCGGAACTCGACTGCTTTGTCATGACGTCTGCAACAGAGGGAATGCCGACGGCTCTCTTGGAGGCCATGTCGGCCAAGACCCCCATCGCTTTCATGCGAGGGAAGGGGGGGCTTGTTGATCTCGACGGACTGAATAACTCGGAGGGACCGTTTGCCGTCGTTGCCGATGCGGATGATGCAGAAGGGCTTGCGAATGGGATTGTCGGGGTTTTGTCTTTCCCTGATGCGGCACGGGAACGGGCTGAACGCGCTTTCGCGGTCGGTGTGCGCCATTTTGATTTGGTGTCGGTCAAGACGCAACTTGTTGAAGTTTACCACGGCCTTTTATCGCAACGGCAGAGGAAATAGGAGATGTGTATGTTTAAGGAGCTCTTCTACAGAGGCGCGTTCAAGACGCTTGTGCTGATAGTCTTGTATGTTGTCGCTGCGCGCTACACATATGGGGTTGCCCCATTGATGCTTGTTTTTGTCGGATGTGTCGCTGCGTTTAACGGAAAGTCGGGGCGAGCGATCTGCTGTTATATGCTCATCCCCCTCACCATCAACATCAGCCCCATGGTCCTGCCGAAGGTCGGCTTCCTCTGGCCGATCGCGTTGCGCTTCGGGACGATGGCGATCGCCCTGTCCCTTTGCTTTTCCGCGTCGAAGCGGCGGGGGTGCAACCGCTTGCCGTTCTTCGGCATCGTGCCGTTCCTGCTGTCGGCCTGCATTGGGTCGGCGACGGGATGGTTGCCGATGGTCAGTTACATGAAACTGATCAACTATTTCGTTTTCCTTTTGGGCATCTGGGTCGGGACGCAGAATCTCCAGGAGCGCCCGCGTGACCTTTTCACCATCCGCAAGACGCTGTTCGCCATGACGGCATTCATCATCCTTGGAAGTCTTGCTGTGATTCCTTTCCCGGCGATCTCCTACGCGACATCCTTGCAGCATGCCCTGCAGGAGGGCGGCGAAGCGGCGGCGGTCGCCGCTTATCGAGATATCGTTCTTGACGGAGGAAAGACGTTGTTTTGTGGCATCATGAATCATTCGCAGTCTCTGGCTACGATTTTGGCTCTCTCGTTTGCGTGGTTGATGTGTGACATGCTTTTTGTCGAAAAACGCATCAGATTGCCGCACGTCGGATTAATCCTGTTGGCAATGCCAATGCTCTATATGACGCGATCGCGCGTGGCGTTTGTGACGTTGGCCGCCTCGTTCTTCATGATCTATTTTTATGCGATCCAAAGGATTCCGATCGAATACGTTGCAAAAAGGAAAATCGGCGTTGGCATGACGTTGTTCATTGCGGCAACAGTCATGACCATGGCAGTCTTGGAGATCAGGGACGATGCGGTATCCAAGTGGCTTCGTAAGACGCAAGATGTCGATGTTGACGTTCAGAAACGTTCCTTGACCGAGGCCATGACGTCATCGCGTCAGGGTCTGATGGATTATTCGATGTACGAGTACCGACGAAATCCGCTTTTCGGGAGTGGCTTTCAGGTTGCGGAATACAATCGGGAGATGGTCAGAGGACAGGGATTGGTTCTTTCTGCTTCCATTGAAAAGGGCGTGTTGCCGGTGATGGTTCTGGGCGAAACAGGCATTGTTGGTTCTATTCTTTTCGTTTTCTTTTTGATCTCGTTCTACGTCACGGCTTCGCGGCGGCGGCTTTACGTGACGATCACGATGTTCACGTTGCTACTGGCGTCCAACATGGGCGAGGCTTCATTTTTCTCGCCAGGTGGACAGGGCAGTGTCCTTTACATCTTGGCGGTCGTTGGCGGGTTCATAATCGATACTATCTTGTTGAGAGAGCGAACGGTGAGGGTGCGAAGGTGGCGGAGCGAAATGCCTGTCGGATGGTCGCCGTCCTGCATCCCTAATATCGCTTGCTAAAGGATTTTGACTGAAATGAAAATCTTGCAAATTGTTCCATTCATGCCTAAGGCAAGCGGCGTGACGACATTTGTCGAAAACCTTGTTGTCGAATTGCGTGCGCTTGGGCATGAAGTCGACATTGTGACGAAGGATGATCACCGTGGCGATTTGGAGAAGCGCGTGTGTATGTTGAAAAGATATGGTGTTGTCCATCTCCATGACCTTTGGAATCCTTGGTTGCATCGTTGGGCGCAGTCGGCGCGGGAAGCAGGTGTAAGGGTCGTGTGGAGTCCCCATGGTACGCTAACCTCGTGGGCGATGCATCATAAATGGTTCAAGAAGAAAATCGCATGGATGATCTATCAGAAGCGTGATCTGCAAGGTGCTGCCTCGATTCATGCTACAGTTCAAAGTGAGGTGGACGATATTCGTCGCGTAGGTCTAAAGAACCCCGTTGTTGTTGTGCCGTTAGGGGTGGAAATGAAGACTGGAAATATAGAATGTCAAATTAGCCGTGGAGATTTGGTCTGTCGGGAGGGTGATAATTCGATTCTTTCTGAATTTCATGGTGGGCATACGCTCCTTTTTGTTAGCCGCGTCCACCGCAAGAAGGGACTGAAAAACCTTGTTAATGCATTCTCAAACCTTGCAGAGTCCATGAAAATCGCTCAGGGCTGGCGTTTGCGCATTGTCGGACCTGATGAGAATGGACATACGGCAGAACTGATGGCGCTCGCGAAGAAGAATGGCGTTTCCGAAAGAATCGACTTCGTTGGCCCGAAGTATGGCGAGGCGCTGGAGAAAGAATACCAAAATGCCGATTGTTTCATCTTGCCGAGTTTCTCCGAAAACTTCGGAAGCGTTGTCATCGAGGCGATGGCGGCGGGGTTGCCTGTGATTGTGAGCCGTGGTACGCCCTGGCAAGAGGTCGAGGAGCGAAAGTGCGGTTGGTGGGTGGAGAATGACCCGGAGACGTTGGCGCGGACGATTGCCAAGATGATGTCCCTGACGGATGAGGAGCGGCGGGCGATGGGGGCGCGTGGACGTGAATGGATACGCCGCGACTTCAGCTGGGAAGGCGTCGGGCGGCAGATGCTCGCGGCCTATGAATGGCTCTGCCACGGAGGTGAAAAGCCGGACTGCGTACGGACGTGAGGGGGAATGACTGACCGTGGAGATTGGGAGAGCGTGGTGATGGACGACGGATATTTTGGTATAATGCGCAGAGTGAGAAAGCCTTGGTCATGATGGCTTCTGGTTGTTGTGCGAGAGGAGAGGAGATGAAGAAGCGCGCTAAAAAGGAAGAAATGCTTTCGAAGGTCGTGCAGCCGCCGGAGGGCGAGTTGTATCAATGCGTCCGCACGATCATCGCACGGGCGCGCGCGGCCGTCTATGTCGTGGCCAATGCCGCGATGGTCGAGGCTTATTGGAAGGTCGGACGCGAAATCGTCGAGAAGCAGGGCGGCCGAAGCAAGGCGAAATACGGCGACGGCCTGATCAAGGGCCTTTCCGTCAAGTTGACGGCGGAGTTCGGAGAGGGGTATTCGGTCGGGAACCTGTTCAACATGCGCCAGTTTTACTTGGCGTTCCCGAAATTCTACACAGTGTGTAGAGAATTGAGTTGGTCGCATTATCGTACGCTGATGCGTGTCGAGAATCCTGATGCGCGGCAATACTATCTTGAAGAGTGCGTGAAGTCCGGGTGGAGCGTTCGCATCCACCAGCGCCAGATCGCCTCGCTCTACTACGAGCGGCTTCTGCGGCACAAGGCCGATCCGAAATCTCTGAAGGCGATGGTCAAGCGCGAGACGCCGCAGGTTCAGGATCTTGTCCGCAGCCCGGCAATCCTGGAGTTCAGCGGCATCCGACGAGAGGATTACGAGGAGAGGGACTTGGAGTCGGCTTTGATCAAGAACATCCGCATGTTCCTGATGGAACTGGGGCGGGGCTTCGCGCTGGACGCCGAGCAGAAGCGGTTGCGGATCGGCGACGAGACCTACACGTGCGATCTCGTGTTCTACAACTACATCGCTCGGTGCTTCTTCCTGATTGACCTGAAGGTCGGGAAGGTGACTCCGCAGGACATCGGACAGATGCAGCTCTACAAGCATTATTACGAGCGCGAGATGATGAATCCCGGAGACAATCCGCCCGTCGGCATCGTGCTGGGGTCAGGCACGGACTCGGCCATCGTGAAATACACGCTGAACGAGCACGAGCGCAACTTGTTCGCCGTCAAGTATCATCTCGATCTCCCGACGGTCGAGGAACTGCAGCTGGAGCTCTGCCGCGAACGCCAGGCCATCGAAGAAGCGATGCTGCTCAGAGGGGATTGACGCGGAGATCGGGAGAGCATGGAGAATGGGATGCTAGTGCAAGGAATTAGAAAGGATTGCTTGAAATGACGCTCGAAAAGATCTACAACCATGCGCCGATTTGGGTGCAGAATGTCATGTGTACCGTCAAGGGGTGGATGATTGCCCGAAAACGCTATTCCAAGGGATTCCTGCGGGAACTGAAGCGGATGGAAAGACGGGAGGACGATCCTGAGAAGATGCTGCGGGATTTCTTGGAGTTGGCGCGGCACGTGCCAGCCTATGCCAAGGTGTTCGCCGCTGGCAAGGGGACGAGGCTGGAGGACTTTCCGATCATCGACAAGGCCTACGTGAAGGAACACTACGAGGCGTTCTACAATCGGGCGTACAAAGGGCCAACGCTTGTCATCCACACGAGCGGCACGACGGGCACGAGCATCAATATCCCGCAGAGCCAGAGCTTTGAACACCGCCAATGGGCCACCTGGTGGCGCTATCGCGAGGAACTGGGCATCAAGTTCAAGACTTGGTACGGGTGGTTCGGCTGTGGTGAGATGATTGTGCCGATTAGCCAAACGAAGCCGCCGTTCTGGCGTGTGGAGTTGGCGGGCAAGCGTGTGATGTTCGGAACGTATCATCTCACGATTGAAAACGTCGACAGTTATGTTTGTGAAATTCGGCGGCGCAATTTACGCTGGCTGCATGGCAACGCGAGTCGGTTGTGCTACTTGAGCCGACTGATGGACGAGAAGGGAATTGAGCCCGTTGACTGCGTCCAGTTCGTGACAACGGCATCGGAGAATCTTCTGCCGTCGAACGTGGCGGAAATTCGGCGCGCATTTCCCCGTGCGATGGTTCGCAATCATTATGGCCAGGTTGAGGGTGTGGCGAACTTTTCGCAGACGAAGGATGGTGATTGGCGCATTGACGAGGACTTCGCCAAGGTTGAGTTCATCCCGATTGATCCAAAGCATCCCGAACGTTGCCGCATTGTTGGAACGAACTTTTCAAACCCTTGCTTCCCGTTGATCCGCTATGACATGGGCGATATCGCGCGGGTGGATTGGCGGGATGGAAAGCCAAGGCTTGTCAGCATTGAGGGCCGGGCGAATGAATCCATCACACTGTGCAATGGCATGCTGGTGAACTCACTGCTCTCATATGACATTTTCGGCGAGTCCCTTAATGTCAGAGAGGCGCAAGTCCGCGTATTGGACGACGGGCGTGGGATCGAGCTATTGGTTGTCAAGGGGTCGAAGTATTCGCATAAGGACGAAGAGGAGATTCTTCTCCTTGCTCGACGCTATCTGAAGGATGAGATCCGGTTGTCGATCCGCTACACAGATGCGATCCCGCGTGCGGCGTCCGGGAAATTCCTCGCCGTCGTGAAGGCTTGAACAAGTGTCGCAAACCACAGAGCGCCAAAGCGGACAGGTGTCCGTTTTGGTATGGAAAATTACGGAGAGGTGTCCGTTTTGGTATTGATTCGTGGAAGGAGGATTTGGTATAATCCCGATCATGAAGCAGTATCCTCGGATTTACAGTTCCATCGTTGAAGAGCACCTGCGGCAGTATCGTCAGATGGTGTTCCTGTCGGGTCCGCGTCAGGTTGGTAAGACGACCGTGTCGGAGGGCGTTGCGATGAATTATCTGAGTTGGGATGACGATGGGGTTCGTCGTGCGATGAAGATGGGGCAGTCGGCGGTTATGGAGGCCTATGGGCTTTCAAAACTGTCGGAGGGGGAACGAATTGTCGCGTTTGATGAAATACACAAGTACAGCCACTGGAAGCAGTTCCTCAAGGGATTCTATGACTTGTATTCCAAGAGTCTGAAGATTATCGTGACGGGTTCGGCGCGGATGGACATCTACAAGCGAGGCGGGGACAGCATGATGGGGCGTTATTTTCCGTATCGAATGCACCCGTTTAGCGTGGCCGAACTCGTGGATGTCTCCTTGCCGGGCGAGCAGTTGATTCGCGCACCGAAGTGTCTTGGGGATGATGACTGGGCGGCATTGCTGAAGTTCGGAGGATTTCCCGATCCGTTTGTTCGTCGAGATGTGCGCTTTTCTCGCCGTTGGAATGCGTTGCGGTTTGACCAGTTGCTTCAATCGGATGTGAGGGATTTGACGCAGATTGTGGAATTGGACCAGTTGTCCGTTCTGGCGGAGATTCTCAATCGTCGGTCGGGCGAACAGCTTGTCTACAAGAACCTTGCGGTTGAAGTTGGTGTGGACGAGAAGACGGTCAAGAAATGGATTAAGATCCTCAAAAACCTTTATTTTGGATTTGAGGTTCGTCCGTGGTTCAAGAACGTGGAGAACTCCCTTCGCAAGACGCCCAAATGGTACATGCGCGACTGGTCGCAAATCGAGGATGAGGGGAAGCGCGCGGAGACGCTTGTTGCCTGCCATTTGCTGAAGGCGGTTGAGGGGTGGACGGACATGGGCTACGGACAGTTTTCGCTCGGTTATCTGCGCGACAAGCAGAAACGAGAAGTTGATTTTGTGGTTGTGAAGGACGACCGTCCGTGGTTTCTTGTTGAAGTCAAGAAACGAGATGAGAAACTGTCGCCGAATCTTGCGCACTACCAGCGGATGACGGGGGCGAGACACGCCTTTCAGGTCGTGCTTGACGCCCCGTATGTGAATCGGGATTGCTTTGAGATTGCAACGCCGGTCGTCGTTCCGTCCCGAACGTTCCTCAGCCAGTTGGTATAGTGGGTCGGATGTCGCATTACCATTCTCGACCTGACTTGAGAATGGTAATTGCCAAAATCGAGTAGGCTTGAGAATGGTAATTGCGGATCGGGGGCAAATTTTGGTATGATTCACGCCGATGAAACGAATTTACGCGAATTTGCTGGAAGACCGCTACGAAAAGGACTTGAAGATTGTCGCGACTACAGCGTGCGTCCGTATTTGTCGAACGAGACGGCGATTGAGGATGTGAGTAGGCTGTCGCTCCATCGTTACCGTTGAGAATTCTAAAGTGCTACTTTAGGATTCTCAATGGTACGGTTGCGTTTCGCATCCAAATAGTTTATAATAAACGTCATGAAAATCGTAGAAAGGTCGATTGAATCGGCGATTGTCTGTGCCTTGGCACAGTTTCCTTCCATTGTCCTAACTGGACCGCGTCGAGCCGGGAAGACCTTTCTCCTAAGGCATCTCTTCCCCAAGGCCACCTATGTACAATTGGAAGATCCCGACATCCTCCAGTTGGTCAAAGATGATCCGCGCAGTTTCCTTGACGAGCTGAAATTGCCTGTCATCATCGATGAAGTCCAGCAGGCGCCGGAACTGTTCGCCTATATCCGTTCCCGCATTGATGCGCAACCAGATGTCAACGGGCAGTGGATTCTGACAGGGTCGCAGGAATCGTTGCTGATGGATGGTGTAAGTGAGTCCATGGCCGGCCGTGCGGCGATCCTGCGATTGGCTCCGTTCTCAAGTTATGAAGACTCCCGGGTGAATGCTTTTACAGGCGGGTACCCAGAGGCCTTGACGGCGGGGTCGGGTCGCACACTCTGGTTCTCTTCATATGTGCAGACCTACCTTGAGCGAGATGTCCGCTCGATATTAGCCGTCCGCAACCTGTCTGTGTTCCATCGCTTTCTGAAAGTCCTTGCCACGCGGCACGGGCAGATGCTGAACAAGACGGCCATGGCATCTCCCCTTGGGGTGTCCGTGCCGACTCTGACGGAATGGATCGGCGTGTTGGAGATTTCCGGCATCGTCAAGCTTGTCTATCCTTACTTTCGGAATGCCGGAAAGCGTCTGGTGAAGACGCCTAAGCTGTATTTCCTGGATTCCGGCCTCGTTTGCCATTTGCTCGGCATCCAAAGTCGCGAGGAACTTGTCCGTTCGCCATTCTACGGGGCGATCTTCGAAGGCTTTGTCATTTCGGAGACGCTGAAGTCCCAGTGGGCACGGGCCGAGGAAGGGGACGTCTATTATTTCCGTGATGAGCAGGGGCTGGAGGTTGATCTGGTCGTTGCGTCTCATGCGGGCACGGTCACGCTTGCCGAATGCAAGACATCCGCGACGATCTCGCCTCAAATGAGCGAGCCTATGCGTAGGCTTGCCAAGGCGTTTGCGTCGGATGGCCTCGACGTGGCCATGCAGTTGATTTACAAGCCAAACGAGGCAACCCTTCGTGTGCCGACAGCAGGAAGCGGTGTTCAGGCCCTCTCCTGCCGTGAATTTGTACAGGGGCTCTATGGAAAGTCTTGCCCGTCGCGTCTGGGCTTTGCAAGGCAGTAATGAGAGACGGTTTTAGCCGTGTAGAGTTGTAGAATTGGAGAAGGGAAGACGGGGGTGAAAGATCTGCAATCGAGTTGGCTTGAGACTGGCAAACCGACTTCGCCTTCAGCCTGATTCGGCGGAATTATGGTATACTACAACCGTTCGCGGGGGAACTCGCGGACGTTGATCTTTGATATCGGCGGCATGCGCTTGCACAAGAGCCGTGTCGCCATCATCAAATGTGCGTAAGCGCATTTTTTTGTTTCCGACGAAAACTGGTAATTTTCACTTCACGAGACAAAGAATGTGGCTGTGCAGGTTGGCGTCGTGGGACGGCAGTTCTGCCTTTCCCTTGATACGTCCGCTTTGCGCACCTGTTCGTTGCATCTTGAAAGAAAAGCAGATCCGTGCCTCGTTGGAGATATCTCGAACGAGGCACGCGTCTTTCAGGCCGCGTCATTCGCGTCGCCTCGCCCCTCCACTTGACGCGGCAATGTGCGAACGTGAAACAGATTCTACAGTCGTTCAAGACCGGCGAGATGTGGCTTGCGGAGGTGCCGGCGCCGCTGTGCCGGGCGAAGGGCGCGGTCGTGAAGACGGCGGCGAGCTTCGTGAGTGCGGGGACAGAGCGCATGCTCGCCGAATTCGCCAAGAAGGGCCTGGTCGGCAAGGCCCTGCAGATGCCCGATCAGGTCAGGAAGGTCTTGCGCAAGATGAAGACCGAGGGCGTCTTCGCGACGCTGGAGAAGGTGCAGGCGAAGCTCGACCAGCCGATTCCGCTCGGCTACTCCAGTGCGGGCGTCGTCGTCGAGGCCGGACGCGACAGCGGCTTCGCCGTCGGCGACCGCGTGGCGTGCGGCGGCGCCGGATTCGCCAACCATGCCGAGTACGATGCCGTGCCGCGCAACTTGCTCGCGAAGATTCCCGATGGCGTCTCCTTCGCGGACGCCGCGTGCGCGACGGTCGGCGCGATCGCGCTGCAGGGCGTTCGCCAGTGCGACGTTCGGCTGGGCGAGACGGTCGCGGTCATCGGGCTGGGGCTGATGGGCATTCTCGCCGTCCAGATGCTCAAGGCGAGCGGCTGCCGCGTCGTCGGCTTCGATCCGAACGCCGCGCGGTGCAAGTTGGCCGAAGACCTCGGCTGCGACCGCGCCGTGAGCGGCAACCTGTCCGGCGAAGCCCTGTCGTTCTCCGGCGGGCACGGCGTCGATGCCGTCCTCATCACGGCGGCGACGCGTTCCGACGAGCCCGTGACCGTGGCGGCGGAGATCTGCCGGCAGAAGGGGCGCGTCGTGGCGACGGGGCTTGTCGGCATGAACCTGCCGCGCGACGCCTACTACAAGAAGGAGATCGACTTCCGTTTGAGCTGTTCGTATGGGCCGGGACGGTACGATCCCGTCTACGAGGAGCAGGGCGTCGACTATCCGTTCGGCTACGTGCGCTGGACGGAGCAGCGCAACATGGCGGCGTTCCTGCAGCTTGTCGCCGAGGGCAAGGTCACGCCGTCGCGGCTTGTCACGCATCGATTTCCGTTCGACGACGCGCTCGACGCCTACCAGCTGCTGCTGGGCGTGCGAAAGGAGCCGTATCTCGGCATCGTCCTCGACTATGGCGCGGCGGATGCGGCGGGTGAGCGGACGGGGTCGAGCGCGCCCCTCCCGAAGCGGCGCGTCGATTTCACGCTGTGCCGTGCGCGTGCCGCCTCTCCTGTCGAGACGGTCGGCGTGAGCTTCATCGGCTGCGGGAACTTCGCCAAGGCCGTGCTGCTGCCGACGCTGAAGAAGACGTCCGGCGTGCGGCTGCGCGGCATCTGCACGGCGAGCGGCATGAGCTGCGGCGAGACGGGCCGGAAGGAGGGCTTCGCGTTCGCGGCGACGGATCAGGCCGAGGTGCTGAAGGATGCGGAGACGCAGCTCGTCATGGTGACGACGCGCCACGACCTTCACGCCGGACAGATCGCGGCGGCCGTCGCGGCGGACAGGTACGTCTTCACCGAGAAGCCGCTCTGCCTCGACGAGGCGCAGCTGGACGAACTGATGAATGGCGTTGGCGAATCTGTCGCGTACGCAGAAAATTCTACACGTTCTACACGTTCTACACGGCTAACCAGGATCATGGTTGGATTCAACCGTCGGTTCAGTCCGCATGCGAAGCTGCTGAAGGAGTACTTCGCTCGGCGCACGCTGCCGCTCGTCATGCACTACCGCGTCAACGCAGGGCAGATTCCGAAGGATGTGTGGATCCAGAATCCGTCCGTCGGCGGCGGGCGCATGGTCGGCGAGGGCTGCCATTTCATCGACTTCATGAGCTACGTCTGCGGTGCGCCCGTGGCGCGTGTTCAGGCCATGTGCATCCAGACGGCCAACGCCGCCGAGACGCCGGAAGACTCGATCAGCGTCAATCTGCAGTTTGCGGACGGCAGCGTCGGGGCGCTGGAATACGTGGCCTTGGGCGACACGTCGTTGCCTAAGGAGCGTTGCGAGATTCACGGCGAAGGCTCGACGGCGGTGATGGACAACTTCTGCACGACCGTCTGCTCGGGCAAGCTGGGCCGGCGCAAGCTCAAGGGGCGGCAGCAGAAGGGCTTTGCCGAGGAGCTGGCCGCGACCGTCGCGGCGGTTCGGGCGGGCGCGGCGATGCCGATCGCCTGGCGCGAGATCGAGAACGTGACGCGGGCGACGTTCGCGATCTTGAAGGCCGTGAAGAGCGGGGAAAGCGAAGCCGTGTGATGAACGTCGGGCGGTTTTGCCGAACGGTTCGGTGGCTGAAGCCCCGCCAAATCTGGTATCAGGTCTGGCGGCGGGTTCAGCGGCGGTGGGAGATTCGCCGGCTCGCGCCGACGGCGAAGCACGAGCTGCCCGCATTTACGTTCTTGAACCTGACGGCGACGCCGAAGGGCTGGAACGACACCTCGCTCGACCTGCTCTGGCGCTACAACTTGCATTATTTCGACTGCTTGGTCACGACAAGCGCGCCCCTCCCGCTTGCGGGTGAACCGTCGGCACGGGCGCTGATTGAACGCTGGATTGCCGAAAACCCGCGCGGTAGTGCGCCGGGATGGGATCCGTACCCGACGAGCCTCCGAATCGCCAACTGGGTGAAATGGCTGGAGCGGAATGAGCCGACCCCGCATCAGCTTGCCTCGTTGGCGGAACAGGTGGCGTGGCTGGAACGCCATGTCGAATGGCATATTCAAGCCAATCATCTCTTGGCGAACCTCAAGGCCCTCATTCTCGGCAGCCGCTGCCTTGGACGCGACGCCACGCGGTGGCTGCGGCTTTACCGGGCGCAGCTCGACGAGCAGGTGCTGCCGGACGGTGGGCATTTCGAGCGGAGCGTGATGTACCACGCAATCGTCCTGGAGGACGTGCTGGACGTGATGCGCCTCTGCGGGACGGACGTCGCGTGGCTGAAGCCGATTGCCGTCCGAATGTTCCGCTACCTCGTCAACCTGACCGGACCGGACGGCAAGATTGCGCTCTTCAACGACGCGGCGGACGGCATCGCAAAGCCGACGGCGTGGTTGCGCGCGGCGGCGCGCGCGTTGGGCGTGGAAACGGCCGATGCGGAATCGTTCGCCGACTTCCCCCGGACGGGCTACGCGCGGCTGACGGCGGGCGATTTCGTGCTGTTCGTCGATGCCGCGCCGATCGGTCCCGACTACCAGCCCGGCCATGCCCATGCCGACACGCTGACGTATGAGCTGTACTATAAGGGGCGCAAGGTCGTGACGGACGCAGGAACGAGCGAATATCGCGGCGCGCGGCGGGCGTTCGAGCGCAGCACGGCGGCGCACAATGTCGTCGCGGTCGACGGACGAGACTCCAGCGAAGTCTGGTCTTCGCACCGCGTCGGCGCGCGGGCGCGGATCGTCGCGCGCACCGTCGAGCCGGGGCGCATCGTCGCCGCACATGACGGCTACGGCATTGCTGTCGGGCGGGAGTTTCGGCTGTCACCCAACGGCCTGACGGTTGTCGAGCAGGTCGCGGGCACGGGCGCGTGCGTCACGCGGGTCCACGTGACGTCGGCGTTTGCGGACAGCGGGCTGGCGCTGGGCGGCGCCCTCGGTGACGGAAGCGGACGCACGGACGAGGCGTTTGAATATGCCGTCGCGTTCGGCAAGCTGGAGAAGGGGCGGTGCGTCGCCAGGCGGTTTGGCGGCGGCGACCTTGAATATACGATACGCAGGGCGGACACATGAAGATCCTGTTTTTCAGCCACTACTACACGCCGGAGGGGAATGCGCCGGCAACCCGCGTGAGCGCGCTGTGCGAACGGTGGGCGAAGGCCGGACACGACGTCACGGTCGTCACGTGTCCGCCGAACGTGCCGAGCGGCGTCGTCTATGACGGGTACGCGAACCGGCGCACGCGCGAAGTCGTCAACGGCGTCACGGTCGAGCGCGTCAAGGTCTATCTGGCCGCGAACAGGGGCGCCGTCCGGCGGATGCTGAACTACGTCTCGTATTTCGTCCAGGCGCTTCGGGCGGCTTTGCGCCTGCCGAAGCCGGATGTCGTGATCGCGACGAGTCCGCAGATCTTCTGCGGCTACGCGGGCGTTTGGTACAGGCGTCTGCGGCACGTGCCGCTGGTGGTCGAGATCCGCGACATCTGGCCGGAGTCGATGGGCGCGGTCGGGGCGCACGTGCCGAAACCGGCGTACTGGCTTCTGGAGCGGGTGGAACGTGCGCTGTACCGGACGTGCGACGCGCTCGTGACGGTCGGCGACGGCTATCGGGAACGTCTCGCGGAGAAGGGCGTGCCGCGCGAAAAGATGTCTGTCGTCATGAACGGCACGGATCTCGCCGTCTACCGTCCGCTGCCGAAGGACAAGGCCCTGCTGAAGCAATGGGGGCTGGAGGGCAAGTTCGTCGTGAGCTACATCGGGACGGTCGGCATGGCGTGCGGCCTGGAGGTCGTGCTGGACGCGGCGGAGATCCTCGCCGCGACGCCGCTGGGGCGCACGGTCGCCTTTGTGGTCGTCGGCGACGGCGCGCGGCGGGCGGAACTGGAGGCCGAGGCGAAGCGACGCGGACTCGGCAACGTCGTCTTCACGGGACGCCAGCCGAAGGGCCGGATGCCGGACTGGATCTGCTCCAGCGACGCGAGCCTCGTGCATCTGCGGAAGACGGAGCTGTTCACGACGGTCATGCCGAGCAAGATCTTCGAGAGCGCCGGCTGCCAGCGTCCCCTCATCATGGGCGTGGACGGATTCGCCAAGCGGCTTGTCCTGGAGGCCGGGGCGGGGCTGGACATGACGCCGGGCGACGCCGCGTCGCTGGTGTCGTGTGTCCAGCGGCTCGCCGCCGATCCCGACCTGTGCCGGACGCTGGGCGCGAACGCCTACGAGAAGATCGCAAAGGTTCACAACCGTGATCGGCAGGCGACCGATTACCTCAAGATTCTTGAAAGGACTGTAAAATGAAAATCATCTCCGTTGTCGGGGCGCGTCCGAACTTCATGAAGGTCGCGCCGCTCTGCCGGGCGCTCAAGACCTACCAGGAAGTCGAACACCTGCTCGTCCATACGGGGCAGCACTATGACGTGCGCATGAGCGAACAGTTCTTCCGCGAGCTGGACATCCCGAACCCGGACATCAACCTCGGCATCGGCTCCGGGTCGCACGCCGAGCAGGTCGGCAAGACGATGATGGCCTTCGAGAAGGTCTTGCGCGAGGAGAAGCCCGATTGGGTGGTTGTCTTCGGTGACGTGAACGCGACCATCGCCTGCTCGATCACGGCCAAGAAGGAACATGTCCGCTGCGCCCATGTCGAGGCGGGCCTGCGCAGTCGGGACATGGACATGCCGGAGGAGGTCAACCGACTCGTCACGGACAGGCTGTCCGATCTCCTGTTCACGCCGGACCGGCTGAGCGACGCGAACCTCCGGGCGGAAGGCGTGCCGGACGGCAAGATCAAGTTTGTCGGCAACATCATGATCGACACGCTGGAGCGCGAGCGCGAAAAGGCGGAGACGCTGGATCTGAACGAGATCGTCCGGGAGAACCTGATAACCGAGGGCGGCGATGCCGCGTCGACGGGACGCAGCGTCCCGCCGCTGAGGGACGACGCCTACGTCGCGGTCACGCTGCATCGGCCGAGCAACGTCGATCAGGCGGACACGCTCGTGCCGGCCGTGCGGTTCTTCCTGGACGAAGTGGCCTCCGAGCATCCGCTCGTCTGGGCCGTCCATCCGCGCACGCGGAAAATGCTGGAGGCGTTCGGGCTTTGGCGAGAGGTCGTCGAGCACCCGAACGTGGTGCCGGTGAATCCGCTCGGCTATCATGCGATGCTGCGGCTCAACATGGGGGCGCGGCTCTTCCTGACGGATTCGGGCGGCCTTCAGGAAGAGTGCTGCGTCCTCGGTACGCCGTGCCTCACGATGCGGTGGAACACGGAGCGTCCCGTCACGCTCATGGAGAACGGCGGCGCGTCCATTCTCGTGGGCAATGCCGTGGAGAAGATCCGCGCGGCGTACCGGGCGCAGATCGACGCCCCGCGCCGCGCGTCGCGTCCCGAACTCTGGGACGGGCACGCGGCCGAGCGGATCGCGGATGTCTTGCTCAAGGCGTGAGGAGGGGCGCATGAGGTTTTCCGTCGTCATTCCCTATGCCCAGAACCGCGACACCTTTCGGACGTGCATCGAGTCGGTGATTGCGGCGGCTGACGCCCTCGCGGCGGTTGACGCGACGCGGGGCGTGGAGATCCTGTGCGTCAATGGCGGCAGCCACGACAAGACTGATTTCATTGTTGACGAGTATGCCGCGAGGGATGGACGCATCGTCCCGTTCGCTAACTGGCCGTGCGACCGAGGCGGGCCGGGTCCCGGGCCGGCGCGGAACTTTGGCATCGAACGGGCCACGGGCGACTATCTCGTGTTCGTTGACGCCGACGACACCTTGGACGCCGATGCGCTCGTGCGCCTCAAGGACGCCACGGCGGATATCGTGACGTCGCTCGGCCCGGCCGGGACGCATGATCTCGACGAGGCTGTGGCACGGAGACGCCTGTTTCAGCCGTTGGTCGGAAATCTGCTGGTCTGGAATGCGATTTACCGCAGGTCGGCGATCGGAGACCTGCGCTTCCCGAACCTGATGAACTACGAGGATCTTGTCTTCACGTGCGGGGCCTTTGCCCGTGCGAAGACGGTGCAGACGGGGGTTCGGTCGTGGTATCGCCACACGGATCGTTCGCAGGGCTGTGCGCGCAACGGGGGCTGGCGACGTGTCCGCGAAGGGTTCGCCTCTCGGAGGCTCATGTGCACGGCGTTGGCGGGGACGTGCGCGGGCGTTTGGCCGCGGCTGGTCTGTGCCAAGAAGATGTCGCTGCATATCCTGCTGCATGCGCTGGCCTATGTTCCGGGGGCGGCGGGACGTTCGCTGCTGGATTTTCTTTCGGGCGGGAGGGCGTTCGACGATGAGTGAGACGTGGCTGGTCGATGCGCGGACTTTCGGATCGCGGCCGACGGGCATCGGGATGTATGCCTATCGCCACGTCCTGAACTTGATGAAAGGTCGGAAAGTCGTTCTCGTGACGGATGTGGCGGACGGGGCTTTGATCGGCGGCTTGGCGTCGCGAGGCGTTGCGATTCGCGTCTATGGCCGGCCTGTCTTTCGGTCGATGGGCGTGATGGGCTATTTCAGGTTCGTGCAACGCATGGTTGCCGAAGTCCGCCCGGATGTCTTCTGGCAGCCGAACAACCTTCTGCCGTTCAGGCCGAAGGGCGTGCGCCGCGTGATCGTGACCCTGCATGACACGCTGGGGCTGGGACGTCTCGCGTTCGGCGCGCTTGCGTGGCAGCTTTACTGTCGGTTTTTCTTCCGCCGCACGATTCGCAATGCGACGGAGCTCTGGTACAACTCGCGGCAGACAAAGCGCGAGGTGGAGGCGCGCAGCGCGCGGGCGCGGCGACTGGACGGCCGGATCGTCTACCCGATTGCGGCTGTCGCTCCGGCGCCGGGCGCGGCGGTCGCGGCCTGCCGCGCGAAGTACGGACGCTACTTCCTGTATGTCGGGAACCTGGAGACGCGCAAGGGCGCGGACATCCTGCTGGCGGCGTACCGCCGCTATCGGGCGATGGGCGGGACGGCCTCGGTCGTGTTCGCCGGACTTGAACGCAATGTGCATCCGAGGAACTGCAACGGCGTTGTCCTGTTGGGCTATGTCGCGGACGATTTGAAGGCCGCGCTGATGGGCGGGGCGATTGCGCTTGTCGTGCCATCGCGAGCCGAGGGGTATGGTATGCAAGTCGCGGAGGCCGCGTCGCTGGACGTCATGTGCATCGCATCGGATTTGCCGGTGTTCAAGGAGATCGATCCGCGCGGCCGCGTCACGTTCCCCTGCGGCGATGTCGAGGCGCTTGCGCGCGTCCTGTTGGAGAGGGGGGGATGAAGCGGATCCTCTATCTCACGCCGTTTGCCCCAGACGACCTTTCGTGTGGGGCGGCTCAGCGCAGCCATTTCCTTTTCGAGGCGCTTCGACGGCTTGGCGACGTCACGGTCGTGAAGACGGTCGAGCTAGAGCCGAAAGGCTCGCTTCGCCGCTGGCTCCGCAAGGTCGTCAGCCTGTTCTTCCCCGGATTGCTTCTGCCGTTGACGAAGGTTGATTTGGGGCGGTTCGATGTCGTCGTGACGCGCTATGTGCGCACGGCGGCCTATTACGCGGCTTGGCGGTTTGGGCCGTTGTACATTGACGTCGATGACGTGCCGGTTGATGTCTGTCCAGGGGGACGCCGGTTCGTGTTCCGCCGCTGGACGGCCTGGGTCCTGCATCACGCCGCCTGTGTGTGGGTCGCCAATCCGCAGGACGTCGGGCGGCTGGCGTCCGCCTGTGGCGGGAGCGTGCGCGTCCTGCCGCTGGAGAACATTGCGCTTCAGCCGAAGGCTGGCTATCGCTTTGAAGCCCCGCGCGCGAATCGCGTCATCACCGTTGCGCATCTCGGCTATCCGCCGAACTATCGTGGGATCGACCGCTTCCTAAAGCGGCGGTGGCCGGCGATGCGGGCGGAAAATCCGACGCTGGCCTATCGCATCATCGGGAAGGGGCTGCCGCCGCGTCTGGAGGCGAAATGGGCGAAGATTCCCGGCGTCGAGTTGGCGGGATTCGTGGACGACATCGATCGGGAGTATGAGGACTGCAAGGCGGTCGTCTGTCCGATCGAGACGGGCGGCGGGACGAACGTCAAGGTGCTGGAGGCGATGGCGCATCGGCGCGAGGTGATCGCCCCTGCGTTTGCGTGGCGGGGAATCGAAAGCCGCTGCGGCACGTTTGACGACTTTGCCGCGCAGGTGTCGGCGGCTTTCACGCCCCGGCACAGGGTGCCCGTCGTGTTCTCGGCGGACGACCGGTATCTGCTGCCGCTCGAGATCGCCGTTCGCTCACTTTTGGCGTCGCGGCGGGCGACGACGGACTATGACATCGTCGTCCTGGCTTCGGACCTGAGCCCGAAGGCGCGGCAGGACCTTGTTCGGCTGTTCCCGGACGTGCGGATCATCCCCGTCTCGAATGCGGCGTTTTCGGACGCGCCGGTCGGGCATCTCTCGCATTCGACGTACAACCGTTTGCTCTTGGCTGAGGCCCTGCCGGAATATGACCGCGTGATCTGGAGCGATGCGGATGTCGTCTTCCACGGCGACCTCGCGGCTGTCTACGAGGCCGACTACGGGGACTTCGACTGGGCGGGCGTGGCGATGGAGCGGCGCGGCGAACGCGCCGGACTGCACAACCATTTCCCTGAGAACCGCAATGCGTTTGTATATGCGGCAGGGTTCATGGTGGCGAACACGAAGGCCTGGCGGGAGCGACGGCTGAAGGAGCGGTTTGTTGAGGCCATACGCGCCTTCGGCGCGCGGTTGACGATGAATGACCTTGACGTGCTGAACCTTGCGACAGACCGCATGGCCGCCGTGCCGTTGGCCTATTGCGTCTTCGAGAGCATCCGCGAGGGGCGTTCGCCGTGTTCGGCAAAAGAGTATGCCTTCCTGAAGAACGTCTATTCGGATGCGGAGCTTGAAGCGGCCAAGGCGCATCCTCTGATCGTGCATTACTGCGGCATCAATCCGAAAGTCTGGCGACGGTCGGTGCTTGAGATGCCCGCCGAATACCGGCGCTACTGGGACACGTCGCCGTTTCGACCGGGTTGGCTCTGTCGGCGGATGGCCGACGTGAAGTTCCTCACGCGCGGGCTTCGGGGACGGCGGCGGGCGGCAACTGAATCTTGTGACACGAAGGGAGAGAAATGAACGGGAAGATCGTATTCATCGGACGGCGGGAGGCGTTGGCGGGCTGCGCGGCGGCTGTCGCGGCGGCGCAGGCGGCCGGACAGGAGGTCGTGACGTGCGCGCTCGACCCGGCGACGCTCGGCCGGGGCCTGTTCGGGCGTTTCCGGGCGCGGCGGAAGCTGCGGCTCGCGGCGGCGCGCGCGGGCGAGGAGGGGCTTGTGCTGCTCGTCGAGCGGTCGGGCGACGCGGCGTGGGAGCCGTGGATGGCCTACGCGGCGGGGGCGGGGCTTCGGCGGATCGCCGTGCCCGCGCGGCTCAGGGGCTTCGGCAACATCGCGGGCGTCCGCAGCGGCGTCGCCGTCTACGACCGGCTGGAGACGGCCGCCGACCTCGACCTCATTTGCCGCGCCGCCCGCGCCGAAGTCCAGCGCCTCGCGTCCGTTGCGCGGTTCTGACTTGAGCGGAACGGTTTGTGCAGCGTGTGCGGGCGAGGCGGGGCAGACGCTTCCCACGCGGCTTCTGAACTTTGATATAATACGGGCCGTTATGCGAAACGCGACAATCGAACGCAACACGAAGGAGACGCAGATCATGCTCGCGCTCAACCTTGACGGGTCGGGCGAAGGCGTGATCGAGACGGGCATCGGCTTCTTCGACCACATGCTGGAGCTGCTGAAGAAGCACGCGCTCATCGACCTCGCGGTCAAGGCGACGGGCGACCTGCACGTCGACTACCACCACACGGTCGAGGACGTCGGACTCGTCTTCGGCAAGGCGCTGGACGCCGCGCTCGGCGACCGCAGGGGGCTGACGCGCTACGGCTTCGCCTCGATTCCGATGGACGAGGCCCTGTGCGAGACGTCACTCGACCTTGGCGGGCGTCCGTTCCTCGTGATGCAGTGCGCGATGAAGCACATGTTCGTGAAGGACTTCGAGGTGAAGCTCGTCGAGGAGTTCTTCCGGGCGGTCTCGGTCGAGGCGCGCGCGAACATCCACCTGCGGCAGGTCTACGGCGACGAGACGCACCACGTGTGCGAGGGGCTGTTCAAGAGCTTCGCGCGCGCGTTGCGCCAGGCGAAGGCGATCGACCCGCTGGAGAAGGGCGTGCCGAGCTCGAAGGGCGTCATCTGAACGCGCGCTAGAACGCGAGCTTCACGCCGCAGGTGAAGACGACGTGGAGATGCCGCGCCTCGTCGGACGGGTTGTCCTTCAGCTCCGCGCGCACGTCGGGGTCCGTGACGCAGTAGCCCGTCGCGCCGCCGTAGAGCTCGGCGTGCGCGTGGAGCCGGTAGACGGCGAAGAGCCGCGCCGAGAGGGAGTTGACGCCCTGCCCGATCCGCTCCGGGCAGCGGTAGCCGAAGCGCTGGCGGTTCCAGCGTTCGCTGCCGCCGTCGAGCCAGACGTTGGGGGCGAGCGACAGGTTCTCGGTCAGGCGGAAGCTCCGCGTCACGCCGACGCGGAAGGAGGCCTTTGCGACGGGCCAGTAGAAGTTGCGCATCGCGAACCAGGGCGTCACCAGCGGCGTCGTCAGCGAGGTCGCCATTTGCCATTCGTCGTAGGAGCGCCGGGCGTCGCCCCGGTAGCCGACCATCTCGTTCCACTGCGCGCCGACGCTGGCGTCGAGCGCATAGCCCTCGGCAAGCGCCTGTCGGCGGCCGGCCGTGACGACCGGGTCGACCTCGTTCCAGAACGCGCTGCGGCTGTCGCGGTAGGCGCGCGAGAGGTCGGTGAGGCTCCAGACGCCGGCCGTCGCGTAGCCGAGCGGCGCGTATTCGGCGCCGAGCTTGGCCTCGAAGTTCTGCACGGGATGCGTCGCCTTGACGCGGCCGACGCTGATGTGCCCGGAGGCGGCCTCGGCCGCGCACCAGGCGATGGGCCGCAGTTCGGAGGACTCCGCCAGGGCTTCTGCGCGGACGTTGGACGGAAGGCCGAACGCGGCAAGGGCGGCGAGGAGCGCGCCGACGCGGCATCGCGACGGCGGCATGGAACGAACGGCCAGACGAAAGGACGGAAGGATGTGCATCATGTCAAAAGGGCGGCATCCGGGCTGGATGTCGTCTCCATGTCGGACATTATACCAAATCCTGCGCCGATGCGGATCGGCGCGCGGATATTTTGCTATAATGTCCGCACCATGAGACCCTCTTCTGCTAGACACCCCGGCTCCGCGACCCGCATGCGCGGTCAAGGCGTTCCCGAATACGACCTGCATGGGCGCGGCATGCGCGTGGACGATGCGCTTGCGGAATTCGAGCGCCTCGTGTCGGCTGCGCGCGGCGGAGGGCCGAAGCTCTTCGCCGTCGTGACGGGCTACGGGTCGAGCGGGGGGACAAGCCGCATCAAGTCGGCTGTCCTTGCGGCCTGTCGCACGTATCGGCGGCAGAACCACATCCGGGGCTTTCTTGACGGCGAATTCGCGGGCGACATGTTCTCCGAGCCGTTTCTCGCGTTTCCCGATGCCGCGTCCCTCCCTGCGCACTATCAGCGCACGCCCAATCCGGGCCTTGTCTTCGTCCGTATCTGACACCGCAACATGATCACCACGACACTCCTTATGGCTACAATCGTCAACTGCTACGTCGGCTGCAACACGGGCTCGCCCGATCGGCAGTCGCTTCATGTCCTCTCGTGCGACACCGAAACGGGCGCGGCGAAGGCCGTCCAGTCCGTCAAGGGCCTTCAGGGAACGACCTACTTCCAGCTGAGCCCGGACGGACGGTGGCTGTACTCCGTGATGGGCGAGAAGCGCGACGCGAAGTCCGTCTCGTGGGCGGTGCGCTTCCCCCTGGACGCGGCCGGCCGCCTGGGCGCGCTGGAGCGCCTCGCGGAGCTGCCGTGCGAGGCGCCGTGCCATGTGTCGCTCTCGCCGGACGGTTCGCGCGTCTTTTGTGCCGCCTATCTCTCGGCGACGGTCGTCTCCCTCGCGGCGGACGGCTCGGATTTGAAGCGCTACGTCTTTCCCGACGACGACGTCGGGCCGAACGCGAAGCGCCAGCAGAAGGCCTATGCGCACTTCACCTTCCTGACGCCGGACGGTTCGCGCCTCGGTGCCGTGGACCTCGGCTGCGACCGCATCCGCTTCTTCGACCCCGTGACGCTGGCGGTCGATCCGTCGCTGGAGATCAAGGCCGACCGTGGCGACGGGCCGCGCCATGCCGTCTGGTCGAAGGACGGACGCTTCCTCCTTGTCCTGAACGAGCTGGGCTCCAGCGTCGTCTCGTATGCGTTCGACGGCAAGTCGTTCGCGAAGGTCGGCAAGTGGTCGACGCTGCCGGACGGCTATGACCGCTGGGAGGCGGACGGCGAGACGCTGGCGACGAAGGCGGCGGCGATCAAGCTGACGGCGGACGGGCGGATCCTCATGGCGTCGAACCGCGGCCACGACTCGATCGCGCTCTTCGAGGTCGATGCCGCGACGGGCCGCCTGACGCGCCGCAACATCGCGAAGCTGACGGGCAGGTTCCCGCGCGACTTCGCGCTGATGCCGGGCGAGAAGTTCATGGTCGTCGGGCACAAGATGTCCGACGAGATCCAGGTCTTCCGCTTCGACCGCACGGCCTGTACGCTCGTTCCGGCGGGGGCGCCGATTCCCTGCTGGCGGCCGCTGTGCTTCGCGTTTGCGGCAGCCCGTTAGTCTTTCGGTCTTGGCGTCAGGCGTGGTCACCACATGGCGAAGGGCATCACAGAATCGACGGTCGAGGAGATCAAGGCGCGGATTGACCTCGCGGACCTCATCGCCTCGTATGGCATCGCCGTCAAGGTCGCGGGCACGTCCAAGAAGGCGTGCTGTCCCTTCCACCACGAGAAGACGCCGAGCTTCAACATCAACGACGCGAAGGGCTACTACCACTGCTTCGGCTGCGGCGAGAGCGGGGACGCGATCAAGTTCGTCGAGAAGATGGACGGCCTCACGTTCGTCGAGGCGGTGAAGAAGCTCGCCGACCAGTGCGGCGTGAAGATCGAGGAGGCGGAAGACCCGGCCGCCGGGCGGCGCAGGCGGCTCTACGCGCTCCTGGCGGAGCTGACGCAGTTCTACCACCGCTGCCTCCTGAAGACGAAGGAGGCCGCGCGGGCGCGCGACTACCTGGCGGAACGCGAGCTCGGCCCCGAAATCCAGGAAGCCTACCAGATCGGCTATGCGCCGACCGGCGTCGCGCACATCCTCACGTGGGCGGAGAAGTACAGGTACACGCCGGAGGAGCTGGAGGCGGCGGGCGTCATCAAGCGCGGCAACCGCCCCGGCGACCTCGGCTACCACCGCTTCGGCGGACGGCTCATGTTCGCGATCCGCGACAAGCAGGGGCGGGTCGTCGGCTACTCCGGGCGGCAGCTTGTCGCGTCGAAGAACTCCGGCAAGTACGTGAACTCGCCCGAGACGCCCGTCTTCAGCAAAAAGCGCATCCTCTACGGCTTCGACAAGGCCATGCGCGCGATCGCGCAGGACAAGAAGAACCACGAGGTCATCGTCTGCGAAGGGCAGATCGACTGCATCCGCCTGCAGACGCGTGGCTTCCCGAACGCCGTCGCGGGACAGGGCACGGCGTTCACCGAAGAGCACGTGGCGATGCTGCGCAAGGTCGCCGACCTCGTGACGCTCGTCTACGACGACGACGGCGCGGGGCACGCGGCGACGATCAAGTCCGCACGCCTCTGCCTCGCGGCCGAGCTGCCCGTGCGCGTCGTCTCGCTGCCGGGCGGGGACGATCCCGACTCGTTCCTGCGGACGCATCCGGCGGAGGAGTTCCGGCGGCTGCTCGACGGCGCCGAGTCGATCATGTCCTTCCAGGTGCGGGCCGAGCGCGCGAAGGAGCGCGATCCCGGCTCGGTCGATGCCGTCGCGCGCATCACGCGCGAGATCCTGACGACGATCGCCGCGTGTCCGAACGAGGTGCTGAAGGCCGCGATGACGGGCGAGGCGGCGAAGCTCCTGGGACTGCCGACGGTCGCGCTCGCCGACGAGCTCGGCAAGGTCAGGGCGGAGCCGAAGCGCGCGCCGCGCGCCGTGCCGGCGACGGTTCCGGCGGACGACGAAGAGGATTTCGCGGCGGAAGAAGAGGCTGCGCGCGCAGACGCCGGGGCGTCAGCGGATGACGACGGCTCGTCCGACGCGACTCTGCCGGGGCGGGACGCGGCGACGGCGATTCCGCCGAGTCCGAAGGAACGCGCGCTCTGCTCGTTTCTGCTCGTGCACGAGTACGACCGGACGCTGGACGGCATGGTCGGCGAGTTCCTGCCGCCGTCCGTCTTCACGCATGCCTTCACGGTGCGCTTCGTCGAGACGTGGCGGCAGGAGTGCGCGAAGGGCGAAGACCTCTTCGCGGCGTTTGCGGACGCGCTGCCCGCGCACGAGCGCACATGGTTTGACGCGATCCTGCTTGCGTCCGACCGGTCGCAGGCGAGCGCGCTCTCGGCGACGGACATCCTGCAGGACTTCGTGCGCGCGCTGTGGATCGAGGCTCTGAAACGCCGGCGCGGCGCGCTGCCCGCCGCTGGGGACGCGGCGGCGGAGATGGAGCGCATGCGGCTGTCGCTGGACGTGAAGCGGCTCGCGTCCGTCCGCTGGCACACGGTCAAGGAACTGGTTCGTGGCTATGCCGGCGGAACAAGTCGCTGAATGGAATGCAATTCCTTGCCGAAGCCCGTGGGGTTCTGCGGGGGGAGCCGTTGCCCTCCGGCGAGTGATTATGCTATAATTCGCTTGCTTCTGGCCAGTCGCGCAACGGACCACTTGCGAATGGCGGGTTCAGGGGAGATATAGTCCTCAGGCAGTGGGCCGCCTGGCTGCAGTGCCGTTGGGGGCGTTTAATTTTGCGACTACGCAGGCAAGACGTTCGTCAGAAGATGTAGGAAGTTTTCGGGAAAGAGCGATTGCAAGCGGAGGCCGCGCCCCATCGGGCGCGTCTTTTGCGGCATTCTTTCCCTCGAGGCATCCTACAGCCTTCTGACGAGTGCACGGAAGATAGCGCTCTTTCTTTGTCTGCCGTGCCGCAAGAGAGTTCATCTTGCTTTCGGAGAACTGCCACACAAACCCGTAGAGAGGCAAGCTTGAGCAGGACACATCAATTCAAAATCAATTGGTGCGCCCTGTCGGGCGTCCTCTACGGGCTGTGGTAGGCCTTCTGAAGCGTTCGGCAGGGCGCGCCGCCATGAGAGGCGACGGTATGCGAGACAGAAAAATGGAGCCAGCCTGCGGTTCGGGCGGATTTGTGGCGCAATGCGCCTGCGTTGCGAGCCTGTGTGCGGTCTTCACGGTATTGGTGGCGCTGGACAAGCTGGCGTTTGACCCATATTCAGACTTCAGCCTGGTCAAGCTGGGGCGCATCTTGGTCACTTCGGTGAACTGGGCGCTCCTGTTGCTTGCGCCCTGTCCGCTTTTCGGCCGCTGGGGCAAGTGGGCTTATTTTCCGCTTGCAGTTCTCATTTTCACAAGCGATGGCATCCAGTGGTACTGTCGACTCAATCACGGCATGATTCTGGACGGTGACTGGATCGGCATAGCCCTGTGCAGTTCCCGGGATGAGATCATGACCTATTTGAGATGCGCCTTCTCGTGGAAACTCGCATGGGGGCTGATGGGGTTTGCCGTTGGCGGTGCCTTGCTGGCGAAGGCTTTTCAGGTCATCCCGAAGGGCGGCCTTTCGGCGCGATCGGCCTTGCTGTCGTTCGCGATGCTGCTTGTCGGCGGGGCTTTCTTCTCGCTCAAGACCCCGGACTTCTGGACATCTGCCGAGTCGTTGCGGACGTTGGTGTGCACAAACCTCATTGTGGACAGCGTGGAGAAAAGGTCTCAATTCGTGAATCTTTGTCGGCTGGCGACCTCTCCGCAGATCGGCGGCGCGCCGCAGGCGTCCGCAGCAGGGCGCATGGTTGGCGTTTTCGTCTTGGGCGAATCGGCGACGCGCAACCGCTGGGGGCTCTATGGCTATCCGCGCGCGACAACGCCGTGCATGGACGCGATTCGCGATGAACTGGTTGCCTTTTCGAACCTGGTTGCCGCCGCGTGGAACACGGCGGAGGCGATGAGGCTGCTGTTGACTGAGGCGTCGCTGGACTGTCCGGATGACATGCGCTGTACGCTGCCGCAAGTCCTGTCGCGAGCAGGATGGGACTGCCGGCATTTTTCGGCCCAGGAACGCTGGGGCGAGCACGACGGCATGGAGTCCTTTGTGTTTGCAGGCTGTTCGCAGCTGCACTTCATGTCAGAGGAGATGGCGGGCCGTGTCTGGCATGACGATGCGCTGCTCGATTGCGTCGACCGCGCGTTGACGGAGCCTGGAGACCGCCCGCTTGTCATCTTTCTCCACCTGCGGGGCAGTCATTTTCCGCCGGGCGACAACTGTCCGCAAGAATTCTCGCCGTTTCCGCGGGAACTTGCCGTTGGCGACGCGCGCGGTGTTCCGGCGGCGAATGTCAACAACTATGACAACACCATCGCCTTTACCGACAGGCTTCTGGGACAGGTCGTCGAGCGCCTGAAGCGATTGGACAGGCCCGCGTGGATGCTCTATCTCTCGGATCACGGAGACTCCGTCGACTCGCCGCGATTCCGGACGGCCACGGACCTGAACCTGTGGGAGGTTCCGATGGTCTTTTGGGCATCTGAACGGTACAGGGCTTCACACGTCGCGCTGATGGAGACGGCGACACGGCTTACGGATGCGCCGCTCCAGAGCGATTTGCTGTTTGCGACGGTCCTTCGCCTCTGTGACGTGCAGGGGTATGCAAGTGCGCGCCCGGAGACTTCGTTCGAGGCCGCGCCGTTTGGCTTTCGCAAGGTTCGCAAGATTGTCAATGGATCGTGCACGTATGAAAGAAAAGGTCAGTAGTCCCTCGACGGGGGTTCGGCATTTGGCTTCCGCGCTTGTCAATTCGCTGCGCGGCCTTCGGGACGCCTTCCGGACGGCAGCCGCCTTTCGTCAGGAATGTGCGCTGGGCCTTCTGCACTACGTGGCGCTCGCCCTCGTTTCGGCGCCCGTCGCGCTGAAGGTCGCGTTGGCGGTGCTGTGGCCGCTTCTCCTTTCGGCGGAACTTGTCAATTCGGCCATTGAAGCTGTCGTAGACCTCGCGTCGCCCACATGGAACCTGAAAGCCCGCTATGCGAAGGATTTTGGCAGTGCCGCCGTATTCGTGGTCGTGGTGACGATTGCGGTTCTGTGGGGCGTTCTCCTCGGGACGGTTTTGTCGCGTGGCGATTCAGTTTGAAGGCACATCCACGACTGGCCCTGTCCTGAACCAGGATCCTCGTCCTCCGCGCATTGAGACGAGGGGATCATCTCGTCGTTCGCCGCTTCCATGCCATCCCCCCCCCTGCGTGGTTGAGAGGCAGATGAGCTTTATGCTGCCAAGGCGTGTCCGTGGCGGCGGCAAGGCGTTTTTGCTATACTATCCCCCATGCAGAGCAAAGGACTTTCCTTGTTGAGCGGCGGGCTGGACAGCCAGCTCGCGGTGCGGGTGCTCCAGCGTGCGGGGGCCGAAGTCGAGGCCGTCACGTTCGAGACGCCGTTCTTCTCTTCCGTCAGGGCCGTCGCGGCGGCGAAGGCCCTTGGCGTGAAGATTCACGTCGTCGACTTTCTCGCGGACGAGATCTCGCTTCTTGAGAATCCGCCGCATGGCTTCGGCGGGGCGATGAACCCCTGCATCGACTGCCATGCGCTGATGATCCGCCGCGCGGGCGAGCTGATGGCGCGGCTCGGCTACGACTTCGTCGCGACGGGCGAGGTGCGCGGGCAGCGGCCGATGAGCCAGAACGCGCAGTCGCTCCTCACCGTCGAGAAGTCGTCCGGCCTGAAGGGGCGTCTCGTGCGTCCGCTTTCCGCGAAGCTGCTGGAGCCGACGATCCCCGAGATCGAGGGCAAGCTCGACCGCGAGAGGCTGCTGGACATTTCGGGGCGCGCCCGCGACCGCCAGATCGCGCTCGCGGCGGAATTCGGCATCACCGACTACCCGTCGCCCGCCGGCGGCTGCAAGCTGACGGAGGCGGCGTTCGGGCGCAAGCTGCGCGACCTCATGGAACACGAGGGGCTGCGCGACCGCGCGCTCGTCGAGCTGCTGCTCGTCGGGCGGCGCTTCCGCCTGCCGGACGGTTCCAGCGTAATTCTCGGACGCGATGCGGGCGAGAATGCGCGCCTCGCGAAGGAGAGGGGAACTGTCATTGCCTTCGACGACGTGCCGGGACCGACGGCGCTCGTGCCCGACCTGAAGTCGGCGGACGGCCTCGCTCTTGCGCGCGGCATCGTCCGCGCCTGGTCGCGCGGCACGACCGACGCCGACCGCGCGCCGTTCAAGCCCTACCAGATCACGTGACGACATGAAAATCGGCATCTACGGCGGAAGCTTTAACCCCATCCACTACGGACACGTCAACGTCGCGCGGACGGCGATTGCCGACCTGGCGCTCGACCGGCTGATTGTCGTGCCCGCGCACGTGAGCCCGTTCAAGGTCGGCGTCTCGGACGGCGCGTACGCGCCGCCGTGGGATCGGCTCGCGGGCGTCCGCGCGGCATTCGCGGCGGTCGAGAAAGCGGTTGTCGACGAACGCGAGATCCGGCGCGGCGGCGTGTCGTATGCGATCGACACGGTGCGGGAGATCGCGGCGGAGAATCCGGGCGCGGAGCTCTTTTTCGTGATCGGCGAAGATTCGGTCGAGGGCCTGCCGCGCTGGAAGGACATTGACGCGCTGCGGCGGCTCGTGACGTTCCGGGCCTATCCGCGCACGAAGGAGTCGTCGACGGAGATCCGTGAACTCTTCGCGCAGAACCGGGTGACACTCAATCCCGACGCGCGGCTTGTGGAGGCGGTGCGCGCGGGCCTCATGCGCAAGAACGGGTTCTGCCCGTGCCGTCTGCCGAAGCTGCCCGAATTCTTCTGCCCGTGCGACGAGTTCAAGGGCCAGCTGCGCGATCCGGCCTACCATGGCCTCTGTCATTGCCGGCTCTACCTGAAGCCCTGAGGCTTTTCGCGCATCGCGTGAATGTGCTATAATACGCCCATGCGGAAAGGCCAGGCTCTTCTCGAATACGTGCTCGCGCTCGCGAGCCTCGTTGTCGTGGTGTCCGTCCTGGGATTCCTCGTCTCGGGTTCGGTCGGCTTCGGCGTCCGCACGGAAAGGCTCGTTTCAAGCGAATATCCCTGAAAAGGAGGA
Organism: Verrucomicrobia bacterium UBA1629; assembly: GCA_002321305.1. Classification (GTDB taxonomy): domain Bacteria; phylum Verrucomicrobiota; class Kiritimatiellia; order RFP12; family UBA1067; genus UBA1067. The sequence goes on along the minus strand of DCMF01000080.1, from coordinate 39,264 downwards.
AAGTCATGAACCTGATGAAAACGTTGAGAAAAGGCCAGACGATGGTCGAGTACATCATCATCGTCGCGCTGATTGCGGTGTCCCTCATCGCCGTCTTCACCTTCCTGAGCCGCGCGATCGGCAAGAAGGCCGCCGGTGCAACCGACGCGCTCTCCTCTGAGGAGGGCTCGAAGGCGAAGTCTGCGGCGGACTCGATCAGCTCGGACTCGATCCGCTCCCTTGGGGAGTGACGTCACGTGCGGCGGATGCGCCGAGGGCAGGCGATGGTCGAGACGGTGCTGGCCGTCTTGATCATTTCGTTTGCCTTTTTGGCGCTCTTCAGGCTGTCCTACCTGCTGACGGGCAAGATCCTGCTTGAACACGCGGCGATGCGTGTCGCGCGCGCCCGTGCCGTTGGCTTCAACGACTATATGTGCCGCAAGGCCGCGCGCGTTGCCGTCATCCCCATTGCGGGACGGCGCACGTGGCCGGAAGGGGCGGACTTCGACGTCGCCATGGAATACGGGCGCATCCCCGAATACCTCGCGTCCGAACACGAGCCGGAGGCGCGCGGCATCCTCGACTACGAACGCTGGGGCGGCCTGAAGGTCGATCCCGGCGACGGCACGGACGCGACGGTCGCGCTCGGCTTCGACCTCTTCGACGGCGCGTGGACGTTCGACCTCTCCGGATCGGCCGGCATCGAGGCGAACCACACGCTCTACCTCAACGATGCGGGACGATGAAGGCACAACACGGACAGGTCGCGCTCTATCTCGTGCTCGTGCTGGTCGCGGTCACGTTCCTCACGCTCCTGAACGTGGGCGCGTATCTCGCGGTCACGGCCAAGAACCGCACGATGAACGCGGGCGACGCGGCGGCGCTCGCCGTCGCGCGCCATCAGGCCGAGCTGCTGAACCAGATCGGCGCGCTGAACGTCAAGCACCTCAAGGCCGCGCTTGAGGACCGCGAAGAGGACTGCGCGCGCATCCAAGCCGAGCAGGCGCGCCTTTGCTTCCTCGGCCCCCTGCGCGGCATCTCAATCGGCAACGAGACTGCGTATGCGAACGGGGCGGAGCCGAGCGACGAGATGCGCGAGATCCTGGAACAGCACGTCATCGACATCCGCACGGCCTACGTGACGACGCCGGAGGCGTATCCCGCGCCGTGGGAGGGCGCGTGGGAGGAATACGCGCAGGCTCTCGAAGTCGAGATCGGCGCGCCGCTCTACGCCGGGCCGGACAACATCGCGTTCATGGACGCCGCCGGCGGACACCTGCTGCTCAATCCGCAGTTCTACCACGCCGTCGCCGGACGCAACTGGTGTTGGTTTCACTTCGACGCGCCCGGCGTCCTTGACAGCTATTCGGGCTTTGGCGACTGGGGGCCGCTGCCGAGCGCGGACGACGAGACGCGGCGTCAGCGGTGCGCGAACAGCGAGGTCTACTCGCTGCACCTCGTGCCGCGCACGGGAAGCGCGGTCGACCTGCTCGGCTCGGAACTCGTCTGCCGTCTCGCGGACGTCTCGCTTGACGAGCTTGCGCAGTCGAGCCTCATCACGAACCAGAACCAGGTGTGGTTCTTCTACGACACGACAGACGCCGGTCTGTGGCGGCGGTGGCGCGAGATCGATCCCGACGGCGACGACCGCTTTCCCGTCGTCGGCCCGGTCAAGCCCGAATACGACGTGCGCGGGGCGGCGGCGATCTGCCGTGTGCTGGGCGACATCCCGAACCTGCTCGAATCGGGCGAAGACCGCGTGGCGAAGTGGGCGGCGGCGGCGAAGCCGTTCGGCACGGTCGAGGGCGCGGACGGCGGCGTCGGTGTCGTGACGGCGCTGAAGGGGTTTGTCACCTCCGCGTTCGAGGCCGTGCGCCTCGTGCCGATCGACGCCGTCGGCGGCAGGGATCTCTCGACCGCCGATCCCGACTGGATGCGCCATCTGCGCGAAGACCTGCCGGCGTATTTCCAGAACGGGCCGGACGCGCTGAAGGGCTGCTACTACTGTCGGCAGCTCGTCGACTGGGAAAAGCCGAGCGTCCGCGAGCAGGGCCGCACGTGGCTCATGTACAATGCGTCGAGCTGTCTGCGTCCCACCGGGGGCGGCGGCGGACGGGGAGGCACGCCGCATGGGCACTGAACGTCTCGCGCAACCGCGCCGCACGTCACTGCGTCAGACGGCGATCAGCTACCGCAGCGGGTGGTGGTCGGTGACAGTGCAGGTGGCGAAGAACAAGTCGCTTCTGGGGGCGGTCGTCGGCGACCGGGTCGTCTTGAACGCGCTGGGGCGGGCGGTCGAGTCGGCGTGGCGCGCGTTGCCGGGCAAGTATTCCGAGCTTGAGGTCTTCGACTCCGTGGTCATGCCCAACCATTTTCACGCCTTGCTGCGCATTCATTGGCGTGAGACGAACCGGGCGCACCATCTCGGCTTTCTGATGAGCCGCTTCAAGGGCGGCACGTCATTCGTTTACGGACAGATGCGGCGCGCAGGCGAAATCGAGGACATCGGCGAGAAGCTGTGGCAACGCGACTACTGGGACGACCTCGTGACGAGCGAGGCCGAATTCAAGGGCTGGCAGAAGTACATTCGCGAGAATCCCGCGAACTGGTCGAGCGACCGCTATGGCGCGTGCACGGCGCATCTGCGCGGGAACGCCGAGCTGCTGAACGGGCCGCGCGTCGCCTTTGTCGCGAGCCAGGGCTTCTGTGCGAGCGCGCTGCGGCCGCGCAAGGTCTGGGCGCGGGCGGGGGAGGGGCGGCTGAAGCCGCCCCCTTCGATAACAGCGGAGGGGCAAGATTCTTTGTCTTCGACGTGGGCCGACACGCCCTCTTTGCCGACGAGGGCGGTTTCGATGCGGGCCGGTACGCCCTCTTTATCGAAGGGGGCGGCT
>DCMF01000080.1:20498-36289 GCA_002321305.1 Verrucomicrobia bacterium UBA1629 | reverse complement strand
AGGGGGCGGCTTCAGCCGCCCCGCCTCCCGCCCCGCCGCCCGCCCCGCATTCAGTCTTGATTTCGACCTTTACCTCGGCGCAGGAACGCGAAGCCCTGCGGCGCGCGCTCGCCAAGCGGCGACCGCTGATCGCGGTCTTTCCGGCGGGCATTCCCGGTGACGGCGAACTCGTGCCGGGACTGGCGGCGGCGATTCGCGAAGGTTGGGCGCTTGCCGTCTCGCCGCAGCCAACGGGTTCGCGGCTCAACAAGAAGATCGCGACTTGGTGCAACGAGTTTCTGTTGAAGAACGCCGCCGAGATCTGGGCGGGCGACCTTTCGCCCAATGGCATGCTCGCCCAGATGCTGGCTGGGTTGGGGCGGCTGAAGCCGCCCGTGCCGCCGCCCGCCCCGCCTCGCCGGGGACAGGCCCTGATCGAGCTGGCCGCCGGGATGCTCGCGCTCGCGCTGGTCGTGAGCGCGCTCTGCGGCTTCGCCCTCTACATCGCGAAGTCGCTGCGGCTTCAGAACGAATTGCGCGTCGGCGGCAAGAAGACCGATTCCGTCGAGGTCTCGGCGTTCGCCGCCGAGCACGTCTTCGGCGACGGGAAGCTGAAGATCTCCGAAAGGCTCGCCTGGCCGCAGACGACGATCCTCAGATGACGTCTGCGGCGCATTGTCGGCTGAATCCCGATTTGCTATACTACTCGCACCAAGGGAAAGAACGCAGATGAACATCATTGAGACATTGGGGAAGGCGGGGATCATCCCGGTCATCGTCATCGAAAAGGAAGAGCAGGCCGTGCCGCTCGCGCGGGCGCTCGTGAAGGGCGGCCTTCCTGTTCTCGAAGTCACGTTCCGCACGCCGGCGGCGGCGGGCGCAATCGCGGCGATCAGGCGCGAGGTGCCGGAGGCCGTGCTGGGCGCGGGGACGCTCCTCACGCCCGTGATGGTGAAGGCCGCGAAGGCGGCGGGCGCGGTCTTCGGCGTCGCGCCGGGCTTCGATCCGGCCGTGATGGCGGCGGCGAAGGCCGAGGGGCTGCCGATGTGCCCCGGCATCGCGACGGCGAGCGAGCTGTCGCAGGCGCTGACGGCGGGCTGCTCGATGGTCAAGTTCTTCCCGGCGGAGGCGGCCGGCGGCGTCAAGATGATCAAGAACCTCCTCGGCGCGTTCCGCTTCACGGGCGTGAAGTTCATGCCGACGGGCGGCGTCAACCTGGGCAATGTCGCGGACTACCTCGCCGTGCCGGAGATCGTCTGCTGCGGCGGCACGTGGATCGTCCCGAAGGACGCGCTCGCGGCGGGCGACTACGCCGCGATCGAAAAGCTGGCGGCGGACGCCGCCGCGCTTGTGAAGAAACTGCGCGGATAGGGCGATGGTCGCCGCCGCGCTGTTTCTGCTCGCCGCGTTCGTCGCGCCGCTGCGTCCGCCGGATTTCGCGGACGACTTCGGCGGCGCGGCGCTTGACGCATCGAAGTGGACGGACTGGGTCGCCTCGTTCCCGGGTCGGTCGGCCGGCTTCCTGTTCGCCCGCGACAACGTGGCCGTCACGAACGGTTGCCTGCGCCTGACGGCGCGGCGGATGCGGGCGGACGAGCGGACGGTCGAGAACCTGCGGCGCGGCTTCACGACCTATGCGACCGCCTTCGTGCGCGCGAAGGAGAAGACGCGCTACGGTTTCTATGCCTGCCGCGCGCGGACGATGCGGTCGAAGGTCTGCAACGCCTTCTGGCTCTACGATCCGCTCTCCGACGCGCCCGAAAGGAAGTTCCGCGTCGGCGACTTCAGCGAGGAAGTCGACATCTTCGAGATTTTCGGTTCGCTGCGCGACTGGTACGGAACCGTCCACCGCCTGAAGACGCCGTACCTGGAGGGGGTCGTGAACGGCGGCGTCGAAGCGCTGCCGACGAAGAGCCGCAAGATTTCGCTCGCGTTCGATCCGGCGGCGGACTTCCACGAGTACGGCTTTCTCTGGACGGCGACGGAGCTGAAGTGGTTCATTGACGGCGAGGAGGTCTTCGCGCGGGCGAACGACCATTTCCACCGTCCGCTGCACGTCACGTTCGACTGCGAGATCATGTACAGCTGGGTCGGCGAGCCGGAGCCCGCCGAACTCCCGGCCTCGTTCGAGATTGACTGGTTCCGGCACTGGAAAACGGAAGAAGGGGAGACGGCGAAATGAAAAACGGCTACAAGTGGGTGATGCTGGCGATGCTCAGCTGCGCGTTCTTCTTCCACCAGGCAGACCGCGCGCTGTTCGGGCTGCTGACGATCCCGATCCAGGACGAGCTGCATCTCACCGACGTGCAGATCGGCTGGATCAACACGGTGCTGTCGTGGACGCTCGCCGGGATGGCGTTCGTCGCGGGGCCTGTCGGCGACCGGTTCTCGCGCAAGTGGATCATCACGCTTTCCCTCATCTCGTGGTCGCTCATGACGTTCATGATGGGGTTCGTCGGCGACTGGACGCTCTTCGGCTTCGTCATCCCGGCGTTCTTCGTCGTCATGTTCTTCCGCTCGATCGCGACGGGCGTCGGCGAAAGCTTCTACGGGCCGTGCTATCCGCCGCTCATCGCGGCGTTCCACAGGGAGACGCGCTCGATCGCGCTCTCGATCCACCAGGGCGCGCTCTACTTCGGTCTGATGACGTCGGGCGTCATCACCGCGTGGGCGCTCGGCGTCCTGGGCACGTGGCGGCACGTCTTCATGGTCTTCGGCGGCGCGGGCTTCGCGCTCGGCGTCTTCTTCGTCTTCGCCCTGCGCGACACGGCGTCGGAAGCCGCCGGTCACGACCAAGCGAAGGGCGGGACCGGTCAAGACCAACCCGATTCGAAAATTCGAAAATTCGACGATTCGATTATTGATTCTCAGCCCTCGTTCTTCGCCGGGCTGGTCTACTTCTTCAAGAAGCCGTCGGCGTGGTGTGCGATGGCGGGGTTCGTGGCGATCGTGTTCGTGAACAACGCCTATCTCTTCTGGGCGCCGAAGTTCATGGCGATGAAGTTCGGCACGTCCGTCGGCGAGGCGGGTACGCAGACGATGCTCTACCATCACCTCTTCGCGTTCCTCGCGATCATGGCGGGCGGACTGCTGACGGACCGCTTCGTGAAGCGGATGCCGCGCTTCCGCCTCGGCTTCCAGATCCTCGCGCTCCTCTGCGGCGCGCCGTGCCTCGTGCTGATCGGTTTTGCGGACGCGGCGGCGGCGATGATCGCGCTGACGGCGGCCTACGGCGTCTTCCGCGGCTTCTTCGAGGTGAACACGCACGCCTCGCTCTTCGACGTCATCCCGCCGCAGTACCGTTCGACGTCCGTCGGCATCTTCACGGTCTTCGCGTTCTTCTTCGGCGGGCTTTCGGGCGTCGTGATGGGCGCGCTCTCGCAGCGCTTCGGCGTCTGCGGCTTCGAGATCGGCTTCGCGCTCATGGGCGGGGCCTACGTGGTCGGCGCGCTTCTCATGACGGTCTCGTTCTTCTTCACCTTCCGCCGCGACCGCATCGTCGAGTAGGATCGCCGCCGAATATGGTATAATCTCCGGCCATGTCCATGAAATTTCCAATCGAACTCAAACGTCCGCTCGTCGTCTTTGACCTTGAGACGACGGGCCTCTTCCCGCGCAAGGATCGCATCATCGAGATCGCCGCCGTCAAGATGAACCCCGACGGAACCGAGGAGCGGCTGGAGCACCTCGTCAACCCCGAGATGCCGATTCCGCCTGAGACGACGGCCATCCACGGCGTGGACGACGCCATGGTGAGGGACTGCCCGACGTTCGCCGAGCTGGCGGACGAGATCTATGTGTTCTTCGAGGGCTGCGACATCGCGGGCTTCAATTCCGACCGCTACGACATCCCGTGCCTGGAGTCGGAGTTCCTGCGGGTCGGCCGCAACTTCTCCGCCGCTTTTGCCAACCGCATCGACGTGCAGCGCATCTACCACAGGATGGAGCCGCGCGACCTCTCGACGGCCGTGAAGTTCTACTGCAACCGCGCGCACGAGGGGGCGCATGGGGCGATGGCGGATGCCGTGGCGACGCGGGACGTCCTCGCGGCGCAGCTCGCGCGCGCCCAGGCGGCGGGGGAGGGCGACCGCTACGCCGAGCTGAAGGGCAAGGACGTCGCGGCGATCGACAGCTACCTTGTGCCGCACGATCCGCTCAACGCCGACCGTGCCGGGTTCTTCCGCTGGCGCGATGGCGTCCTGTACGTCAACTTCGGCAAGAAGAAGGGCGAACCCCTGAAGCGCATCATGCTCAAGGAGCCGAGCTTCCTCCGCTGGATCGTGAAGGGCGACTTCGACACGGACGTGAAGGCCATTGCCGCCGACGCGCTCGAAGGGCGCCTTCCTCCGCCCCCGTCCGCCGGCTGAGGCTGCGCGGATGGGGCCGTCCGGCGAAGGGGAAGCCGCGAAGCCGCCGGGCGGTTTGCCGTAATCGGGGCGCGTGTGGTATAATTACGCGCATGGAAAGAAAACTGCTGATAGTGGAGTCTCCGGCGAAGGCCAAGACGATCGGGAAGTACCTCGGCGACGAGTTCGTCGTCAAGTCGTCCGTCGGGCACATTCGCGACCTGCCGAAGGAGAACGGCGCGATCAAGATTGTCGAGAAGGGACCCGAATCGTGGTCGTTCGTGCCGACGTACGTCGTCTCGGAGGGCAAGGAGAAGGTCGTCGCGGAACTGAAGCGCGCGGTGAAGGACGCGGGCGAGATCTACCTCGCGAGCGACCCTGACCGCGAGGGAGAGGCCATCGCCTGGCACCTGAAGGAAGTGCTTGGTCCCGGCGCGGGGACGAAGCCGTTCCGCCGCGTCACGTACAACGAGATCACGAAGTCGGCCGTCCGAAAGGCCGTGGACGCGCCGCGCGACATCGACATGCCGCTCGTGGACGCCCAGCAGGCGCGCCGCATCCTCGACCGCCTCGTCGGCTACAAGGTCTCGCCGCTCCTCTGGAAGAACGTGAACTGCCCGAACAACCGGACGCTCTCGGCGGGCCGTGTGCAGTCCGTCGCGCTGCGGCTCCTCGTCGAGCGCCAGCGCGAGATCGACGCCTTCGTGCCGGAGACCTACCAGCTCCTCGGCGTCGAGGCGCGCAAGGGCGGCGACGCGAAGTCGTTCGTCGCCAAGCTCGCGCGGCTGGACGGCGAGAAGCCGGACATCCGCGAGAAGGAGGTCGCGAACCGCCTCATCCTCGACCTCGCGAACGCGACGCTCAGGGTCTCGGACGTGAAGGCCCAGCCGAAGGTGCGGCACGCGCTGCCGCCGTTCACGACCTCGACTTTGCAGCAGACGGCGTCGAGCGTCCTCGGCTTCTCGCCCGGCAAGACGATGAAGCTCGCGCAGGCCCTCTACGAGCAGGGGCGCATCACCTACATGCGAACCGACTCCGTCAACGTCTCGGACCAGGCGCGCGCGGCGGCGAAGACGTTCATCGAGAAGTGGTGCGGGCCGGAGTTCTACCCGGAGAAGCCGAACTTCTACGTGACGAAGGCGAAGGGCGGCGTCGAGGCGCAGGGCGCGCACGAGGCGATCCGCCCGACCGACGTCGAGCTCTCGCCGAAGCGCGCGGGCGAGGCGGGGCTGGAGGCGGCGGAGCTGAAGCTCTACGACCTCATCTGGCGGCGGTTCGTCGCGAGCCAGATGGCGGACGCGAAGACGACGGTGAAGACGCTCTCCATCGAGGCCGTGAAGCCCGCCCTCGCGCACACGTACCTGTTCACCGCCTCGGCGACGGCCGTCGACTTCGAGGGCTTCCTCAAGATCATGAAGCTCTCGCTCAAGAAGAAGACGAAGGACGGCGAGGACGACGAGGACTCGGACGAGGTCGCGTACCTGCCGAACGTCACGGTCGGCAGCACGCTGGAGGCCCTGCGGTGGATCTGCGACGAGAAGAAGACGAAGGGCCCTGCCCACTACTCGGAGGCCTCGCTCATCAAGGCGCTGGAGGAGAACGGTGTCGGGCGTCCGTCGACCTATGCGCAGACGATCGAGACCCTGAAGGCGCGCGAGTACGCGAAGACGGAAAAGAAGAAGCTCGTGCCGCTGGAGCGCGGCGTCCTCGTCTGCGACTGGCTCGTGAAGAACATGGACGCTCTCTTCTCCGTCGGCTTCACGGCGCGGATGGAGGGCCAGCTCGACAGGGTCGAGTCCGCAGAGGAGCCGATGGACCAGATGCTCAGCGAGTTCTACTGCGAGTTCCTGAAGTCGCTGCCGAAGCCCGTGCCGCCGCCGGACCGCTCGAAGTTCGACCTGGTCCTCGCGATGCTGGGCGAAGTCCGCGAATGGAAGGAGCCGAAGAAGGTCGGCAAGCGCGAGTACAACGACGAGAAGTTCTTCACGAGCTGCCGCGAGCAGTTCGTGAAGGGCGAGCGGCCGATGAGCGCGCGCCAGCTGGAGTTCCTCGTGCGCATGGCGATCCTGTACGAGAGCCAGATCGCCGACTGCGCGGAGCGTCTGCGCAACGCGGGGCTCGCGGCCGGTTCGGGCGTCGCGCCGAAGGCCGACCCCGCGCTCGTCGCCTACTGCTTCGAGGTCATGGACCGCATCGGCGGCATGGAGAAGAACCCCTTCATCAAGTCGCTGCGCGACCAGGTGGAACACGGGCGCGGCCTCTCGATGAAGCAGTTCGTGATCCTCGCGCGCGCCGTCGGCGAGAACGCGGGCGCGCTGGAGGACGTCGACGCCATCCGCGAGAAGCTCGCGGAGTTCGTGCCCGGCGGCTTCGGGGCCGCCGAGAAGGTCGATCCGAGCGTACCCAAGCTTCTCGCGCTTTTCGCGACGGTCACGGAGTGGCGTCCGAAAGCCAAGCGCGGCAAGCGCATCTACGACGACCATGAGTTCGTCACGTCGCTGACGGAGCAGTACGCGCGGCGTCACACGCTCTCGCCGCGCCAGCTGCAGGCGCTGAAGCGCGTCGCGGCCATCTACCGCAGCCAGATCCCGGACTACGCGGCGAAGGCCGCCGAGCTCGGTCTGAGGGGCGATGACGATGGAAACGAGGAAAAGGCCGACGCCGAATAGCCGAGCCGCCGCCGACCCGTGGCTTGCGGCGTTCGCCCGCTCGCTGCGGGCAGAGCGGAACGTCGCCGAGAACACGTGCCGGGCATACGAGACCGACCTGGCGCAGCTCGTGACCTCGAAATGGGGGGCTGAGGCCCGTCCGCCGTTCCCCTGGGGGCAGTTCACCGACGCCGACGCGCGCGCGTTCCTCGTCGCCTTCACCGCGACGGGCGCGACGGCGACGACCGTGCGGCGGAAGCTCGCGGCCGGGCGCACGTTCTGCCGCTTCCTCCAGCGCGCGGACGTCCTGATCGACAACCCGTTCGCCCTCCTGCACGGGCCGCGCAAGGCGAAGTCCCTGCCGAAGGTCCTTTCGGCGGCGGACGTCGCGCGCTTCCTCGCGCAGCCGCTCCGCGACCTCGCGGACGGCACGGTCGGCGAGTACGCCGCGCGCCGCGACAAGGCGCTGTTCGAGGCCCTGTACTCCACGGGCTGCCGCATCGGCGAGCTGCTGCCGGTCACGTGGGGCGAGATCGACGTCGCGCGCGGCACGCTCGTCGTGACGGGAAAGGGCGCGAAGGAGCGGCTCGTCATCCTCGGACGACCCGCCCGCGACGCGCTCACGGCGCTGCGCGAGACGGCGGCGGTGTGCGGTGCGCGGACGGACGATGCGGCGGCGGTCTTCCTGACGGACGCCTTCGAGCCGATGTCGCGGCGATTCGCCGAGCGGCGAATGAAACGGTATCTCGCGGAGGCGGAGCTGCCGACGGACCTGACGCCGCACAAGCTGCGTCACAGCTTCGCGACGCACCTCCTCGACGCGGGCGCCGACCTGCGCTCCGTGCAGGAGATGCTCGGCCACGCCTCGCTCTCGACGACCCAGATCTACACCCACGTCTCGATCGAACGCCTCCGCGACGAATACGCGAAGGCCCATCCGAGGAACACATGAGCTTCTTCAAGGCATATGACATGCGCGGCACCTACGGGGTCGACTTTGACCTCGAGACCGTCTACAAGGTCGGGCGGGCCCTTGTGCGGGTCCTCTCCGAAAAGTATCCGGACGCCGCCGGGCGTCCGCTCCGCCTTCTTGTCGGGCGCGACTGCCGCGTCTCGTCGAAGGACGTGCGCGACGCGCTCGTGAAGGGGCTTCGGGACGCGGGCGCGGACGTGACCGACCTCGGCCTCTGCACGACGCCGATGGTCTACTTCTTCACGGCCGAGGACGGCTATGACGGCTCGGTCATGGTCACGGCCTCGCACAATCCGCCGTCGGACAACGGGCTCAAGGTCTCGATGCGCACGGCACTGCCCGTCGGCTACGCGAACGGGCTCGATGCGGTCGAACGGGCCGTCCGATTTTTGGTATAATCACGAAAAACAGGAGAGACACGACATGGACATCCACATTGAAGACCTGCTTCAGGCCACGATCGACGAGGGGGCTTCGGACCTCCACATCCGCGCGCACATGCCGCCCAAGCTGCGCGTCCACGGCGAGCTGCTGCCGATTGCGGACGAGGAGCTGAGCGAAGAGGACTCCTACGAGCTCTGCAAGGAGATGGTCGCGCGTTCGGGCGACCCGGACAAGATGGACGAGGTCGAGAAGAACGGCGGCGCCGACTTCGCGCTCGCGCACCCGGACGGCACGCGCTTCCGCGTCTCGATCTTCAAGGAGCGCAAGCGCTACGGCGCGGTGCTGCGTCAGATCCCGAACACGCTTCTGACGATGGAGCAGCTGGGGCTGCCGCCGGTCGTGAAGGAGCTGCTCTTCAAGCCGCGCGGGCTCATCCTCGTCACCGGCCCGACGGGCTCCGGCAAGTCGACGACGCTCGCCTCGATGCTGAACGTCATCAACCAGGAGCGCAACGTCCACATCATCACGATCGAGGACCCGATCGAGTTCTACCACACCTCGCAGAACTCGCTCGTCACCCAGCGCGAGGTCGGCGACGACGTGCCGAGCTTCGCCGAGGCGATCCGCCGCGCGCTCCGCCAGGACCCGGACGTCATCCTCGTCGGCGAAATGCGCGACCTGGAGACGATCGCGGCGGCGATCACGGCGGCCGAGACGGGCCACCTCGTCTTCGGCACGCTGCACACGACGGGCGCGGCGGAGACGATCGACCGCATCGTGGACGCCTTCCCGATGAACCAGCAGTCGCAGATCCGCACGCAGCTCGCGGCGGGCATGCAGGCCGTCATCTCGCAGATCCTCCTGCCGAAGCTCGGCCCGGACGGGCAGGTCCACGGCCGCGTCGCCGCGTTCGAGATCATGACGACGACGGACGCGATCCGCAGCCGCATCCGCGACAACAAGACGAACATGATCAAGAGCGACCTGCAGACGGGCGCGAAGTTCGGCATGCAGACGCTCGACTCGCATCTGACGCAGCTCTACAAGCAGGGGCTCATCGCCTACGAGGAGCTGATCACGAAGTCGCAGGATCCTGACTCGATCGTCGAGAAACTGCGCGAAGAGGGCTACGGCGCGTAAGGCGAATGCTCCTTCGGGTCGAGGATCTTGACGTCTCGTTCCTCAGCGACGAGGGCATCGTGACCTCGGCGGCGCGGGACGTGAGCCTGACGCTCGACCGGGGCGAGGTGCTGGGGCTCGTCGGCGAATCCGGCTCGGGCAAGAGCTCCGTCGCGCTGTCGGTGCCGCGCCTCCTGCCGAGTCCGCCCGCGTTCTGGCCGAAGGGGCGCATCCTCTTCGACGGCACGGACACGCTGACGATGCCGCTCGCCGAGCTGCGCCGGATCCGCGGCCGGCGCATCGGCGTCGTCTTCCAGGATCCGATGGGGTCGCTCTCGCCGCTCCACCGCATCGGCGACCAGCTCGTCGAGACCGTGTGCCTGCACGCGGACGTCTCGAAGCGGGTCGCGCGCGAACAGGCGCTCGCCTGGCTCGGCAAGGTCGGGATTCCCGATCCGGACGTGCGCGCGCGCGCCTATCCGCACGAGCTGTCGGGCGGCATGCAGCAGCGCGTCATGATCGCGATGGCGCTCATGCTCGAACCCGACCTGCTGATCGCCGACGAGCCGACGACGGCGCTGGACGTCACGATCCAGGCGCAGGTCCTGCGGCTTATGAAAGGCCTGCACCGCGCGAACTCCGCCATTCTCCTCATCACGCACGACCTCGGCGTCGTCTCGCAGATGGCGACGAAGCTCGCGGTCATGCGGTCGGGCGAGGTCGTCGAGACGTCGGACGATCCGGCGGCGTTCTTCCGCGCGCCGTCCCACCCGTATTCGCAGTCGCTTGTGCGCGAGGCGCGCAAGATGGCGCTTGCGTAATTTTGGTATAATCTGCCGCCATGGCAAACCTCACTCAACTCAGAATGCTCGAAGACCTGGACGGGTTCCTGCCGGTGGACAAGCCGGCCGGAATCGCGTTCGCGTCGGTCGTCAAGGCCGTGAAGCGCACGTTCAACCTCGTCAAGGTCGGCCACGGCGGCTCGCTGGACGCGATGGCGTCCGGGCTTTTCATCCTCCTGCTCGGCGACGCGAACAGGTTCGCCGACCGCCTGATGGGGGCCGACCGCGCCTACGAGGGCAAGATCCGGTTCGGCGTGAAGACCGACACGGGCGACGTCTACGGGCGTCCTCTGGCGGCCGGACCCGTCGCCGTGGGGGCTGACCTCGCGGCAAGGGTCGCGGCGGCGCTGCCCGCGTTTCGCGGGGACGTCTTCCAGACCGAGCCGCCGTTCTGCACGATCCGCAAGGAGGGGACGGCCGCCTACGAGATCGCCGACACGGGGGCGCACAAGCCGTTCCTCGCGCACGTCTACCGCTTTGACGTCAGGGCGGACGGCACGGAGGCCGTCCCTCCCGCAGAGGCCGGCTCTCCTGCCGTGGCGCGGTTCGCGCTGCGCGCGACGAAGGGCGTCCTGCCGCGCGCGCTCGTCCGAGACCTCGGCGACGCGGTCGGCTGCGGCGCGGCGCTCGCGTCCCTGCGGCGGACGGCGGTCGGGAACTTCGACGTGAAGGACGCGATCCCGTTCGACCGCCTGCTCACGACCGAGATGAAGGACTTCGCCCCGTGCGTGATCCCGCTGGCCAAGGCCTCGCTGTAGGCTTCTTCGACGGCGTCCATCGCGGGCACCAGGCGATCCTCGCGGGCGCCGGCCGTGCGCTCACGTTTCGCAACCATCCGCTTTCGGTCCTCGCGCCGGAACGCGCGCCGCGCCTCATCATGACGCTCGACGACCGGCTGGCGGCGATACGGGCGTGCGGCGTGACGGAGGTCGTCGCGCTCGACTTCACGCCGGCGCTCGCCGCGCTGTCGCCCGCGGCTTTCGCCGCGCAGTACCTCGATTCGCCGACGGGGCGGCCGCACATCCGCTGCGGCGCGAACTGGAACTTCGGGAAGGGCGGCGCGGGCGATGCGGATTGGCTGCGCGCACGCGGCTACGCCGTCACGACCGTGCCGTATGCAACGTGGAACGGTGCGCCGATCTCGTCCTCGCGCATCCGCGCCGCGCTTGCGGCGGGCGACGTCGCGGCGGCGGACGCGATGCTGGGGCATTCGTTCCGCGTGCACGGCGAACCGCAGAAGGGGAAGGGGCTCGGCGCGAAGCTCGGCTTCCCGACCGTCAACCTGCGGCTGGAAGGCCTGCACATCGACCTGCCGCGCGGCGTCTACGCCGTGTCGGTCGCCGGGGTGCCGGGCGTCGCGAACTACGGCGTCGCGCCGACGCTGGGCGAACGCCGCTGGCCGGCGCCGGTGCTGGAAATCCATTTTCCCGGCCGCACGGCCGCGTCTGTTCCGTCCGCGCCGTGCGCCGTCGATTTCCTGCGCTTCATCCGACCGGAACGGACGTTTGGCTCGATCGACGAGCTGGCCCGCCAGATCGCGCGCGACTGCAGGGGCCTGACGTCCGATATGGTATAATGTGCGGCCATGAGACTTGACGAACTTCAGAAGATCGCGACGCGGCGGCGGCTGGACGCCGCGCTCGTCTGCACGCCGCCCAACATCCGCGCCCTCACGGGCGTCGTGTGCGACAACGCCGTCCTCCAAACCTCCCGAACTTCCCGAACTTCCCAAACCTCCCGAACCTTCCAGACCTCCCTCTCCACCGACTTCCGCTACATCCCGATGGTGCATCGCGTCGCGCCGCAGCTCGTCTGCCGCGACCTGCGGCGGCTGAAGCTTCGCGGGCGGCGCATCGGCTACGAGTCGTCGATTCCGCATGCGCAGTTCCTGAAGTTCCAGAAGCTCGCGCCGCATGATGCCGTCTTCGTCGATATCGCGGACGACCTCCTGGCGCTGCGCGCCGTGAAGACGCCGGAGGAGATCGCGAAGATCCGCGCGGCGGAAAGTCTCGCCTGCGAGATCTGGCGGACGGCGTCCGCGCGCTTTGCGGCGGGCATGACGGAGCGTGACATGGCGCGGATCATCCAGACGCTCATGGTCGAGAAGGGCGAGGGCGAGGCGTTTGCGACGATCGTCTGCGTCGGCAAGAACGCGGCGGAATGCCACCACGAGCCGGACGACACGGTCTGGAACGGACGCGAACCCGTGCTTGTGGACATGGGCGTCAGGCTGGGCGGCGTCTGCAGCGACCTCACGCGCAACCTCGTGCCGAAGCGGCCTTCGCCGCTTTACAGAAAGGTCTACGCGCTCGTCCGCGAGGCGAACCGCGCGGCCATCGCGGCGGCGAAGCCGGGCATGACGGGGCGCGCGCTCGACAAGGTGGCGCGGGACATCATCACGAAGGGCGGCTTCGGCAAGTGCTTCGGACATTCTCTCGGACATGGCGTCGGCTACGAGATCCACGAGGCGCCGACGGCCTCGAAGAAAAGCCGGACGGTGCTGAAGCCGGGCATGTGCGTGACGATCGAGCCGGGCGTCTACCTTGAGGACAACCTCGGCGTCCGAATCGAAGACCTTGTGCTGATTACCGAGACGGGATGTGAAGTCCTGTCGCCGTGCGAGAAGTAAGAGAATTTTTGGTATAATACGCCGTAATTTTACGGAAAGAAGGTCTGCAAGATGATTGACATCAAGAAACTGAGGGATGATTTCGACGCGACGGCGGCTGCGCTCGCGCGCCGTGGCGTGGAGCCGGAGAGGCTTCAGAAGGCGAGGGACCTGGACGCGCGCCGCCGGGCGCTCGTCGGCGAGACGGAGTCGCTGAAGGCGAAGCGCAACGCCGCGTCGAAGGAGATCGGCAAGGTCGCGAAGGAGGGCGGCGACATCGCCGCCGCGAAGGACGAGATGCGCAAGGTCGGCGACCGCATCGCCGAGATCGACCGGGAGCTTGCGCAGGTCGACCACGACCTCCGCGAGACCCTGCTCATGATCCCGAACATCCCGGCGCCGGAGATTCCGACGGGGCTGGACTCGACGGCGAACGTCGTCGTCCGCAAGGTCGGCGAATGGAAGGATCCCGCCTTCAAGATCCCGACGCACATCGAGATCGGCGAGAAGCTCGGCATCTTCGACTTCCCGCGCGGCGTGAAGCTCACGGGCACGGGCTTCCCGATCATCCTCGGTCAGGGCGCGAAGCTCCAGCGCGCGCTCATCCAGTACATGCTTGACCTGCACTGCCAGCAGCAGGGCTATACCGAGATGCTGCCGCCGTTCGTCGTGAACAGCGACTCGATGACGGGCACGGGCCAGCTGCCGAAGTTCGCCGAAGACCTCTACCACTGTCAGATCGACGACTTCTGGCTCATCCCGACGGCGGAAGTCCCCGTGACGAACTACTACCGCGACGACATCCTGAACGGCAAGGACCTGCCGATCAAGCTGACGGCCTACACGCCGTGCTTCCGCCGCGAGGCGGGCTCGGCCGGCAAGATGACGCGCGGCATGCTGCGCGTCCACCAGTTCGACAAGGTCGAGATGGTGAACTTCGTCCACCCAGACCATTCGTTCGAGCAGCTCGAAGTCCTCGTCAAGGAGGCGGAGGCCGTCCTCACGGGGCTTGGCCTCCACTTCCGCGTCCTGCAGCTCTGCTCGGGCGACATGGGCTTCTCGGCCGCCAAGTGCTACGACCTCGAGCTCTGGGCGCCGGGCGAGCAGCAGTGGCTGGAGGTGTCGTCCTGCTCGTGCTTCACCGACTACCAGGCGCGCCGCCTCAACTGCCGCTTCAAGGATGCGGACGGCAAGACGAAGCTCGTCCACACGCTCAACGGCTCCGGCGTTGCGCTGCCGCGACTCATGGTCGCGCTCCTGGAGCAGCACCTGAACGAGGACGGGTCGGTCACGATCCCGGAGGTCCTGCGTCCGTACATGAACGGCCAGGAGAAGCTGCTGCCGCGGTGAGCGTCTGCCGATGTGATATACTATGAAGGCCATGAGCGAAGAGAACGGAAACATCCTTGATTTCGGGTCCATCGACTTCACGCCCGCCTGGGCGAAGAAGGGCGCCGGGGTCAGCGTCGGCAAGATTCGTCCCGAATCCGACGGGGCGCGCGAGGCGGGGCGAGGGGACAGGCCCCGCAAGCCCCTTGACGCACGTGACGGGCGCAAACCGAGGAGCGAGACGCGTCCCTTCGGCGGCGACCGCAAGGCGTTCGGCGACAGGAAGCCCTTTGGCGGCCGCAAGCCGTCCGGGGATCGTCCGCGCTTCGAGGAGCGTCCGCGTCCGCTCGACTGCGAGGTGAAGATCCTGCCCGAGACGAAGGCGCTCGGCACGATCATCCGCAAGCTGCAGGGCGATGCGCACGCCTACAAGCTCAAGGAACTCGCGTACTTCTTCCTCGACAACCCCCAGTCGATCCTGCTGAAGATCACGCCGCGGACTGCCCCAACCTCCCAAACCTCCCAAACTGCCCCAACCTCCCAAACTTCCCAAACCTCCCAAACCTTCTTCCAGTGCAAGGCGTGCGGGTTCGCCTCGACGCGCGAGGAGGACGTCCTGTCGCACGCGCTCACGGCGCATCTCGGCGACTACTATGACGCGAAGGTGATTGACTGCGAGCCGCCGAAGGGCAGCTTCAACTGCGTCGCGAAGTGCGGGCTTTCGGGCGTCCTTCTGGGGCCGCCGAACATCCACGAGTTCAACGCGACGGTGAAGGAGATGATCCGGACGAAGTATCCGGACCTGTCCGAAGACCAGTACCGTGCGCACATCGAGATGGTGCGCGACCCGGAGGCGATCGAGGAGTGGCGCAAGGGCGCGACGAAGAAGACCGTCTTCTTCGCGAAGGGCCAGGCCGACGTCGAGGGCGCGGCGCAGATGACGCGCGAACAGGCCGAGGGCGAGTTCAGGCGCACGATCCTGCCGTCGCTCCTGGATCGTCCGAAGCACCTGATGATCACGGCGGACGTCGCGCAGAAGTCGCCGGTGAAGCCGCTCGTCTGGGCGGTGAACGACGCGATCCAGGCCGAGCGCCGCGCGCCGGCGGGCATGTGCTTCGCGCTGCGTGGCGCGTTCCACCACCGCAAGCTCCATTTCTTCCGCGCGAACGACGCGCGCGGCCCGGAGTTCGTCTCGGGCCTCGAGTACAAGGCGTTCGACGCCGAACACGCGATTCCCGAACTCGCCCGCGCGGCGAAGTTCGTCGCCGAGCATCCCTGCTGCGACAAGTCGGAGTTCCCGACGGACGACCCCGAGTTCGAGCAGCACCTGAACTGGCTCGTCACGACCGGCCACGTCGTCGCGTTCACGAACGGCGTCTTCTCGGCGGTCGAGAAGTATCCGAAGTACGGCCCGCAGTGGAAGAAGCGGGCGAAGGTTGAGAAGAAGGCGGCGGAGAAGTCGGAGGAAAAGCCTGCGGCGATGCCTGCGGCGCTTAACACGGAGGCAGTGGAGGAACGGAGGCACGGAGAAGAGGGAAAACCGAATCCGTGCGAATCCGTGAA
>DCMF01000080.1:0-20349 GCA_002321305.1 Verrucomicrobia bacterium UBA1629 | reverse complement strand
ATGTTGAGAGTTCTGCGAATCCATGCGAATCCGTGAAATCCGTGGATCAGCAAAACTCGGATGTTGAGAGTTCTGCAGATCCGTGCGAATCCGTGAAATCCGTGGATCAGAACGCGGATGCCGCGCCCCCGGCGAATCCGTGCGAATCCGTGAAATCCGTGGATCAGAATTCTGAAGCAGAAGAAGAGGTGAAGAAAGATGAGACTGCCCCTGTCGTGGCTGAATGAGTACGTCAAGGTCGATGACATCGACCCGAAGGAACTTGCCGAGAAGCTGACCCGTGCCGGTCTTCAGGTCGAGTCGATCGAGACGGTCGGCGGGAATCCGCTTTCCGACCTCATCGTCGTCGCCGAGGTCGTCGCCTGCGCGGCGCATCCGAACTCCGACCACCTGCACGTCTGCACGGTGACGGACGGCCATGAGAGTTTCCAGGTCGTCTGCGGCGCGCCGAACATGCGCCAGGGCATCAAGACGGCGTTCGCGAAGATCGGCGCGCCGATTCCCGCGTTCCTCGACAAGAACGGCAACCCGGAGAAGATCAAGAAGGGCAAGCTGCGCGGCGTCGAGAGCTTCGGCATGTGCTGCAGCGAGAAGGAGCTGTGCCTCGGCGAGGGGAACGACGGCATCATCGAGTATCCGGCGGAAATCGCGAACGGCACGCCTGTTCGGGACGTCGCGCAGCTGGAGAAGCCGGAAACCGTCTTTGACATCGAGGTGACGTGGAACCGGCCGGACGCGCTCTCGGTCGTCGGCCTCGCGCGCGAGTTCGCCGCGATCCTGCACCGTCCGCTCACGCTGCCGCCGGTCGATTTCGTCGAGTCCGCCGTGGACGTGAACGACGAGGTGAAGGTCGTCGTCGAAGACCCGGTGAAGTGTCCGCGCTACACGGCGCGCGTCGTGACGCGCGTGAAGGACGGGCCGTCGCCCGCCCTGATGGCGAAGCGGCTGGAGCTCTGCGGCGTCCGCTCGCTCGGCCTTGTCGTCGACGTCACGAACTACGTCCTCATGGAGCTCGGCGCGCCGCTGCACGCCTTCGACTACACGAAGCTCGACGGGCGCACGGTCGTCGTCCGCTGCGCGAAGGAAGGCGAGACGATCAAGACGCTGGACGGCGTGACGCGCACGCTCGACCCAACGATGCTCATGATCTGCGACGCGACGCGGCCGAACTGCGTCGCCGGCGTCATGGGCGGCGAGGAGTCCGGCATTTCCGAAGGCGAGACGAAGAGCGTCTTCCTCGAGTCCGCGCTTTTCGAGCCGACGTCGACGAAGTACACGGCGACGAAGCTCGGCCTGTCGAGCGAGTCGTCCTACCGCTACATTCGCGGCGTGGACAAGGACATCGCCGACTTCGCGTCGCGCCGCGCGGCGCATCTGCTGCAGAAGTACGGCGCGGCCGAGATCGCGAAGGGCGTCATCGACATCGACAATCGGCAGAAGCCGCTCAACGCGCCCGTCACGCTCAACTTCGACCGCGCGCGCAAGCTGATCGGCATCGACATCGGCAACGACGCGATGGTCTTCCTGCTGAAGTCGCTGGGGCTGCGTCCGACGACGGAAGCCGACCACTTCGCCGCGTTCGGGGACGTCACGTTCGAGATTCCGTCCTGGCGCTGGGACCTGTCGATGGAGGCCGACCTCGTCGAGGAGATCGCGCGGCTCTACGGGCTGGACAACATCCCGGACACGATGCCGAGCGCGCCGTCCGTCTCGTCGCTCTCCGACGCGCCGTTCCGCGCGAAGTGCCGGCTGCGCGAGATCCTGATGGGGCTGGGCTTCTCCGAGGCGATGCACTACTCGTTCCTCTCCGAGAAGGAGCTCTGCGACTTCGATCCGCGCGAGGAGACGAGGAAGGCGCGGCTCGCGATTCCCGATCCCGTGTCCGCCGAATACGGCTTCATGCGCGACAGCCTCCTGCCGCAGCTCTACGGGACGCTCGGCAAGAACGCGGCGCACGAATCGTCCGCGCTCCTGTTCGAGACGGGCAAGGTCTTCGGCAAGGTGACGATTCCGGCGAGGGGCGAAATGCCCGCGAAGGAGCAGCCGACGGAGAAGGAGCTGCTGTCGCTCGGCTTCGTCGGCCCGGTCGGACGCGAGGCGCTTCGCCGCCGTCTGCCGCTGAACGAGGAGGAGGCCGTGCTCTGGATGAAGGGCGCGGTCGAGGAGCTTGTCGTCCGCCTCCACGCCGGGCGCGTGGAGTTCGTCGCGGCGGATCATCCGGCGTTCGCGAAGGGCGCGGCGCTGCAGGTGAAGCTGAACGGCAAGGCGATCGGCGTGCTCGGCGCCGTCTCGGCGAAGCTGCGGCATCCGTTCCGCCTGACGACGCAGATGGCGCTCTGCGAGCTGGAGACGAAGACGCTTCTCAAGAAGTTCGACGAGGTCGGGCGCGTCTCGGCCGTGCCGAGCTTCCCGAGCGTCCGCCGCGACATCGCGCTCGTCGACAGGGGCGGCGTCCCGCACGCGCAGATCGTCGAGACGATCCGGAAGAACGGCGGCAAGGAACTCGTCAAGGTCGAGCTTTTCGACGTGTTCAAGGATTCCCGCGCCTATGCGCTGGAGTTCAGGAGCGCGGAGAAGACGCTGACGGACGACGAGGTCGGGCGGGCCTTCCAGCGGATCGTCGACGCCCTCAAGGCGACCGCCGGCATCGAGGTGAGGGAAAGTTGATCTTGTGAGGACGTGGGTCCTGGGCTGCACGCGGATTCAGCAGAAGTTTCTTCGACCGACATTTGAATAGGGGGCGCAAGCCTCACATTTGGAACGACGGGTTCCGGGGATTCTGTGCTACGGCAGTCTGGGATCTTTTTCGATTGCGAGAAAGAGGAAAAATGAAATGAGCGAAGGGCTGAAGGTCAAGGCGGCGGGGAGCTGCCAGTGGGACGCGGCGAGCCTCGGCGAGATCATGCTGCGGCTCGATCCGGGCGATGGGCGCATCCACACGGCGCGGGAGTTCAAGGTCTGGGAGGGCGGCGGCGAGTACAATGTCGTGCGCGGCCTGCGGCGGTGCTTCGGGATGAAGACGACGGCCGTCACGGCGTTTGCGGACAACCCGGTCGGCCGTCTCGTCGAGGACTTCATGCTGCAGGGCGGCGTCGACACGAGCCACATTTCGTGGGCGAAGTTCGACGGCATCGGGCGCGAGGTCAGGAACGGCCTCAACTTCGTCGAGCGCGGCTTCGGGTGCCGGGGCGCGCGCTCCTGCGCCGATCGGGGCCTCACGGCCGTCAGCCAGCTGAAGCCCGGCATGATTGACTGGGAGAAGCTGTTCGGCGCGGAGGGCGTGCGGTGGTTTCACACGGGCGGCATCTTCGCCGCGCTCTCCGAGACGACGGCCGACGTCTGCATCGAGGCCCTGAAGGCCGCGAAGCGGCACGGCACGGTGACGTCGTATGACCTCAACTACCGCGCCAGCCTCTGGAAGTCGATCGGCGGCCAGGTGAAGGCGCAGGCGGTCAACCGCGAGATCGCGAAGTACGTGGACGTCATGATCGGCAACGAGGAGGACTTCACGGCCGCGCTCGGCATCGAGGTCGAAGGCGTTGACGGGAACATGACGACGCTGCCCGTCGAGGGCTTCCGCAAGATGATCGACAAGGCGGTCGCGCTCTATCCGAACTTCAAGGCGGTCGCGACGACGCTCCGCTCGGTGAAGTCCGCGACGGTCAACGACTGGTCGGCAATCTGCTGGTACAGGGGTGCGCTTCACCAGTCGATTCAGCGCCCGGGACTTGAGATCTACGACCGCGTCGGCGGCGGCGACTCGTTCGCGTCGGGGCTCATCTACGGGTTCATGACGTTCGACGACGCCGAGAAGGCCGTCAACTACGGCGCGGCGCACGGTGCGCTCGCGATGACGACGCCTGGCGACACGTCGATGGCGACGAAGGCCGACGTCGAGAAGCTCGTCGGCGGCGGCAGCGCGCGCGTCGATCGCTGAGGCAGGTTCGGCTCATGCATCGGCTGCTGGTTGAGGCGGATCAGCTGGACGCTGCGCGTCCGTCGCTGTCGAAGGACGCGCGGAACCATCTCAGGGTCTTGCGTCCGAAGGACGGCGAGATGATCGAGCTCTTCGATGGGCAGGGCCGCTGGCGGGTCTGTACCTGCCAGCGGGCCGATGGCGCGGCGGACGTCTCGGTCTCGCCCGTCGCGGACGTTCGGACGCTCGCGCGCCCGGTAGCCTCGCTCACGCTGTTCGCCTGCGTGACGAAGGGCTCGCGCTGGGACTGGACGATTGAGAAGGCGACGGAACTCGGCGTGACGCGGCTCGTGCCCGTCATCAGCGAACGGACGATCGTGCGCCTCGCGCCGGACGGCTGCGCGGCGAAGCGCGTGCGCTGGCAGCGCATCGCGGAGGACGCGGCGCGGCAGTCGGACGCGAAGTGGCTGCCCGAAATCCTCTCGCCCGTCACGTTCGCCGAGTCGCTGCCGCTGGTGCGCGCGACGGCGTGTCTTGTCGGCGCGCTGACCGACCCGCCGCCCGCGCCGATTGGCGCGGCGCTCGCGGCGCAGCCGCCTTCCGGGACGACGGACTGGGCGATCTGCGTGGGGCCCGAAGGCGACTTCACGCCGGCAGAGCTGGACGCGCTCCTGAAAATTGCGACGCCCGTCAGTTTCGGTGACACGGTTCTCCGGGCCGAGACGGCGGCCATCTACGGCGTGTCCGTGCTGAAGGCCTTTCTCGATGTACGGACTCGTTGAGGTTTTCGAGTCGCTTCAGGGCGAAGGGCGCAACATGGGGCGTCCCTGCGTCTTTGTGCGCTTCGCGGGCTGCAACCTCGCCTGCCCCTGGTGTGATACGGACGTGACGAAGCGCTTTGCGCTGACGTTGGCGGACTTGCTTGCCGAGGTGCGGACGTTCCGGGCGAA
Source organism: Verrucomicrobia bacterium UBA1629 (assembly GCA_002321305.1). Taxonomy (GTDB): domain Bacteria; phylum Verrucomicrobiota; class Kiritimatiellia; order RFP12; family UBA1067; genus UBA1067. The sequence goes on along the minus strand of DCMF01000080.1, from coordinate 15,483 downwards.
GAGCGTCATCTTGACGGGCGGCGAGCCGACGATCCAGGCGGAGATGCCCGAACTCGTCGCGGCCTTGAAAGGTGCGGGATACTGGATCGGCGTCGAGACGAACGGCCTCGTCGCGCCGGGCTGGCTCGCGTCCGTCGATTACGTCGCCTGTTCGCCCAAGGCGGAGTGCGCCGACCGGTATCTCGCGGCGACTTCGTCTGGGCTGCGTCGTTGCGACGAGGTGCGGATCGTGGCTTCGGCGGAAGATGCGGTCGTCCGCTTTGCCCATGCGATTCGCGGCCGAATAGCTGCGACGGACTACTACATTTCGCCGTGCGAACGCGATGGGCGGATCGACTTCGCGACGGCGAAGGCCGTGTTGGCGCGGCTCGACGGGTGGTCGCTGTCCGTCCAGCTGCACAAGCTTCTCGGCTTCCGGTAAGCCGGACTTTCGCCTACGAGCGCCATTTGCGGGATTCCGTCCTGAGTCTCGCGTCCGAGGCCGTCTCGAAATCCCAGGGCGCAGACAGGCCGCGTCGCTCCCGACGGCGGCCTTTTTCATGCGTTCCGAGTGGCGTTCAGCCCTTCAGGTAGGCGTTGATGCCGGCGGCGGCGCGGCGGCCCTCGCCCATCGCGAGGATGACCGTCGCGGCGCCGAGCACGATGTCGCCGCCCGCGAACACGCCGGGAATCGACGTCATGTTCGTCTCCGGGTCGACGACGATGTTGCCGCGCCGGTTGACCTCAAGGCCCTCCGTCGTCGCGGGGATGAGCGGATTCGAGGCGTTGCCGACCGCGACGACCACGGTATCGACGTCCAGCGTGAATTCGCTGCCCGGAATCGCGACGGGGCTGCGGCGTCCGGAGGCGTCCGGCTCGCCCAGCTCGTATCGGAGACATTCGAGGCCCGCGACCGCGCCCTGTCCGTCGCCGAGGATGCGCTTCGCGTTCTCCAGCAGGTGGAACTCGACGCCCTCCTCCTTCGCGTGGTGGACTTCCTCGCGGCGGGCGGGCATCTCCGCCTCGCTGCGGCGGTAGACGAGGTAGACCTTCTCCGCGCCGAGGCGCAGCGCCATGCGCGAGGCGTCCATCGCGACGTTGCCGCCGCCGAGGACGGCGACCTTCTTGCCGTGCCAGAAGGGCGTGTCGGCCTCGCCTTCGAGGTAGGCCTTCATGAGGTTCGCGCGCGTCAGGTACTCGTTCGCCGAGAAGACGCCGTTCAGGTTCTCGCCCTCGATGCCCATGAACTTCGGCAGGCCCGCGCCCGTGCCGACGAAGACGGCGTCGAAGCCGTCCTTCTCGATGAGGTCCTTCAGCTTGCGCGTGCGGCCGACGACGAAGTTCGTGTCGATCGTGACGCCGAGCTTCTCGAGGCCCTCGATCTCGTGCTGGACGATGGCCTTCGGGAGGCGAAATTCGGGGATGCCGTAGACGAGCACGCCGCCGCACTTGTGGAACGCCTCGAACAGCGTGACGGCGTGGCCGGCCTTCGCGCAGTCCGCCGCGCAGGTGATGGATGCGGGGCCGGAGCCGATGACGGCGACGCGCTTCCCGGTCTTCGGGGCGCAGGCGACCGGCTCTTCCGTGCCGCTCTCGCGGGCGAGGTCGGCGCAGAAGCGCTCGACGCGGCCGATGGCGACGGACTTCTCGACGTCCTTCAGCAGCTTGCCCATCGTGCAGAACTTCTGGCACTGCTTCTCCTGGGGGCAGACGCGGCCGCACACGGCGGGCAGGAGGGATGTCTCCTTGATGATCCTGAGCGCGCCGGCGAAGTCGCCGTCCGCCGCCTTCGCGAGGAAGCCGGGGATGTTGATCGCGACGGGACAGCCCTGCATGCAGGGCCTGGTGGGGCACTGGAGGCAGCGCGAAGCCTCGCGCCGCGCCATCTCGGCCGTGTAGCCGAGGGCGACCTCGTTCATGTTGTGGGCGCGGACCGCCGGCTCCTGCTGGGGCATTTCCTGCGGCGGAAGGGCCATTCTCTCTTTGGGTGTCATGGTTTTAGAGGGGATGAGGGATGGGAAGTGAGGGATGAGAAGTGAGGGATGGGGGATGAGAAGTGAGGGATGGGGCGAGTTTCCTCACCTCTCACTTCTCCCCCTTCACTTCTTTCATCAGGTTGCAGACGTGATCCTTCGCGGCCTTTTCCTGGGGCTTGAAGGCGCCCATGCGCGTGAGCATGAGGTCCCAGTCGACGGCGTGTCCGTCGAATTCGGGCCCGTCGACGCAGACGAACTTCGTCTCGCCGCCGACGGAGACGCGGCACCCGCCGCACATGCCCGTGCCGTCGATCATGATCGTGTTGAGCGAGACCGTCGTCTTCACGCCGAAGGGCTTCGTCGCGAGCGCGCAGAACTTCATCATGACCGGCGGGCCGATGGCGATCACCTCGTCGACGGCGCCGCGTTCGCACAGCTCCTTCAGCGGCTCCGTGACGAGGCCCTTGCGGCCCGACGAGCCGTCGTCCGTCATGAGGATGAGGCGGTCGCCCGCGATCGCGCGCATCTCCTCTTCCATCACGAAGAGTCCCTTGTTGCGCGCGCCCATGATGATCGTGACCGCGTTGCCGGCGGCCTTGAGGGCCTGGGCGATGGGGTGCATCGGCGCGACGCCGATGCCGCCGCCGACGCAGACGACGCGGCCGGGCCTCTCGCCGTTCGCGCCCCGGATGGACGTCGGCTTGCCGAGCGGGCCGAGGACGGCCGGGAGGCTGTCGCCGGCGTCCAGGCGCGCGAGCTTCAGCGTCGTCGCGCCGACCGTCTGGAAGATGAGCGTGATCGCGCCGCGGTCGGGGTCGGCGTCGGCGATGGTCAGCGGGATGCGCTCGCCAAGGCGGTCGTCGACCATGAGGATGATGAACTGGCCGGGCTTGCGCTCCCGGGCGATGAGCGGGGCTTCCACGTCCATGCGGTAGACGCTGTCGGAAAGCTGCTTCTTGGAAAGTATGCGGTTCATGTTTGCCTTCGTTTTCCGTTTCCTGCGGAAACTTGTCTTCTGTTTGTGGAAGGGAAAGTATACCAAATTTTGCGTGGACGTGCCGAGAGTCGCCCGATCGGCGGATGCGGCCCATTTGACAGACGCATGAGAGAAATGGTAATCTTCACGGCTGGTTGACGGGGGAACGGAGTCGTCCTGGCGGCTTCCGTCTCCGAAGACGACAGGAGTAAAGCATGGCAGAAAAACTGAGTTTCGAGGCGCCGCGCGGCATGCGCGACTTCTATCCGGAGGACATGGCCTGGCGCGACCGGGTGTTCGACGCCTTCCGCGCGGCGGGCGCGGCGGCGGGCTTCAGGCCCTATGACGCCTGCGTCGTCGAGAGCTACGAGCTCCTGGCGCGCAAGGCGGGCGAGGAGGTCGGCGAGCAGATCTACCACTTCTTCGACAAGTCCGAGCGCCACCTCGCCCTGCGCGCCGAGATGACGCCGACCCTCGCGCGCATGGTCGCCCAGCGCCAGAAGGAGCTGTCCTTTCCGCTGAAGTGGACGACGATCGCGCAGTGCTTCCGCTACGAGCGCATGACGAAGGGCCGCAAGCGCGAGCACTACCAGTGGAACGTCGACATCATCGGCGAGGACTCGATCCTCGCGGAGGTCGAGGTGCTGGGCGCGGCGGTGGACGCCCTGCGGCGCATGGGGCTTTCGACGGACGACTTCAAGGTTCACGTCTCCTCCCGCAAGTTCCTCGGCGAGCTTTTGCAGAAGAGCGGCATCGCCGCCGAGAAGCACGCGCAGGTCTTCCTCGCGCTCGACAAGCGCGGCAAGATGCCCGATTCGGAGATCGCCGCGATGCTGAAGGACGGCGGGCTCACGGACGATGACGTGAAGGCGACCTTCGCGATCATGGACACGAAGAGCTATGCGGACTGCCCCGAACTCGTGGAGCTCTTCCGCCTCGCGGCGCTTGCGGGCTTTGCGGACGCGCTCCAGTTCGACATCTCGGTCATCCGGGGCCTCAGCTACTACACGGGCGTCGTCTTCGAGGCGTTCGACACGAAGGGCGAGTTCCGCGCGATCTTCGGCGGCGGCCGCTACGACAACCTGCTGACGACGATCGGCGGCGAGCCGACGAGCGCGGTCGGCCTCGGCTTCGGCGACGTGGTCGTGACGGAGCTTCTGAAGGCGCGGCTGGGTGCGGACGCGGCGGCGGCGAAGAGGGGCGTCGCGGTCGGCTTCATGTTCCCGGAGCAGCGTGACGCGGCGGTGAAGCTCGCGGCGAAGCTGCGCGCGGCGGGCGAGTCGGTCGATCTCGCGCTCCATGCGCAGAAGCCGAAGAAGTTCTTCTCGCACGCCGACCAGAACGGCGCGGCGAAGGCCGTGTTCCTCGGGCCGGACGACGTGGAGGCGGGCGTCGCGCGCCTGAAGGACATGGCGACGCGCGAAGAGACGGAGGTCGCGCTCGCGTGAAGGGCGTCCGCACGAGCCTGGAGGTCGGCTTCCCCGGCGAGGCCCTGCCCGCGCGGTTCGCGCCCCTCAGGGGCCGCGTCTGGCGCGCGACGGACAGGGCGAACGCGCTCCCCTTCGAGGACGCGCAGTTCGAGGTCGTGCTGATGGACGGCTCGTCCGTCTCGCGGCAGGCGGTCAAGGAGGCGCACCGCGTCCTGAAGCCGGACGGCCGCCTCTACTTCTCGGTGCCGGAGAAGACGCGCACGCAGGCGGGGTTCTCCCTGCCGGACCTCTACTCGATCGTCCGCGACGGCTTCCACATCGTCGAGGTGGAGCGTCCCGACCGCTGGCGGTTCTGGCGGCGCGAGCGGACGCTCACGATCTGCGCGAAGAAGAAGAACTGGAAGACGCTGACGAACACGTACCGTCCCTACCTATGACGCTCCTTGCGGTTGCTTGCCTTTTCGGGGCGATGAGCTCGTCCGACGCCGTGGTGCGGCTCCTGAACGCGCCGACCTCGTGCGGCGCGAAGGTCTACGCCGAGGCGCGGGAGATCGTCGCGCGCGACGCGAAGGCCGGCAAGCCCCTGCAGCAGTTCGTCTACGGCGTCACGACGGACGACAGGGAACTGGCGAAAAGGTATCTCGACGCCTCGCGCGACAGGATCCGCGAACTCGCGGAGCGGAAGGGCAATCCGCTCGCGTGGTATCTCCTCTCGGTCGAGAAGAACGACTTCGCCTGCCTTCAGAAGGCGGCGGACGGCGGGAACGTGCAGGCTTTGAACGCGCTCGGCTCGATTGCGATTTCCGAGGCGTTCGAGCGGGCGGGCACGGACACGAACCGGCTGGAGCGCATCCTGAAGCGGAGCTTCGACTGCTTCCGGCGTGCGGCCCGCGAGCGGGATCCGAACGGCTTCGTGAACCTCGGCACGTGCTACCTGCGCGGCTTCGGGTGCCCGCCAGACCGGGAGATGGCCGTCAAGTGCTACCGGGCGGCGGCGGAGCTCGGGCACCCGGAGGCGATGGACAACCTCTCCGCCGCCTACCAGTTCGGGCACGGCGTCGAGAGGGACGCGGAGCGTTCGCTCTACTGGGCGATGCGCGCGCGCGCCCTGCGCGGCGACCAGGCCGCCGCGACCTGGCTGCGCACGCGGAAGAGCGGGCGGTAGGTCATCCATTCGGTATCATGCGGGCCATGAAAGCGAATGACATCTTGATGTGCGGCGCGCTGGCGCTGCCGAGCTGAGGAAATGCTGCTGTCGGTCGAGAACCTGCGCATCGCCTTCCGGCTGGGCGGACGCCTTTCCGTCCCCGTGCGCGGCGTCTCGTTCGGGATTCCCGAAAACGCCCGCGTCGCGCTCGTCGGCGAGTCGGGCTGCGGCAAGTCGCTGACCGCGCTGGCCCTTGGCGGACTCGTCGAGCGGGCGGAGATCTCGGGTCGCCTCGTCGGCAGGCCCCGCATCGCCTACGTCTTCCAGAACCCGATGCAGAGCCTCGACCCCGTGATGAGGGTCGGCCGCCAGATCGACGAGGCCCGTCCGCGCGCCCCCCGCCATCCGGCGTCCGCCTCTCACCTCTCACCTCTCACCTCTCACCCCTCACCTCTCACCCCTCAACTGCTTGCCTCTGTCGGACTCCCCGCCGAGGCGGCGCGCAAGTACCCCTGCGAACTGTCGGGCGGGCAGCAGCAGCGCGTGATGATCGCGATGGCCCTTGCGCAGGAGCCGGACCTTCTGGTGGCGGACGAGCCGACGACGGCCCTCGACGTGACGACGCAGCGCGACGTCCTCGACCTGATCGCGCGCGTGGCGGACGAGCGGAAGATGTCCGTGCTCCTGATCACGCACAACCTGGGGCTTGTCGCGCGCTATGCGTCGTTCGTGCACGTGATGTATGCGGGCGAGATCGTCGAAAGGGGGCCTGTCCCCACGGTGCTGGCGCATCCGCGCCACCCCTACACGCGGGGGCTCCTGGCGGCCGTGCCGCGCCTCGACGCGCCCAAGGACGCGCCGCTCGCCGACATTCCGGGGACAGTCCCCCCGCCGTGGGCGTGGCCGACGGGCTGCGCGTTCCACCCGCGCTGCCCGCGCGCCCGCCCGGCCTGCGCGCGGGACGGCTTTGCGCCCTGCGTGCGCGGCTAGGCGATCCGCGCCGCGAAGCTGCGGCCGACCCACGCCTTCGCGTGCCAGCGGCGACAGAGGAAGACGCCGCGCAGGTTCTCGTCGAGCGCGAAAGCGACCCACGCGCCGACGATGCCCCAGCCGAACGGGATCGCGAAGAGCCAGCCGAGCCCGACCGCGACGCCCCACTGGAACGTCACCCCCACGAGCAGCGGATAGACCGCGTCGCCCGTCGCGCGCAGCGTGCCGCAGGCGAAGATGTTCCGCACGCGCCCGATCTCCAGCACGCAGTCGATCCAGAGGATGATGACGCCGAGGCGGATGACCTCCGCGTTCTTCGTGAGCGCGGCGAAGAGCCACGGCCCGCACAGCGCGAGCAGGACGCTGCACGTCAGCGTGATCGCCATGCTGCGCCGCAGGAAGAAGTTCCCCATCAGGTAGGCCGGCGTGTAGCGCGAGCGGCCGACGAGATGCCCGACGAGGATGTCGCCGCCCTGCGTGATGCTCACGCAGAAGAGGTAGACGAACATGATGCAGTTCACCGCGTAGGTGCGCACGATGAGCGCGTCCGTGCTGATCTTGTTCACAAAATAGGTGATCGTCACCTGCGAGAGGCAGTACGAGAGCTCCTCACCCATCGCCGGGAAGCCGATCTTGAAGACGTTGCGCAGCTCGCCCCACGGGAACGGGCGGAACCAGGCGAGCGGGAACGTCGGGATGTGCGTCCTGAAGTGGATCGCCGCGATCAGGACGCAGGCGACGATGCGGCTGATGGCCGTCGCCCACGCCGCGCCCGCGACGCCCATCTCCGGGCAGCCCCAGTGGCCGAAGATGAGCGCGTAGTCGCCGAGCGCGTTCACCGCGTTCGCGACCGCCACGACGGCCATCGGGGCCTTCACGCGGTCGACGCTGCGCAGGGACGCGCCGAACGCGAACGCGAGCGACTGGAAGAACGAGAGCGAGCCCGTGATCCGCAGGTAGACGGCCCCGTCGGCGACCAGCTCCTCCCGCAGGCCCATGAGGCGCACGATGTCCTCGGCGCAGAGGCAGAGCGCCGCGCTCACGACGAGGCCGACGACGGCGTTCAGGATCAGGGCGAGGCCGACGACCTGCACGAGCCGCTTGCGCAGCCCCGCGCCGTGGTACTGGGCGCAGACGATCGCCGCGCCCGTCGAGACGAACTGGTAGACGAGGAAGACGAGCGCGATGATCTGGTTGTCGAGGCCGACGGCCGCCACGGCGTTGTCGCTGTAGCGCGAGAGCATCAGCGTGTCGACGAAGCCGACAAGCATGACGAGGGCGATCTCCATGAAAATGGGGACTGTCAGCCTTTTCAGTTGTGTCTTGAGGGACTCCATAGCGGGCGCGTATTATACCAAATCGGAAAGGCGCCGGACGGGGCCGTCCGGTGCGGCTGTCGGGGGGATGCGATTCCGCGCTCACGTCCCGGGCCGCCGTCGTGACGGTTGATTTCCCTGCGGTCGCTATGATATAATACACGCCAATTTTAACAAGTACGCCCCTCTTCGGGGCAACTTCAAGGAGAAAGAAAGACATGGCCAAGACGCCGAAATTCGCGAACGCCAAGGTGTTCGACTGGGTTGACAAGTGGAACAAGGTCTGCACGCCCGACAAGATCGTGGTCGTGACGGGCTCGAAGCAGGAGCATCTCGCGATTTGCGAGATGATGGTCAAGAAGGGCCAGTTCGTCAAGCTCAACACAAAGAAGCGTCCCGACTGCTACCTCGCCCGTTCGCACGAGAGCGACGTCGCGCGCGTCGAGGGCCGCACGTTCATCTGCTCGAAGAGGGAGATCGACGCGGGCCCGACGAACCACTGGATGGAGCCCGAGGCCATGAAGAAGCTCATGCTCAAGAGCTACAAGGGCTGCATGAAGGGCCGCACGATGTACGTGATCCCGTTCGCGATGGGCCCGATCGGCAACCCGATCACCCAGTACGGCATCGAGATCACCGACTCGCCGTATGTCGTCGTGAACATGAACATCATGACGCGCACGGGCGACGCGGTGCTGAAGCACCTCGGCAAGGACGGCGACTTCATCCCCTGCATCCACTCCGTCGGCGCGCCGCTCAAGAAGGGCCAGAAGGACGTCGCGTGGCCCTGCGCGAAGAAGATCGAGGACAAGTTCATCACCCAGTTCCCGGAAGAGCGCCAGATCTGGTCGTTCGGCTCGGGCTACGGCGGGAACGCGCTCCTCGGCAAGAAGTGCTTCGCGCTCCGCATCGCGTCGAAGCTCGCGAAGGACGAGGGCTGGATGGCCGAGCACATGCTCATCCTCACGCTCACCTCGCCTGAGAAGAAGCAGTATCACCTCACGGCGGCGTTCCCGTCCGCCTGCGGCAAGACGAACCTCGCCATGATGCTGCCGAAGCTTCCGGGCTGGAAGCTCCAGACGATCGGCGACGACATCGCGTGGCTCAAGCCGGGCGAAGACGGCCGCCTCTACGCGATCAACCCGGAGAACGGCTTCTTCGGCGTCGCGCCGGGCACCTCGAACGACTCGAACCCGAACGCGCTGAAGTCCTGCAAGAAGGGCACGATCTTCACGAACGTCGTCCTGACGCCCGACGGCGACATCTGGTGGGAGGACATGGGCATCGACGCGCCGGCCGAGGGCGTCGACTGGAAGGGCAACCCCTGCTACCGCTGCATCGACGACAAGCGCCGCATGGGTCCGAAGCCGGGCATGACCAAGGCCGAGGTGAAGGCGATGGGCTACGTCGCCGCGCACAAGAACTCGCGCTTCACGGCGCCGGCGGTCAACTGCCCGGTGCTCGACAAGGAGGGCTTCAACGGCAAGTACAACAAGAAGCCGACCGGCGTGCCGATCGACGCGATCCTCTTCGGCGGGCGCCGTCCGTCGACGATTCCGCTGGTGAACGAGGCGAAGGACTGGACGCACGGCGTGTTCATGGGCTCCGCCGCCGGCTCGGAAGTGACGGCCGCCGTCATCTCCGACCAGATCGGCCAGGTCCGCCGCGACCCGATGGCGATGCTGCCGTTCTTCGGCTACAATGTCGCGGACTACTTCCAGCACTGGCTGGAGATGGAGCGCACCTCCGCCGACGCAACGAAGCTGCCGAAGATCTACTTCGTCAACTGGTTCCGCAAGACGGACAAGGGCGAGTTCATGTGGCCGGGCTTCGGCGACAACAGCCGCGTCCTGAAGTGGATCTGCCAGCGCATCGACGGCACCGTCAAGGCGAACGAGACCGCGATCGGCAACCTGCCGTTCGAGAAGGACATCGACGTCTCGAACAACGATGACCCGAACCCCAACTTCCGCGTCAACAAGGCGTTCCTGAAGGACCTCTTGACGGTCGACGTCGAGGGCTGGAAGAAGGAGATCGCGACGATTGGCGCGTCCTACGACCAGTACGACGCCCTCCCGTCGAAGGACTCGAAGGTCGCCTCGAAGACGGCGCACCGCGTCCCGAAGGCGCTCCGCCAGGTTCTCGCCGACGTGACGGCGGCGCTCGCGAAGTGACGAAGTGCGCTTTGCGACGGGAAGGGGGCCGTGGCAGAAACGCCACGGCCCCCTTTCGTCAGGGACATTCCGAATGAGAGGCGTTTCGAGAGTCGCCACTGGCGTGGAGGAGGAAGATGGAAGACTGGCTTGACCTAAACCCGGATCCCGCACACGTGAAGCGCGAGCGCGCACGGGCGCGGGATCTTCGCCAGACGGATTGGTGGAAGGCCCGGATCGCGAAGGGCGAATGCCACTACTGCCACAGGTACGTCGGGGCGGAAAACCTGACGCTCGACCATGTGGTTCCCGTCGCGCGCGGCGGACGCTCCACGCGCGGCAACTGCGTGCCGTGCTGCGTCGACTGCAACGCGAAGAAGAAGGCCTACACGCCGGCCGAGCTGATTCTCTCGCGCCTTTTCCCGGAGGGGTGAGGCGATGATCGATCTTTCGCGGACGGAAGCCCTGCTGGGCGAAGGGGCGATGGCGCGGCTCGCCGCCGCGCGCATCGCCGTCATCGGCGTCGGCGGCGTCGGCAGCTGGTGCGCCGAGGCGCTCGTGCGCACGGGCGTCGGACACCTGACGCTCGTCGATGACGACGTCGTCGTGCCGTCGAACGTGAACCGGCAGTGCCCGGCGACGGCGAAGACGCTCGGACGATCCAAGGTCGAGGCCTTGCGCGAACGCCTCCTCGACATCAACCCCGACGGCGATGTCGTCGCGGTCAACGGACGCTACCCGGCCGCGACGCCCGACCTGAGGCTCACGGACTTCGACCTCATCGTGGACGCGATCGATTCCGTCGACTGCAAGGCCGAGCTGATCCTCGCGGCGACGGCGGCGGGCGTGCCGCTTCTCTCGTCGATGGGCGCGGCGCGTCGGCTTGACCCGACGAAAGTCGTCATTCGGCGGTTCGACAAGATTACGGGCGATGGCCTTGCGCGCGCGCTGCGCCAGCGGTTCAGGCGGCTCGGCCGCTATCCGTCCGCCCGTTTCTTCTGCGCGGCTTCGATCGAACCGCCGCAGCCCGTGTGCGCGCCCTCGGCAGGGACGGCCCACGTGACGCCGGGACCTGTCCCCAAGGGGTCGATGATGCCTGTCACGTGCGCGTTCGGCATGGCCCTTGCGGCGGAGGCGCTGTCGCGGCTGGCAAAGCCGTCAGACGCGCACGGCGCGCCGAGGTGAGACGACGAACCGCACACGGTAGGTCTCTTGCCAGGTGTCCCCGTGTGGCGGAGGTCTTGAAGGGCTTGAGGAAATGCGCCTGTCGTGTTGCGCAAATGGAGTGAAGATTTTTCGCGCAAATGGGCGACTGTTCGCGCGGAAATTTGCTATACTACTCGCCATCTGGAAAAAGAGGGATTCTGACGATGCGCACAACAAGGGAGAGATTCGCCCAAAGCCTTTCGCCGCAGACGCGGCGGAGGGCCGCCTGTGCGCGTCGTCTACAAGGTACGCCCCGTAGACGAGCGGAGACATTCGTCTTCCTGCCGCGAACGCCCTGCCCCGTCCCCTCGAAGAACAGCGCGAGATTCATGTTCTCCATTCTGAGGTCGCCCGTTCCTTCTCGCACCCCATGAAATGGCGCCTCTTCAGAGGTTTGTGAAATGTCTCACTCGCTCGAAGCCGCTCTCTTCAGTGCCGCGTCCCGCTCCTTCTGGATGCGCGCTCGCGCCTGTTTCACGTAAAAGCCAAGGCGCGTGATGTCTTCTCTCTTGCGGACGGGGCGACCGATCAACCTCTCGAACTTCGCCCGAATCGCGTCCATCTTTTCCACATCATTTGGATATCGAGCCTCATTGAATTCGTCGATCTCAAGGTTCTCGATTACGCTTTCGTAATATTCCACGAGAGCTTGGTAATTGTTCCATTTTTTTGTTTTCTTCTCGCCAAGAAATAATCTTTGCTGTCTTTTCAGGTTTCATTGAGAACATCTGGCGGTCCAGCCACCTGACAGTATCGAGGTGCACATTCCACCTCGTTTCATAATCAGCCCCGGCCTCATACATTGCCCCTATCAAGTCCCAATTAAGCATATGGCAGGCCTCTCGAACGGAAACGTATCTGCTGGACGGGCGCAACCCCTTAACGGGGATGCTCTTCAGTGCGTTTTGCCAGTCCTCGATCAACGCATCACGCTTAGGTTTATCTTTCACGTCCTTGAGATTTTCACGCACCCTCTCGCTCGCCCTGATTACACGCACGGACGCATTGGTCGCCAACGTAGCAATCAGGGCGCGCGATGCCGCGATGGCTTTCTCCTCTTGTGTCGGAGGACGCTTCTCGCAGCCCAGTGCGCCGCAGATGCTGATTGCCACAAGCATGATTCGTTTCATTGTACCCGTACTCCGTTGAGGATGATGCCGCCGATAAGACAGTCCATGATTTCTCAGTCTGTGCGCAGCAGACGATGTTCCCGTACGCCCGTGAATTCATCTGTCTCCCATTTCCAGTCTTTCGGCGAGTGCCTTTCCTTGCGCAGCGGACGTCCCAGAGACTTCTCGATCTCGGCCTTCAGACGTTTCGCGACCTCTTCGCCAAAACGCTTCTCGTCTTCGGGATACCACCAGAACTCAATCCGGTTCACCAGACTGCGATAGGACAGGAAACTCGCCATGTAGCAGGAACGCCACTCCCTGTACTTCTGGGATTCGGTGGGGCTCTTCCAGTCGAGAACGGCCTTTGCGTTCCGGCGTGTCGGCTTCAGCCGAATCAGCTGGCTTCGCCACCAGTTGACGAGCAACAGGCGGATCTCGCAACGGAGTTCGGGCTCGTCCACGCGAACGCATCGATAGGCGACCGAAAGCGCAATCAGATCCGAAATGCGGCGCATCACCTGCATCTGGCGGGAATAGGACTTGTCGGCGAGGGGAATTGAAAGGAGCTGTTCTGTCAACCGGCGAACCGCCGCTTGCCGTTGCGCGTCATCCTCGATGCCCGCCATGCGCGTCAACAGACGTTTCTCCTGTTCCTGCGCGGGTTCGTGAGAAAGGAGGGCGGAGGCCATCTCCTCAATCGGCTCGCGCATCTCCCCCTCACGCTTTTCTCTACAGCCAAGCGCGACAGCGCAAGATAGAACGAAGGCCAGAACGCTATTCATCTTCATCGACAATCCTCCCATTGAGATTGACCGTCCCGTCAATGTCTCTGTAAACCTGATTTTGAAGCTTGCGGATGCCGCTTCGCCCGTTCCTGAAAATGATCGTCCAATGCCGCGTGTCTGTCCCAAATCGTTTGTATTCGGACGATCCTCGCCGTGTCCCCTTTTCGTTCCACCCGTATGGAATTGGCCAGACTAATTCGCCGTCTTGCCATCCATAGGAAACATCCGAGACGAAAACGCCATCCGCCGTCACGCGAGACAATTCACCCGTAATCGCCGGACGGTCTTCGCCAAACAGATTTTCCTCCTGAATGTCAATCCAGTTTCCGGCCCCGTTTTCAACGGTGTGACTCCAGACGCCTGAAAATCTCGGATTGGCGAAATATCCCGTGTGCGTTCCTTCGAGGCAGGGGACTTCTTCGACGGCGATTCCCGTGAAAGACACGTCCAGCGGAAGCACGTGCAAGTCCATGAGCATCCCGATGCCACCCGCATGGTTTACGGGGACGCAGTAGCGTTCAGCCTTGACGTTTCGGCATTCGATCCCCTGCGGCTCCACAACAGAGACATTCGGCGTATAGGTTGCGCCTCCACCTGAGATTGTCAGAGGATTTCTTGTTGCGGCCAACGGGCAGACGAATGTCCCGTCATCCAGCATATCTCCATCGTCCGTCTGCCATGCCACCGATGCGGACGACGGGAAATAGAGGCAGGAGGCCTCCTCTCGTACGCCATACTTGTGCCGTCCGAAACTTTCGTTTTCGGGCGCAGGGATTTTCGGGCAGACGATGACTTGTACCGCCGTCGCCTTGTCGACGGTCGTCGCCGTCCAGCCCGTCTCGTTCTCCGTGAACGTCGCCGTGACGACGATGTCGTCCTTGCCGCCGCTCGGCCTGACGGCGCGGTAGGCGGTCTCGAACGCGACCTCCTCTCCCGGCTCCAGGTCCTGCTCGAACGGCAGGGGGCTGCCGCCGTAGGGCACGAGTCCGTCCGCGCCCGCGATCTCGATGCGGACGTGTCCGCCGCGTGTGCCGCCGTAGGCCCAGCAGGCGAGCCGCGTCTCCGTCGATTGCCACGGGACGGTCTCGCCCGGCGCATTCTCGTACTCGTCCTCGAAGAAGATGACGCGCTTCGAAAACGTCGCCGACGCGCCCGGCAGGGGCGGCCTCTCGTCGGGGTCAGTTTCGCCGCCGGGGTGGTCAACGTAGCCGCCGCATCCGCAGAAGCCGCCGTGGGCCGGAAGGCGGTATCCCTCGTATTCGAGATAGCCCGTCGCAGAACAGCCGCCGCAGGAGCAGCCGTCGCCGCACGTGATGGAGAACGTGTAGCCACTGCCCGACACGCGGCAGCAGACGTTCGTCCACGTGAACGCCCCGCCAAGGCCTGAGGGGGAGACCTGCATGGTGAAGGGTTTGGAAGGTTTGGGAAGTTTGGAGGGGTTGGAGGGTTTGACGAAGGTCTGGAAGGTTGACAGGAGCGTGAATGAGGAGAGGTTGCTGTCGCTAAACACGGAGGTGTAGGAGGGGCGGAGACACGGAGAGCAGATGAGTGTCGCCGATGCGACAGTCTGGTACGCCCTCTTATAACTTTCTCCGCGTCTCCCGTTCTCCGTCTCCTCCGTGTTAAGCGCCGCAGGCATTCGTGTCGATTCGTGAAGATTCGTGGCCGCAAGGCTTTCCGAACCTTCCGAACTTTCCGAACCTTCCAAACCTCCCAAACCTTCCAAACTAATCCTGACCGGCCAATGGAGCCACAACGCGGCCCTGGCCGACTCCCACGACTCCTCGATGTCGTCGCTCGACTTGCCGACAAGCTCGAACGGCATCGGGCACGTCACGCGGTAGGTCTTGCCGATGAGGAGCGTGACGCGGTTCGTCGCGTCCGCCTCGGCGATGAACGTTGGATCGGCAAGGTTCGACGCGCCGTCGCCCATGAACGTCACCTTGGCGTTGGCGCGGCGCACGACGAGATCGACCCAGCAGTAGGCTTCGGCGTTCGCGCCCTCCGGCAGCGTCTGGCGCGGGCCGAACTGCGGCTCGTCCGCCGCGACAAGCGGCGCGTCGTCCTCGTCGTTCGGGATGCCGTCGTCGTCCCAGTCGTCGGGATTCACGCGGCGGTAGGCGCGCTCGACCTCGTTGGAGCGCGCGATGAAGTCGCCGTTCGGGAAGAGCTCGAGCTGGACGGTGACAGTGGAAAAGTGGAGAAGTGGAACGGTGGAACGGTGCGAAGCGGCGGACACCTCCTCGCACTTTTCCACTTTTCCACCCGGCACCGTTCCACCTTCGTATGGGTTGCCGAGAAAGAAGTTCTCCCACGTCAGCAAGACCGAGCCGTTCGCGGTCGCCGCCGTCCAGAGATAGGATTGTCCGTGCCGCGCGAACATGGGCGCGTCGATGACGGCGATCTCGTTCGA
>DCMF01000018.1 GCA_002321305.1 Verrucomicrobia bacterium UBA1629 | reverse complement strand
GGCGGGGTCGGCGAGCGCGCGGACGGTCTCGCGCATCGCGACGCCGATGTCCATCGCCGTGCAGACGGCGAGGCAGACGCCGAAGCCGAGGGGGTCGCACGAGAGGTTCCCGTTGACGCGCCCGCCGCCGAACTTCAGGTCGCGCCTCACCTCGTCGACGAGCCGCTCGACGTGTGTCGTCTTGTCGCTGCGCGTCCAGCCGTTGTTTTTCGCGTACCAGTACGCCGAATGCTCGTAGGTCTTCCGTGCCATGACTTTTCTCCTTTCGTCTGGCTGCGCGGTTGCGTTTGAGGCGCCGCGCATCCGTGCTTGCCGTGGAGGTTCCGATTTCTTCAAGATTCTCGCGCTTTTCGCGCCGAGGCTGCACATTATACCATAAATGAGAATTCCATGCGGAAGAATCTTGCTGACGCGCGAATGCGGGGTGGTAAGGCGGAGCGACGCGCGAGTGGGTGGCTTTTGGTATAATACGCTCAAAACGGACAGAGACAAAAGAAAAGACGGGACAGACAATGGTGATGAGACTGATTCTTTCTCATGGGCAGGCCTTTGAACGACAGGCCTTTGCGTTGGGGCGCAGACTTCTCGGCGGTCTCGCGCTTGTTGTTCTTGGCGCGTCAAGTGGGCTGTGTGCACAGGGGCGCGAATCTGCACGTGCGCAAGACCTCGAATACGCATCCCCGGAATCGCAGGGCGTCTCGTCCGCCGCGATCCAGCGGTGGGTCGAGGCGTGCGAGAACGACGCAGCGACGAACCGGTTTGGCGGCGGCTATGTGCATGGCTTCGTCATCTTGCGCCATGGTCGTCTGATCGCCGAGGGAACATGGGCGCCGCAGGACACGCTGGCGCGTCCGCACATGCTCTATTCTCATTCCAAGAGCTTTACGTCGACGGCCCTCGGTTTTCTGGTTGACGACGGGAAGATTGACCTTGACGGCCGCGTCGTGTCCATCCTCGCCGATTCCGCGCCGGAAGATCCGTCCGAGAACCTGCGTCAGGTGCGTGTGCGTGACCTCCTGACGATGAACCTTGGTGCCGACCGTACGGACGCGGAGCGCGACGACATCGCCGGCGACTGGGTTAAGGCGCTGCTGAAAAACAGGATCGACCGTGAGCCGGGGACGGGCTTCAAGTACGATTCGGGCGCGACGCATCTGCTGGCGGCCATCGTCGAGAAGATCAGCGGAAAGCCGCTGATGGAATTTCTCAAGGAACGCCTTTTCGGGCCGCTCGGCATGACGAGTCCGTGGTCGACGGTCTCGCCGACGGGCGTCGCCTGCGGCGGATGGGGCATGAACATGACGACGCGCGACCTTGCGCGGTTCGGGCAGTTCCTCTTGCAGGAGGGGCGCTGGGGTGGCCGGCAGCTGCTCTCGCGCGAATGGGTGCGCCTCGCGACGGCCCGCCAGACCTGGTCGGGCGACATCGTCGTGCAGTCCCGGACGGTCGGCTCCGGGAGCGACTGGAACCAGGGGTACGGCTTCCAGTTCTGGCGCTGCCGCCACGACGCCTACCGCGCGGACGGCGCGTCGGGGCAGCTGACGGTCGTCTTCCCCGGGCAGGACGCCGTCGTCTCGGTTCATGCGGGGCTGGGCGACATGCAGCGCGAGCTGGATCTCATTTGGCAGCATCTGCTGCCGGCGTTCGGCGCCGCGCCGCTGGACGCGAATCCGACCGTACACGACGCGCTGCGCCGGAAATGCGCGTCGCTGGCGCTGCCGCTTGAGGACAATTCGCCGGGCGTTTTCGAGGGGCTTGACACGGCGACGGTCGAGACCGCCGCAGACGGCTGGACGCTGGTGAAGGGCGGGCGCCGGCTGTCCGTCGGGAAGGGGGCGTGGGCCGTCACGGACTGGACTTTTGACCAGACGAACGTCGAACCGCTTTTCGCGCACTGCGGCACGCACAAGATCGCCGCGACCGGACGGCTCCTGCCGGACGGGATGCTGTCCGTGACATGGCAGTTCCTCGGTGGCATCCGCCATGGCCGGTTCGCGGTGAAACCTTAAGGAGGACTGTCTGTCGTGGCCCACATGAACATGAGGCATCGGGTCTGGGTCGAGATCAACCTGAAGGCGCTTGTCGCCAACTACCGCAAGATCGCCGCGCACGTGAAGCCGGCGAAGGTGCTGTGCGTCCTCAAGGCCAACGCCTACGGGCTGGGCGTCGCGGACTACGCGCGCGCGCTCGCGGCGGCGGGCTGCACGAACTTCGGCGTCGCCGAGCCGTATGAGGCGAGGGAGCTCCTGGACGTCCTGCCGAAAGGGCGGGGCATCGACGTGCAGATCCTCTCGTCGGCGCTGCCGGACGAGATTCCCGCGATGGTCCGGGCGGGCGTCGTCCTGCCGGTCATCGACCTTGCGACGGCGCGGCTCATTTCCGACGCGGCCGTGCGCGCGAAGACAGTCGCGAAAGTCCACTTCAAGCTCGACACGGGCATGGGCCGCCTCGGCATACTCGCGACGGGGCCGGACGGCTTTGAAAACGCCCTCGCGACGATGCGCGCGGTGAAGGCCCTGCCCGGCCTCGCCTGCGAAGGGATCTTCTCGCACTTTCCGATGGCCTACGATCCGAAGGACCCGTTCACGAAGCGGCAGATCGCGCTGTTCAGGCGGATCGTCGCGGCGGCGGCGAAGGAGGGGATGACGTTCAGGAAGATCCACCTCGCCGCATCGGACGGCATCAACAATTTCCCCGAATGCGCGAAGAAGCCGTTCACGCTCGTGCGGACGGGCATCAACCTGCACGGCTCGTTCGACCCCTACGGCAAGAAGGCGCTGAAGGTCGAGCCCGTCCTGACGCTGAAGACGCGCGTCGCGCAGGTGCGCGAGCTGCCGGCGGGCACGACGCTCGGCTACGGGCGCACGTGGTGCCTCAACGCGCCGACGCGGATCGCGACGATCTCCGCCGGGTATGCGGACGGCCTGCCGCTCGCGCTCACGAACCGCGGCAGCGTCTTCATCGGCGGACGGCGCTGCAGGATCGTCGGGCGCATCTCGATGGACTACACGACGGTGGACGTCTCGGACGTCCCGGACGTCAAGGCCGGCGACGAGGTCGTCTGCTTCGGCACGTGCGGACGCGACTCGATCACGCCGGACGACTGGGCGGCCCTGAAGGGCACGCACGCCTACGACATCATCTGCTCGCTCGGCAACCGCGTCCAGCGCGTGGTGACGGAAAGTCGGCTGCGCGGTTGACGGCCCGTGCGACGAAAGAGTATACTACCTCTCAATTCCCAATCGAAACGCCACAAAGGCACATCACAAGGAAAGACGAAAACATGGAAACGAAGGTTCTGCAGTTCGGGGAGGGCAACTTCCTCCGGTGCTTCATCGACTGGATGGTTCAGAAGATGAACGACAAGGCCGGGTTCGACGGCGCCGTCCAGATCATCCAGCCCATCGGCGAGGAGCTGTCCGTGCCGTCGAAGATCCTGAACGCGCGCGGCGGCAGGTACCACACGTGCCTCCGCGGGCTCGTCAAGGGCCGCACGGTCGAGGAGCTTGAGGAGATCACCTGCGTCAAGGGCGTGGACGTCGCGCAGAACCTGGAGAAGTACGCGACCGACCCGTCGATCCGCTTCGTCGTCTCCAACACGACCGAGGCCGGCATCCAGTATGTGAAGGGCGTGGACACCTTTCCGGCGAAGATCGCGCGCCTCGTCACGGCGCGATGCCGGGCGAAGCTGCCGGGCTTCGTCTTCATCCCCTGCGAGCTCATCGAGCACAACGGCGACAAGCTCAAGGCCTGCACGAAAAAGTACATCGACGATCCGGCGGTCCTGAAGTGGCTCGACGAGGAGTGCGTCTTCTGCTCGACGCTCGTCGACCGCATTGTCGCGGGGCGTCCCGACCCGGAGTCGGCGGAGCGCTATGCGAAGGCGCTTGGCGAGAAGGACGAGGTGCTGGTCTGCGGCGAGCCGTTCCACTTCTTCGTCGTCGAGCATCCGTCGGACTTCGACCTGGAGGCGGAGCTGCCGCTCAAGGCGGCCGGCGTCAACGTCGTCTACACGCAGGACATGCAGCCGTACCGCACGCGCAAGGTGCGTTTCCTCAACGCGGCGCACACGACGCTCGTCTACCTCGGACTGGAGCGCGGCTTCACCGAGGTCGCGCAGTGCATCGAGGACAGGGAACTCAACCTCTTCCTCCGCCAGGTGATCTTTGACGAGATCTTCCCGACGGTCGACCTGCCGAACACGGAGAAGATCGACTACGCCGAGTCCGTGCTGGAGCGCTTCGCGAACCCGTTCGCGCACCACAAGCTGGAGTCCATCGCGCTCAACACGGCGGCGAAGTGGAAGGCTCGCTGCCTGCCCGTCGTCGCCGACTACTACCGGCTCTACGGCAAGCTGCCGGAGCGCATGATGCTCGGCTACGACGCCATCGCCCGCCACTTCGACGCCGCTAAGTAAACGAGGCGGACACACACACACGAAAGGAACCTGAAAAATGAACCAGACAGTCTTCACCCACAACGGATTTCCCAAGGTCGGCATCCGCCCGATCATCGACGGCCGTCGGCGCGGCGTGCGCGAGTCGCTCGAGGACCAGACGATGGAGATGGCCCAGGCGGCCGCGAAGCTCATCACGGACAGCCTCCGCTATCCCGACGGCTCGCCCGTCCAGTGCGTCATCGCCGACACGACGATCGGCGGGCGCTTCGAGGCTGCGATGTGCGCGAACAAGTTCCGCGACAGCAACGTCGGCGTCTCGCTCAGCGTGACCCCGTGCTGGTGCTACGGCACCGAGACGATGGACCTCGACCCGCAGATCCCGAAGGCGGTCTGGGGCTTCAACGGCACGGAGCGTCCCGGCGCCGTGTATCTCGCCTGCATGCTTGCGGGCTACGCGCAGCGCGGCATGCCCGCCTACGGCATCTACGGCCACGAGGTGCAGAACCGCGACGAGTCCGCGAAGATCCCGGCCGACGTCGCGGAGAAGATCCTGCGCTTCGCGAAGGCGGGCCTCGCCGTCGCGATGATGAAGGGCAAGAGCTACCTCTCGATCGGCTCGTCCGCGATGGGCATCGCCGGCTCGTTCGTCGACGTCGACTTCATGCAGGACTACCTTGGGATCGCGCCGGAGAACATGGACGAGTGCGAGATCCTGCGCCGCATCGAGGAGGGCATCTACGACAAGGACGAGTACGCGCGGTGCATCAAGTGGATGCGCGCGAACCTCAAGGAGGGCAAGGACTACAACCCGCCGAAGATCCAGAAGTCGCGCGAGGCGAAAGACCGGGACTGGGAGTTCCTCGCGAAGATGGCGATCATCGTCCGCGACATGATGGCCGGCAACCCGAAGCTGAAGGAAATGGGCTTCGGCGAGGAGGCCGTCGGCCGCAACGCGATTGCGGGCGGCTTCCAGGGCCAGCGCCAGTGGACGGACCACTGGCCGAACGGCGACGTCGCCGAGGTCATGTGCAACAGCTCGTTCGACTGGAACGGCAAGAAGATGCCGCAGATCCTCGCGACGGAGAACGACTCGCTGAACGGCATCTGCATGCTGCTCATGTGGCTGCTGACGAACAAGGCCTCGATGTTCGCCGACGTGCGCACCTACTGGTCGGACGCGGCGGTGAAGCGCGCGACGGGCAAGGGGCTGCCGAAGGACGCGAAGGCGGGCATCATCCACCTCCTCAACTCGGGCTCGTGCTGCCTCGACGCGGCGGGCGAGATGAAGGAGAAGGGCCAGCGCGTCTTCAAGAACTGGTGGGACGTCACGCAGAAGGACATCGACGCGACGCTGAAGGCGACGAAGTGGGTGCCGGCGGGCGTCGAGTACTTCCGTGGCGGCGGCTTCTCCAGCTCGTTCCTGACGCCGAAGGGCCTGCCTCTCACGATGATCCGCATCTCGATCGTCAAGGGCCAGGGCCCCGTCCTCCAGATCGCCGAGGGCTGGTCGGTCGAGCTGGACGCGAAGCAGCAGAAGATCCTCATGGAGCGCACGAACCCCGAATGGCCGTGCACGTGGTTCACGCCGCGCCTCACGGGCAAGGGCTTCTTCAAGGACGTCTACTCGGTCATGAACGCCTGGGCGGCGAACCACGGCGCGATCGCCTACGGGCACATCGGCGCCGACCTCATCACGCTCGCCTCGATGCTCCGCATCCCGGTCGCGATGCACAACGTGCCGGAGGAGCAGGTCTTCCAGCCTCACTGCTGGGGGCTCTTCGGCGCGTCGGACGATCCGACGGGCGCGGACTACCGGGCGTGCAGGAACTTCGGGCCGCTTTACGCGACGAACCGCTGACCGAGTGCATGCGGGCACTTGTCTAGCAATGCGAAATATGGTATCATACACCTGTTTTCGCGTTTTGCGACTATAGCTCAATTGGATAGAGCGTTGGCCTCCGAAGCCGAAGGTTGCTGGTTCGATCCCAGTTAGTCGCA
>DCMF01000052.1 GCA_002321305.1 Verrucomicrobia bacterium UBA1629 | reverse complement strand
CTCCGCTGAACGCGAAGCGACCGGCGCCCATGTTCGCTGCCCGAAGCGCGAAGCGCATCCTTCAGCAGACGCGCGGCCTTCGCGGCGACGAGACGGCGCATCTCCGCCGCAGATGTCGGAAGCTCCACCCTGCCGTTGAGAACCTCGAAGCACACATAGCCATAGGCCTTCCCCACAAGGTCTTCAACGGCAACCGCCGCCTTGCCGGCCTTTCGGCAGAACCTCTCTTCGAGGTCTGCACGAACCGTGCGGAAGAGGGCGTTGAGTACATATTCGGCAGTTTTAGTCGTATTCATTGTTTTCAGCTCCTTTTGTGCGCACGAATATAACACACCAACACGACTTTTCAAGACGATTTTCACTTTTCCTTCAACTCGCCGGAATTTCGCCACCCCTCCACCTTCTAAACGGATGGAATCGGGCGTTTCTTACGCCGCCACGCATTTACACGCCGCACGGCAGCGGCCTTCTCCGCATCATTCCCGCTCGGCAAGAACGGCCCAACGATCGACGAGCCGCTCCAGCTCGGCTTCCCGTGCGGGCAGATCCGCATACCGCGCATACTCCTTCACGGGATCGGCCGCCTGAATGTCGGCAATCTCCTTTTCCAGCGCCTCGATCTGCGCCGGCAGGGCCTCCAGCTCGCGCTTCTCGTTGTAGGAAAGTTTGGGAGGTTTGGGAGGTTTGGCGGGTTTGGGAGGTTTGGAAGGTTTGGAAGGTTGATTTCCCTCCACGCTTCTTCCCTCTTCCTTCTTCCTTTTTCCCTCTCCTCGCTGCCGCACGTAGTCCTCGTAGCCGCCGGGGAAGCAGCGCACCGCGCCGTCGCCTTCCAGCACGAACGTCGAGGTGACGACGTTGTCGAGGAACTCGCGGTCGTGGCTCACGAGCAGCAGCGTGCCCGTGTAGTTCAGCAGCTGCTCTTCGAGGAGTTCCAGCGTCTCGATGTCGAGGTCGTTCGTCGGCTCGTCCATGACAAGCAGGTTCGCCGGCTTCAGGAAGAGCTTCGCGAGCATGAGGCGCGCGCGCTCCCCGCCCGACAGCGCCTTTACCGGCGTGCGCACACGCGCGGGCGAGAACAGGAAGTCCGCAAGATACGAGTAGACGTGCTTCTTGACGCCGCCGACCATGACCTCGTCGCGGTCGCTCGCGATGTTCTCGCCGACCGTCAGCTCGGGATTCAGCTCGCCGCGCAGCTGGTCGAGGAACGCAAGCGCGACGTTCGTGCCGCGCGTGACCGAGCCTTCGGTCGGCGCGAGCTGACCCGTGAGCAGCTTCAGGAGCGTCGTCTTGCCCGCGCCGTTGCGGCCGAGGATGCCGATCCGCTCGCCGCGCAGGACGTCCGCCGTGAAACCCGACACGATTTTCCGTTCGCCGTACGAGAAGCCGAGGTTCTCGATCTTCAGCACGCGCACACCGCCCGGCGCGGCCGTGTCGAGCTTCATCGTCGACGTGCCGACCTGCGCGCGGCGCGCGGCGAACTCCTCGCGCAGCTTCATCAGCGCGGCGACGCGTCCCTCGTTCCGCGTCGTGCGCGCCTTCACGCCGCGCCGGATCCACGCCTCCTCCTGCGCGAGCTTCTTCGACTTGCGCGCCCAGTAGACGGCCTCGTCCGCCAGCAGCTCGGCCTTGCGCCGCACGAACGTCGGGTAGTCGCATTCCCAGCCGGACAGCTCGCCGCGATCCAGGTCGAAGATCTTCGTCGCCACGCGCTTCAGGAAGCGGCGGTCGTGCGTGACGATCAGCACCGCCATCTCGCGCTGCCGGCGGATCATGCCCTCCAACCAGTCGATGGCCTCGACGTCGAGGTGGTTCGTCGGCTCGTCGAGGAGCAGGATGTCGGGCTGCGACAGGATCGCCGCCTCCAGCCGCGCGCGGCGGATCTCGCCGCCGGAGCGCGCCCCCTCGCCCCCGTCGGCGTCGTCCACGCCCTGCGAGACGTAGGCGACCTTCAGGTTCGGCGCGCGCACGATCTCGCCCGCATCGGGCTCGAGCGTCCCGGCGATGACCTTGAAGAGCGTCGACTTGCCCTCGCCGTTGCGGCCCGTCAGCGCGGCGCGCAGCCCCTTGGCAATCGACAGCGAAACCCTGTCAAGAATCTGCGGCCCGCCAAACGCGAGCGAGACGTCTTTGATGGAAAGGAGAAAGTCACTCATGGAGAGCTCCGACTGAAGAACTTGCGGACAAACGGGTCGTCCGACGAATCCCGAAGCGCGCGCGGCGCGCCGAGCGCGATCATCGCCTGACGCGCCTTGTCGAACATCGCCGCGCGGTCGCCGATCCTGAAGACGCTCGCCAGCTCGTGCGTGACGACGACGAACGTCATGCCCTTCTCCGCGCGCAGACGCAGGATGAGGTCGTCGAGCGCGGCGGACGTGATCGGGTCGAGGCCCGCGCTCGGCTCGTCAAGGAAGACGACTTCGGGATCGAGCGCCATCGCCCGCGCAATGGCGACGCGCTTGCGCATGCCGCCCGAGATCTCGCTCGGCATCTTGTCCGCCGCATCCTCCAGCTCAACCTCGCGCAGCAGCGAGCGCGCCCGCGCGAGACGCGCCGTCTTCGCCAGCCCCGAGAACTCCTCCAGCGGCAGCAGCACGTTCTCGATGCAGCTCATCGAGCCGAAGAGCGCGCCGGACTGGTACATGACGCCGATCTTGCGGTACAGCCCCGCGCGCGTCCGGTCGTTCCATTCGAGGCCCACGACGGACAGGCGTCCCGCGAGAACGGGATTGAGACCGATCATGTGCTTCAGCACCGTCGACTTGCCGCAGCCCGACCCGCCGAGCAGAATGAAGATCTCGCCCCGCGCGACGTCAAACGAGATGTCGCGGAGGATCACCGCGCCGAGGTAGCCGGCATCGACATGCGACAGGGACACGACGGCCTCGCGGCGCGGCGACGGGCGGCCGACGCCCGCCTTTTCGTCAGGACTCTGCGGCTGCTGCACGGCCTTGCCCCTTCAGCTTGATTTCAACCGGGACGAAAAGATCGGGATTGGAAGCCCGGCGCAGGATCTTGTCCGCATACTCGTCCGAATAGTAGCGGTCCGTCTCTGTCCTGTCCCGTCGGCCGTTGTAGCGACGAAGCGCCTGCAGCCAGCCGTCGAACGAACCCCTGGGCCGCTCGGCGGCGGGACGCGCGGCGGACGAGAAGCCCTTGCGCGCCAGGTAGCGGATCGCCGCGCGGACATTCTGCTCCACCGTGCCCTCGTTCCGCCTTTCGGGCCTCTTCAGCCCGACCAGCTCCTTCTCCGCCCCCCAGTCGCCCGGCACATTGACCTGCAGCGGGTCAACCGTCCACGCCGCCCGCGAGCGCGGGCCGTTTCCGCCCGACTCCTCGATCATGTGCGCCTTGACCAGCGCCGGCGCGAGATCGGCGATGCGCGCCGCCTGTCCAGGCGTGCCGCCGCACCCCTCGGCCTTGTTCGCGTTGAACTCGGCGGTCAGGCGCGCAATCAGCCCGTCATGAACCTGATAGCGCGCATCCTCGAAGCCGCAGAAGACGGGAAGCCCCGCGCCGCCGGATGCCCGGCGCGGACAAGGACGAAGCTTCGCCTCCGCCGGAAACCACTTTGCGATCCAGCGCTCGATCGCCCGGACGGTCTGCATCTCCTCATCCGTCACGAAGCGCCGGTCGATGTAGAGCTCGCCCCAGTCATTGAACGCCAGCTCGCCCAGCCCCGCCGTGTCGACGACATGGCGCTGGCCTGCGCTCGGCGGCACTTCCGCGACACCTTTCCGCTTCAGCTCGGCCACATGCGCCGCCTCGCGGGCGCGCGCCCGCGCGAAGACGTCCGCCGCATCGAGCGCCAGCGGCAGGATCTCCATGACGGCCCTCGGATCGACCGCGACGCGGACATCCCCCGCCCACGCCCCGCCGACCGCCGACGCGGCGAGCAGAAGCCCTGCCAACAATCGGATCGCGAAGTCCCACTTCATCCCAACAGCCCCTTTGGAAAGCGCACGTCCATCCACGTCACGCGGTGAACAGCCGGTCTTCGAACGGCTTCAGGGGGCGTCCCCGGAGAAACGCGCCGCCGTCCATCGCGGACGAGCCCTCCGGCTTCACTTCCGTCAGCAGAAGCGCCGTGTCGCCGCACTTGACGACCGGACCCTGCCGGTCAAGCCCGATGACCGTCCCCGGCGCGGCGTCCGCCCCCCTCTCGTCCGACACCCGGACGATCTTCGCGCGCGTGATGACGAGCCGGCCGAGCGTCCCCTTCTTGCGGAAGCGCGGCGGCAGGAACGTGTAGCACCCCGGCCACGGGTTGTAGGCGCGCACGCGCCGCTCGATCTCCAGCACCGGACGATCCCAGTTCACAAGACCGTCCGTCTTCTTCAGCTTCTTGACGTAGGTCGCCGCATGGGCATCCTGCGGCACTTCCGGCGGCAGGGCGTGGCGCGACATCAGCTTCAGGGCCTTCGCGAGCGCGACACCGCCGGCGATCGCCAAGTCCTCCATCAGCGCACCGCCCGTCGTGTCGGGATAGATCGGCTCGAAGCTCTGGAGCATGATCGGCCCGTCGTCGAGGCCGACGCCCATCCGCATCACCGTCACGCCCGTCAGGCGGTCGCCCGCCTCCAGCGCGGCGACGACCGGCGCCGCGCCGCGATATTTCGGCAGCAGCGAGAAGTGGCAGTTGACGCAGCCGCAGAGCGGCAGGTCGAGAAGCGGCTTCTTCAGGATCTGACCGTAGGCGACGACGGCGATCACGTCGGGCCGCTTCGCGCGAATCCACGCCATCGGCTCGTCGTCGTTCACCCGTTCGGGCTTGATGACCTCGGTCAGGCCCCGGCTCGCGGCGAACTTCGCGAGCGCGCACGGCACGATCTCCTTCGCGCGCCCCGCCTTGCCGCGCCCGACCGGACGGTCCGGCTGCGTGACGATTCCGACGACTTCCAGCTCATCCTCGCGCAAGATGGCGTGAAGACACTCGGCCGAAGCTTCGGAAGAACCCATGAAGACGATACGCATAGGGGCGTATTATACCAAATGCCCGGAGGGCCGTCACTTGCGCCTGGCGAGCATTTCGTGATACTCGGAATACGAGCCCTCGAACCACGTCGTCCGCCCCTTGCCCTCGAACGCGAGGATGTGCGTCGCGATGCGGTCGAGGAACCAGCGGTCGTGCGAGACGACCATCACGCAACCGCCGAACTCCTGAAGGCCCTCCTCCAGCGAGCGCAGCGTCGCGACGTCGAGGTCGTTCGTCGGCTCGTCGAGCAGGAGCAGGTTGCCGCCCGCCGCGAGCAGCTTCGCGAGGTGCACGCGGTTGCGCTCGCCGCCGGAGAGGACGCCGACCTTCTTCTGCTGCTCCGGCCCCCGGAAGTTGAAGCGGCTGCAGTAGGCGCGGCCGTTCATGAGCGTCGTCCCCGCGAGCTTCACGAACTCGCCGCCGCCCGTGATCGCCTCGTAGACCGTCTCGTCCGGCTTCAGCTCCGCGCGCGTCTGGTCGACGTAGGAGAGCTTCACCGTGTCGCCGACCGTGAACGTGCCCGCGAGCGGCTTCAGCTGGCCCGTGATGAGCTTGAAGAGCGTCGTCTTGCCCGCGCCGTTCGCGCCGATCACGCCGACGATGCCGCCGCGCGGCAGGTCGAAGTTGAGGTCGTCGTAGAGGACCTGTCCGTCGAAGCCCATCTTGACGTGCTCGGCGCGCACGACGAGGTTGCCGAGACGCGGACCCGGCGGGATGCGGATGACGAGATCGTCCTCGCGCACGTTGACCGCCTGCTTCTGCAGCTCCTCGTACCGCTCGACGCGCGCCTTCGCCTTCGCGTGGCGGCCGGACGGGTTCGTCTGGATCCACTTGAGCTCGTTCTCCAGCATCTTCTGGCGCGACTTCTCGACCTTCGCCTCGCGCTGGAGCATCGACTCCTTCTGCTTGAGCCATTCCTCGTAGTTGCCCTTGTAGGGATAGCACACGCCGTGGTCGAGCTCCAGGATCCAGTCCGTGACGTCCGAGAGGAAGTAGCGGTCGTGCGTGACGACGATGAGCGTGCCCTTGAACTCCTTCAGGTACGCCTCCAGCCGGAACGTCGTCTCGGCGTCGAGGTGGTTCGTCGGCTCGTCGAGGAGCAGCACGTCGGGGTTCGACAGGAGAAGCCGCGCGATGGCGACGCGGCGGCGCTCGCCGCCGGAGAGGACGCCCACCTTCTTGTCGCCCGCCGGGCAGCACAGGTCCGCCATGCGGCGCTCGACGAGGTTCTCGAGGTTCCAGTAGTCGTTCGCGTCGATGATCGTCTGCAGCCGCTCCATCTCGGCGGCCGCCTTCGGGTCGTCAAGCTCGCAGCAGAGGTCCTCGTAGCGCGTCACCATCGCCTGCGCGTCGGCGACGCCCTCCATCACCGTCTCCAGCACGGTCTTCTCGTCGTCCAGCACCGGCTCCTGCGGCAGGTAGCCGACCTTCGTGCCCTTCGCGACCTGCACCGTGCCCATGAGCTCGGTGTCAAGGCCCGCGAGGATCTTCAGGAGCGACGACTTGCCCGCGCCGTTGCCGCCGATGACGCCGATGTGCGCCCCGTAGAAGAAGGAGAGGTTGACGTCCTTCAGGATCGTCTTCGTGCCCTGCTGCTTCGTGACGTCGATGAGTGAGAACTGGTATTCGCCCGCCATGTCCATTTGCCTTTCTGCCTGAACGCCGTCCGTCAGGCCGGAACCGGCGTCACGCCCTTCTTGAGGATGACGTTGCCGTACTTGCGCGTCTCGCCCGTGAGGACGATCGCATACGCCTTCTTTGCGCGCTCGTAGAACGCATACCGCTCCATCAGCTCGATCGGGCCGTCGTACCGAAGCGCGGCGCGATAGGCCTTCTCGACCGCCGGGTCGAGCGAATCGCCCTTCACCGCCTCCATCATGACGACGGGCGTCGCATAGCTGTCAAGCTCGAAGAGCGGGATGATTCCCGCCAGCAGCCTGTCCGCCGCCAGCCCGTCCGCCCGCAGCACGAGCGCGCCCGCGCGCCCGAAATGATGGGCCGGGAAGTGCGCATCCGAGAAGACGATTTCGTCCCCATGGCCCATCTCGGCCAGAACCTTGAGAAGATCCGGCGAAACGACCGGAGAAATGCCCTTCAGCATACCTGTTCCTTTCTTTTCGTTGTCTTGTTCGCTTTCTTCAGAAAATCCGCCCTTCAGGCCCGCGCATCCGGCCAGTGCCGCCGCAAACGCACCGACCGAGAACGTGCGCCGCACGTCGGCAAGCCCGCAACGGACAGGGACCTCTCGCGCATTCAGACCTTGACCCAGCGGCTGCCGGCCTTGGACGACTTCAGCGCCGCCGCAACAAACCGCATGGAGCGCACGCCCGCCTCCGCGCCGGGGAAGTCGCGCGTCCGCCGCGAGACGACCGCCGCGACAAACTCGTCGTAGATGTTCGCCAGCGCCTCGACGAATCCCTCGTGATGCCCCGCCGGAAAGCGCGAGGCGCGGACGGACGCCGGGGACAAGTCCGCCATGTACGGGGCCTTCCGGCGAAAGACCTGGTCTGGCTTCACCGGGTAGCGCACCGTCAGCAGGTTCGGCTCCTCCTGATCCCAGTGCAGGGAGCCCTTCGCGCCATAGACGCGCAGGCGGACGCCGTTCTCCTCGCCCGTCGCGACCTTCGACGTGACGAGCGCGGCCTTCGCGCCGCCGTCGAGCCGCATCAGGATCGAGGCGTCGTCGTCCAGCCCCGTCGCGTTCGCGTAGGACGAGAGGTCGGCCAGAAGCGACTCGACACGAAGCCCCGACACGTATTCGAGCATCGTGAACGCATGCACGCCGATGTCCGCGACGACGCAGCTCGGCCCTGCGATCTTCGGATCCATCTTCCAGCCGTTGCGGCGGTCGGGCTTGCGGAACGAGCCCTGCACGTATTCAAGGTGAACCTTGTCGATCGCCCCCAGCTCGCCCTTCTTCACGAGGTCGCGCGCGAGCTTGATCATCGGGTAGCCCGTGTAGGTGAACGGGATGCCGAGGACGAGCCCCTTGCGCGCCGCGAGCTTGCCGAGCGTCTCCGCCTCCTTGACCGTCAGCGAGAGCGGCTTTTCGCAGAAGACGTCGAGGCCCGCCTCCAGCGCGGCCTTGGCGATCGCGAAATGCGTCTCGTTCGTCGTGCAGATGACGAGGAAGTCGAGCCGCCCCTTCTCGGCTGCGATCAGCCGCTCCCAGTCCGGGTAGACGCGCGCCGGATCCAGCCCGAACGCCGCGCCGTTCGCCGCGTTCGTCTTCGCGTCGCGCGAGAAGTTCCCCGCGACGAGATCCGCCAGGTTGTCCATCCGAATCGCCATGCGGTGGATGGGCCCGATGAACGAGGCCTTCCCCCCGCCGACCATTCCGTATTTCAGTCGTTTCGTCATGTCTTCCAAACCTACCAAACCTACCAAACTTTCCAAACCTCCCAAACCTCTCTCTCACATCCTCCCGCTCAGGGCGTCGATGAGGTCGCAGAGCCGCTTGTAGCAGTGGCCGAGGTCGTCGTTCGTGACCTGGAACATGTACTCGCCCGCGCGCGCCATCTCGCCCTCGGCGTTCGCAAGCCGCTTCTCGATGACCGCCGGCGCGTCCGTGCCGCGCCCCTCCAGCCGCTCGCGTAGCGCCTCCAGCGACGGCGGGTTGACGAAGACGTCCACGTAGCCGATCTTCAGCGGGTCGGTGTTCGGCAGGGCGCGCACGTACTCGCGCACCTTCGCCGCGCCCTGCACGTCGATGTCGAGGATCATCGAGTTGCCCTCCGCCAAGACCTCCTCGATCGGCGCCTTGAGCGTGCCGTAGTAGTTGTCGTGCACCTTGGCGTACTCGATGAAGGCGTTGGCGCGGATCAGCTCCTCGAAGCGCTCCTTCGTCTTGAAGTGGTAGTCGAGGCCGTCCTCCTCCTCGCCGCGCGGCGCGCGCGTCGTGCAGGAGATCGAATAGACGAAATCGGGATACTCCTGCAGGAGCATGTCGATCAGCGTCGACTTGCCGCAGCCGGACGGCGCGGACATCACGAGGAAAAGGGGCTTTGTCTTCATGTCCGCGTATTATACCAAACTGCGGCACGCCGCGCGAAACCGCATCAGAAGAGGTCGCGCACGGCCTGGTCGATGGCCGCGACGTCGCAGACCTTCGTCTGGGCGATCGGCAGCTTCTCAAGGTCGCGGAAGGACGGCGGCGGGTCGGTGAGGACGTCCGCTCCAAACGCGCGGCGGCACGTCTCCGGGAACTTGTACGGCGTCGCCGTCGCCGCGACGACGCACGGCGCGCCGTCCTTCGGATAGCCCAGCTTCTTCGCGACGAACGTCGCGACGGCCGTGTGCGGGTCGAGCAGGTAGCCCGCCGCCTCGCGCATCCGGCGCATTTCGGCCTCCGTCTCCTCCGGCGTCGCGACGCCGCCCTCGAAGTCGGCGAAGAGCCGCGCCTTCGCCGCGTCGCAGAGCTCATAGCGGCCCTTCGTCTCCAGGTCGTCCATGAGCCGCGCGACCTCGGCGCAGTCGCCGCCGTTCAGCATCCACAGGAGGCGCTCGACGTTCGAGCTCTTGCGGATGTCCATCGACGGCGAGTTCGTGACCGTGAACGTCGGGCCCGGATCGTACACGCCCGTCTTCACGAAGCGCGCCAGGACGTCGTTCACGTTCGAGGCGACGACAAGCTTCCGGATCGGCGTGCCGAGCCTCTTCGCGTAGTACGCCGCGAGGATGTTGCCGAAGTTGCCGGACGGCACGACGACGTCGAAGGAGGGATGAGGGATGGGGGATGGGGGATGGGGGAAGAGCTTTGCGCCGGCGAGGACGTAGTAGGCGATCTGCGGCACGAGCCGCCCCGTGTTGATCGAGTTCGCGGA
This sequence comes from Verrucomicrobia bacterium UBA1629, assembly GCA_002321305.1. Lineage (GTDB taxonomy): Bacteria > Verrucomicrobiota > Kiritimatiellia > RFP12 > UBA1067 > UBA1067. The sequence goes on along the minus strand of DCMF01000052.1, from coordinate 7,448 downwards.
CGAAAGCGTGACGCCGTGCGCGGCGGCCTCGGCGTTGATCTTCGCGTCGGCGAAGATGCGCTTCACGGCGGCCTGCGCGTCGTCGAAGTTGCCGCGGATGCCGACGGCATGCACGTTCGCGTCGGCCGGCGTCGTCATCTGGAGACGCTGGATCTTCGAGGTGCCCGTCGCCGGATAGAACACGACGATCTCCGTGCCTTCGACGCCCGCGAAGCCCTGCATCGCCGCCGAGCCCGTGTCGCCCGACGTCGCCGTCAGGATGAGGACGCGCTTGCCCGCCGCCGCGTGCCTCATGAAGACCGGCAGCATCGAGAGCGCGACGTCCTTGAACGCGCCCGTCTTGCCGTGGAAAAGCTCAAGGACGTGAAGCCCGTCCTTCTCGACAAGCGGAATCGGGTCCTCCGCCGGGAAGCGCGCGCAGAGGCGATCCACCGCCGCCGTCCGCACCTCCGCCGGCAGGTCGTCGAAGAGCGCGCCCATGACAAGCTCCTCGGCCGCGCGCAGCGTCCCGGCCCTCTCGATGCCGGCGACCTTCTCCACGGCCGCCGGCACATACAGCCCGCCGTCCGGCGCGAGCCCCTGAAACACCGTCTCGGCGCTCGTCGCCGCGATGCCCTTGCGTGTCGAAATGTACTTCATCTGAACGTTCCTCTCTCTTGGGAGGTGAATTATACCAAAACCCCGCCGACCGTGCCGAACGGAACCTTGATGGTGGAGGTGAGGGGAGTCGAACCCCTGTCCGAAATGGCGTCACCCAGACGTCTACGCACGTAGCCTGCCTTTGATCTCGGAAGGCGACAGCGGGCAAGCGCGCGAAACGCCTTCCATCCGTTCGGTTCGGCACCCTGCAGCGAGCGAGCGGAGCCCCCTGCAGCGTGGCCTGCTAAATTAAGCCTCGGCGCTCAGCAGACATCGGCGCTTCGACTTCGCGGCCGTTAATTAGGCGGCGAGAGCGTAATCGTTGTTCGCAATTACAGTTTTTACCCGTTTTTTAACGTGGCCAACGAGCATCCACGATGCGCAATCTGACCTCGACACATTCCGTCGAAACCGGATCACCCCCCAGTTGAAGATGCGCACATTATACCAAAAATCGCCAGCGTCCGCCAAGCCGCCGGGAAAAGGGGAAAAAATGAAGGCGGACGATGCCGCCCTGGCATCGCCCGCTTCGCTTCACCCACCGAATCGGCGATCTTATTTCTTGACGAGCTTGCGCACCGCCTTGTGCGAGCAGAACGTGCGCTCCGTGTAGAGCTTCGCGCGCCAGCCGTTGCCCTTCTTCACCACCTTGATCGCCTGGATCCAGGGGCTGCAGAACGGGAAGAGCTTCTCAACGCGCACACCGTAGGTGTCGCGGGACACCGTGAAGTTGCCGGAGGCGTTCTTGCGGCCGTTGTCGATCGCGAGAACCTTGCCCTCGAAGTCCTGGATGCGGAACTTGTCGCCTTCCTTGATCTTGATCGAGACGCGGACGACATCGCCCGTCTTGAACTCCGGGAAGTTCTTCTCCGCAAGGCCGGCGGTCTGCTCGGCGTTGATCTTGTCAATCAGCTTGATACCCATGGTCTACCTCCTTAGGCCTTCGCGTCCGCCTTGGCCGGGGCCTTCGCCTTGGTCGCGTGGTGCGGCTTCAGATTGGGGTTCTTGGCGCGACGGATGAGCGACGCGACCGTGGTCGAGGGCTTGGCGCCCTTCGAGATCCAGTAGTCGACGCGCGCAAGGTCGAGCTTGAAGTTGTTCTCCTTGATCTGGGTGTCGTACCAGCCCAGGATCTCAAGGAACTTGCCATCGCGAGGCGAACGCTCGTCAGCCGCGACGATACGGTAGGTCGCGTGGTTCGTGCAGCCCGTGCGACGCATTCTGATCTTGACCATCTTCTGTGTTCTTTCTTCTTTTCGGTGATGAAATTGGCGTGTAGTATACCAAACGCGCCGCGTGTGCGCAAGGGGTAATCAGATAAGCGAGAACCGGAATCAGCCCCCCTGCGCCAGCCGCTCGGCGAGGGACGTGCGGCGTTCGCGCACGGTGTTCGTCCTGATCGCCTGGTCGATCGCGTAGGGCACGCCCATCAGCAGCACAAGCCGCCGGCCGCGCGTGATCGCCGTGTAGAGGAGGTTGCGCTGCAGCATCACGTAATGCTGCGTGTGGATCAGCACGATGACGGCCGGATACTCGCTGCCCTGCGACTTGTGGATCGTCATCGCGTAGGCGAGCACAAGCTCGTCGAGGTCGCCCGCGTCGTACTTCACGGGCTTGCCGTCGAAGAGGACGACGAGCGATCGGTCTTCGGCGCTCACCGACTGCACGAAGCCGACGTCGCCGTTGAAGACGTCCTTGTCGTAGTTGTTGCGCAGCTGCATCACGCGGTCGCCGACGCGGAAGAGCGTGCCGCCGCGCTTGACGGCGTCGCCGGACGGGTTGAGGGCCTTCTGCAGCTCGACGTTGAGGTTGTCCGTGCCCAGCACGTTCTTGCGCATGGGCGTCAGCACCTGCACGTCCCGCAGGGGATCCATCCCGAACTTGCGCGGGATGCGCGTCGTCATGAACTCGATCGCGCGCCTGAGGCAGAGTTCGGGATCCTCGCAGCGCGCGAAGTAGAAGTCGCTTTCGCCGTGCGCGATCTCCAGCGGCTCGCCCGCGTTCACGTGATGCGCGTTCTTGACGATGAGCCCCGTCGTGTCCTGGCGGAAGATGAAGTCGAGCCGCGTCGCCGGCAGCGCGTGCGACTTGATGAGGTCGCCGAGGACCGAGCCGGGGCCGACGGACGGCAGCTGGTCGGTGTCGCCGACCCAGACAACGGTCGCCGTGTCGGGAATCGCCTTCAGCAGCTCGCACGCGAGCTTCACGTCGATCATCGACGTCTCGTCGAAGACGAAGACGTCCCCCTCCAGCGGATTCTCCGCGTCGAACGTGAAGCGGTTCGTGACGGGATTCCACTTCAGGAGGCGGTGGATCGTCTGCGCGGGCGCGCCGACCGATTCCGTCATCCGCTTCGCGGCGCGGCCCGTCGGCGCGGCCAGCACGATCTTCAGCCGCTTCGCGGAGAAGATCTCGACCAGCGCGCGGATGATCGTCGTCTTGCCGACGCCCGGCCCGCCCGTGATGATCGAGAACTTCGACGACAGCGAATGGACGAGCGCCTCGCGCTGCCGCTCGGCGAGCTCGAAGCGCTGGCGCGCCTGCCACCAGGCGATGGCCTTCTCCGGCGCGAACGCGGCGAAGGAGCGCGGCGCGTCGAGGATCGCCCGCACGCGCGCGGCGACGTCGCGCTCGGAATAGTAGAGCGACTTCAGGTAGATCCGCCGCGCGTCGGCGGCGTTCCCCGTGTCCTGGAAGACGACGCGCCCCTCGTCGATCTCCGTGCGCAGGGCGTCCGCAAGGATCTCCAGCGGAATTTCCGTCAGCTCGTGCGCGTGCAGCAGGAGGTCGTTCTCGAACGTCCAGCAGTGCCCGCCCGTCTCGGCCTCCGTCTCCAGCGTGTAGCTGATCGACGCGCGCGCGCGGAGCGGCGAGTCCTTCGGGATGCCGACCGAGAGCGCGATCTTGTCCGCCGTTGCGAATCCGATGCCCCAGATGTCGCGGCAGAGGCGGTAGGGGTCGGCCTTGACGATGGCGATCGCGTCCGGCCCGTACTTGCGCACGATCTTCGTCATCTTCGTGATCGAGATGCCGTAGGTCTGCCCGAAGATGAGGTTCTCGCGCATCGACTCGTTCGCGTGCCAGCTCGCGCGGATCTGCCGGATCTTCGCCGCGCCGAGCTTCGGCACTTCGGAGAGCCGCGCCGACTGGTACTGCAGGACGTGCATCGTGTCCTCGCCGAACGTCGCGACGATGCGCTGGGCGAGGACGGGCCCGATGCCCTTGATGAGGCCGGAGGCGAGATAGCGCTCGACGCCCTTCAGCGAGCGCGGCGCGATGCAGGTCAGCGTGTCGGCCTTGAACTGGCGGCCGTGCACCTTGTCCGTCACCCACTGGCCCTCGGCCTTGACGTCCTCGCCCTCCCAGACGGCCTGCGTACGCCCGACGACCGTGATCTCCGGGTTGCGCGCAAGCTCGAACTCGCTCGGCGTCTCGACGTGCAGGACGGTGTAGCCGTTCTCGTCGTTGTGGTAGACGACGGACTTGATCGTCCCCTCGACGGTCTCGCGCGCGTCAGCCATCAGAACCGAAGCCTTGTCCTGGCGCATTTCATCACGGCCTGCGGCATCCCCCTGAAAAGCCGTCAGTTCTTGAACGAGTGGATCGGCGCGGGGATGCGGCCCGTGCGGGCGATGAACCTGTCGCACGCGAACGGCGAGACGCGCATCACCGGCGCGTGGCCGAGGAGTCCGCCGAACTCAACCGTGTCGCCGACCGTCTTGCCCGCGACGGGAATGACGCGCACGGCCGTCGTCTTCTGGTTGACCATGCCAATCGCCGCCTCGTCCGCGATGATGCCCGAAATCGAGCTCGCCGGCGTGTCGCCGGGAATCGCGATCATGTCGAGGCCGACCGAGCAGACGCACGTCATCGCCTCCAGCTTCTCGATCGTGAGCGCGCCCGCGTTCACCGCGTCGATCATGCCCTGGTCTTCCGAGACGGGGATGAACGCGCCGGAGAGCCCGCCGACGTAGGAGCTCGCCATGACGCCGCCCTTCTTCACCTGGTCGTTCAGGAGCGCAAGCGCGGCGGTCGTCCCCGGCGCGCCCGGATGCTCCAGGCCGATCTCCTTCAGGATGTCCGCCACCGAATCGCCGACGGCCGGGGTCGGCGCGAGCGAGAGGTCGATGATGCCAAACGGCACGCCGAGCCGCTTCGACGCCTCCTGCGCGACGAGCTGGCCGACGCGCGTGATCTTGAACGCCGTGCGCTTGATCGTCTCGCACAGCGTCTCGAACGACGCGCCGCGGCACGTGTGCTTCAGGACGTGGTTGACGACGCCCGGCCCGGACACGCCGACGTTGATGACCGCGTCCCCTTCCGTCACGCCGTGGAACGCGCCGGCCATGAACGGATTGTCGTCCGGCGCGTTGCAGAGGACGACGAGCTTCGCGCAGCCGAGCGAATCGCGCTCCCTCGTCTTCGCCGCCGTCTCCTTGACGATCTCGCCCATGAGCCGCACGGCGTCCATGTCGAGGCCCGTCTTCGTCGAGCCGACGTTGACGGACGCGCAGATGTGGTCGGTCACGGCCAGCGCCTCCGGGATCGAGCGGATCAGCAACTCGTCCGCCTGCGTCATGCCCTTCGAGACGATCGCCGAATAGCCGCCGATGAAGTTGACGCCAAGCCGCTTCGCCGCACGGTCAAGCGTCTTCGCGAGACGCACGAAGTCCTTCGGCTTCCGGCAGCACGCCGCGCCCACGAGCGCGATCGGCGTGATGGAGATGCGCTTGTTGACGATCGGCACGCCGAACTCGCGCCCGATCTCGTCGCCCGTCTTCACGAGGTCCTTCGCGTAGCGGAGCAGCTTCGCGTACACGTTGTCGCACGTCTTCGCGAGCGAGGCGTCCGCGCAGTCCAGGAGCGAGACGCCCATCGTGATGGTCCGAACGTCGAGATTCTCCTCGAGAATCATCTTGTTCGTCTCAAGAACTTCAGAAAGGTTGATCATAGGAACCTCCTTGGTTAAGGAAGAAGGAAAAAGGAAGAAGGGGAAAGTGCGGTTGCTTCGGCATTTTCATACTCTGCTTTCTCTTCTTCCCTCTTCCTTCTTCCCCCTTCCTTCTTGCTTACTTCTTCCCTTTTCCTTCTTCCTTATACCCGATGCATCTTCTCGAAGATCTCGGACTTCTGGCAACGGATATGGAGGCCCATGTCAAGGCCGAGCTTCGAGAGCTCCGCGCCGACCTTGTCGAAGGCCTTCTTGCACTTCGCGCCATCGACGATCATCATCATGTTGAAGTAGCCGCCCACGACGGTCTGGGAGATGTCGAGGATGTTGATTTCGTTCTTGGCGAGGTAGGCGCTCGTCTTCGCGATGATGCCGACGGTATCCTTGCCGACGACGGTGATAATGACTTTCTTCATTTGGCTCCTTGTTTTCCTGTCCTGCAAAATGGTCTCCACTCCGATTGCGCGTTCGGGCCTCAGCGCTTCTTCGTGAGCGCGGCGGCGAAGGCTCCGTCGTGGCCCGTCTCGAACGGCACGGATTCCTTCGCCTCGCGCAACGAGAAGTCGGGGTGGCGCGCGAGGAACGACTCGACCTGCGCCGTGTTCTCCTCCGGCTCGTTCGAGCACGTCGAGTAGACGAGCGTACCGCCCGGCGCGACGTGCGCCGCCGCCGCATCGAGAATCTCCGCCTGCAGCTTCACGAGCTCGGCGAGCTTCTCCGCGCTCCAGTTCCACCGCGCGTCGGGCCGCCGCCGGAAGACGCCCGTGTTGGAACACGGCGCATCGACGAGAACCTTGGGGAAATGATCGAATGAAGGAATAATCGAATAATCGAATGGGCGAGAGCCTCCCGCGATTCGATTATTCGACGATTCGGCCATTCGATTATTTCCCAACCCTGCCACGACCTTCACGTCCGCGAGCTTCAGCCGCCGCAGGTTCTCCTGGAGCCGCGCGCGACGACGGGGGTTGACCTCGCACGCCGTCACGTCCGCGCCGCGCCACGCGAGCTGGACGGTCTTGCCGCCCGGCGCCGCGCAGGCGTCGAGGATGCTCTCGCCCGGCTGCGGATCGAGAAGCTCGACCGCGAGGCGCGTGCCCGGATCCTGCACGATGAACTCGCCCGCCGCGAAACCGGACACGTCGGAGACCTTCTGGCCGCGCTCAAGCTGCGTGAACGTGCCGTCCCTGCGCGCGAGATAGGTGACGGCCGGCGCATTGTGCCACGCGGCGAGCCGCTCGGCGTTCTCCGCGCCGAAGCGCGCCGTCCAGCGGCGCACGAGCGCCGTGGGGAACGTCTCCAGCTCCGTGCCGAGGGACACGGCGTCGCGCCGGCGGATGAGATTGCGCAGGACGCCGTTGACGACACGCGCGATGGACGGGTTCTCGCACGCCTTTGCCGCCGCGACCGTCTCGTTGACCGCCGCGAAGTCGGGCACGTCGTCCATGTAGAGGATCTGCGCCGCGCCGACGTAGAGCAGCGCCTCCAGCTCGCCCTTCGGCCACTGCTTCACGAAGGTGCCGAGGACGTGCCGCAGCGGACGCAGCCGGCGGATCACCGTGTAGACGAGATCCTGCACAAACGCGCGGTCCGGCCCGTCGGGCAGGAGGTTCGCGGGAAACTCCTTCGTGAGGAGCCAGCGGGCGACGACAAACGCCGCCGTGCGACGCGCGCTGCCGGCGGACGGCCGACGCGCACCGCCGAAGGCACGTGCCACCGTTCTCGCCTGTGCATCAGTCTGTGGATCTACCATGGCGGATATTATACTATATCCGTCCGCGCTTCGGCAAATGCAAATAAAGGCTCGGTCACTCCCAGTCGTAGGCCGCGCGGCGTCCGTCGCCAAAGCGCCACTGGC
>DCMF01000112.1 GCA_002321305.1 Verrucomicrobia bacterium UBA1629 | reverse complement strand
CAGTACGCCGAGTGCTCGTAGGTCTTCCGTGCCATGTCCATCCTCCTTCTTTTTTAGCCATTTCGGACGCTTCTCGTGCCGATGCCGTACATTATACCATAAATGAGAACTCTCTGCGGAAAATTCTTGTCTGATCTCGTATCCCTGTCGCCTTTGGCTGTTGAAGTGGAACACGTGAGCGGAGCGTCATGTTCGCATTCAAGTGTCGGCGAATGAGACGCCTGTGGCGTCGTCCTGTGCAAGACGGATGCGCAAAATGCGGTATGATTATGATACGGCGAATGGCATCGTCGCCGCGTGTGCCGTGGCGGATGGAACTTTGTCGACGGGCAAACGGCTTTCGTGTCGCACCCTCGGTGTGCATACGCGCGACAGGCACGGATTATGCTATAATACCGCACTTCAAGAGAGAAATGCGAAAAACTATGGACAAGCAGTACGACGCGAAGGCCGCAGAGGCGAAATGGTACAAGTTCTGGGAAGAGAACGGGTGCTTTCATCAGGAACCGGATGGGCGTGAGCCGTATTCGGTCGTCATTCCGCCGCCGAACGTGACGGGCATTCTCCACATGGGCCATGCGCTCAACCAGACGATCCAGGACATCCTCGTGCGCTGGCGCCGCATGCAGGGGCGCAACGTCCTCTGGCTGCCCGGCACGGACCATGCCGGCATCGCGACGCAGAACGTCGTCGAGAAGGCCCTGAAGAAGGAGGGCAAGCGCCGTCAGGATCTCGGCCGCGAGAAGTTCCTGGCGCGCGTCTGGGAGTGGAAGGAGCAGTACGGCGGCACGATCGTCCACCAGCAGCGCATGCTCGGCAACTCGACGGACTGGCGGCGCGAGCGCTTCACGTTCGACGCGGGCTGCTCGCGCGCCGTGACGAAGGTCTTCAAGCAGCTCTTCGATGAGGGGCTCGTCTACAAGGGCAACTACATCGTCAACTGGTGTCCGCGCTGCGGCACGGCGCTCGCGAACGACGAGGTCGAGCACGAGCCGAACCACGGCCACTTCTGGTATCTGCGCTACCCGGTCGCCGGCTCCGCCCTCGGCGTGAAGGGCGAACTGAACAGGGACTACATCCTCCTTGCGACGACGCGGCCCGAGACGCTGCCGGGCGACACGGCCGTCGCCGTCAACCCGAAGGACGACCGCTTCGCCGCGCTGGTCGGGCGGAACGTCATTCTCCCGCTCACGGGGCGCGAGATTCCCGTCATCAGCGATGACTACGTGGATCGCGAGTTCGGCACGGGCATCGTGAAGATCACGCCCGCGCACGATCCGAACGACTTCCTCGTGGGCAAGCGGCACGGCCTTGAGGAGATCAACGTCATGACCGACGACGCGCACATGAACGCGCTCGCCGGCAAGTACGAGGGGATGGATCGCTGGGCGTGCCGCAAGGCGATCGTCGCGGACCTGGAGGCGGGCGGCTTCCTCGACCACATCGAAGACCTCGACAACCAGGTCGGCCACTGCTACCGCTGCCACGAGGTCGTCGAGTCGCGCCTCTCGAAGCAGTGGTTCGTGAAGATGAAGCCGCTTGCGGAGCCCGCCATCGCCGCCGTGAAGTCGGGCGAGGTCAGGTTCGTGCCGGACCGCTGGTCGAAGATCTACTTCAACTGGATGGAGAACATCCAGGACTGGTGCATCTCGCGCCAGCTCTGGTGGGGGCATCGGATCCCGGCGTATTCGGTCAGAAATGATCGAATCGCCGAATTGTCGAATAATCGAATGGCGGAGAGCCCGGTTGTCGTCGAGGAGACGTCCGAGAAGGCGCTTGAGGCGCTCAAGAAGGCCATTGGCAACGACAGCCTGACGGCTGCGGACATGGAGCAGGATCCGGACGTCCTCGACACGTGGTTCAGCTCGTGGCTCTGGCCGTTCTCGACGCTGGGCTGGCCGGAGCAGACGAAGGATCTCGCGTACTACTATCCGACGAGCGACCTTGTGACGGCGCAGGACATCATCTTCTTCTGGGTCGCGCGCATGATGATGGCGGGCATCCACTTCATGAAGAGGCCGCCGTTCAGGAACATCGTCATCCACGGCATCGTCCGCGCGGCGGACGGCTCGAAGATGTCGAAGTCGAAGGGCAACTCGCTCGATCCGCTGGAGCTCATCGCCCAGTATTCGGCGGACGCGCTGCGCTTCTCGATCGCGCTCATCACCTCGCTCGAATGCGACACGAAGGTGAACAGGGAGAAGTTCGAGATCGGCCGCAACTTCACGACGAAGATCTGGAACGCGGCGAAGTTCCTGGAGATGCAGGAGGCGAATCTTTCCGCAGGTTCGGGTGCGGGAGCGCCAGAGTTCCCGTCCATTCGGGACCTCTCCGCCGACGACCGCCATATCCTCTACGCGGCGGATCTCGCCTGCAAGAAGGTCAACGACATCCTGGAGGCCTACCGCATCCAGGACGGCGCGCTCGCGGTCTACGACTTCTTCTGGACGCAGATCTGCGACGGCTATGTCGAATACGTGAAGGACGCGCCGAACAAGGCGGTGTCCGTCGCGATCCTGCGCGACGTCTTCTGGAAGGCGCTGCGTTTGCTGCATCCCTACATGCCGTTCGTGACGGAGGAGGTCGCGCACCAGCTCGGCTTCCTGAAGGACGGCGAGACGATCATGCTGCAGAAGTTCCCCACGGGCTACACGGACGCCGAGAAGGCGGCCTGGGGCGTGACGGAGGCGAACTATGCGTTCGTGAACGCGAAGCGCGAGGCGATCACCGCCGTGCGCGCGCTCCGCGCCGAGTACAAGGTGCCGCCGGCGACGTTCGTCAAGGTGACGATCGCGCGCGGGACGGACGGGGGAACGGACGGTCGAACGGACGGGGGCTCTGGCGCCCCCGAACCCTTGCCCAAGGAGGAGGTTTCGGTTCTCGCGCGGGCCATGCGGGCCGAGTCGGTCGAATTCGTGCCGGCTGGCAGCGACCTTGCGATGCCGTCGAAGATCACGAAGTTCGGCACGGTCTACCTCTCGCTCGAAGGGCTCGTCGACAAGGCGGCGGAGGCGAAGCGCATCGCGGGCGAGCTCGCGAAGCTCGCGGGCTTCATCAAGTCCAGCGAGACGAAGCTCGCGAACGAGAGCTTCGTCGCCCACGCGCCGGAGGCCGTTGTCGCCGAGGCGCGCCGCAAGCTCCAGGAGAACAGGGACAAGGCCCGGCAGCTGGAGAAGCTCGCGAAGCTGTTCGCGTGATCGTCTACGTCAAGGGGCTTCTCGCCGAGAAGTCGCCGACGCGCGCCGTCATTGAGGCGGCGGGCGTCGGCAGGGCTGTCTTCCGCGAAGCCCTGTGCCGGGCCTCCCCTGCGCGGCGCAGGGCCCATTTGGTATAATATTCGTCTCCAAAACCATGACAGATTTCTCGAAACTCCTCAATCCCGAGCAGTGCGCGGCGGCGACGGCGGGCGACGGGCCGCTGCTCGTGCTCGCGGCGGCCGGCACCGGCAAGACCCGCACGCTCGTCCACCGCGTCGCGTACCTCATCGAACGGGGCGTCGCGCCCGACCGCATCCTCCTGCTGACCTTCACGAACCGCGCCGCGCGCGAGATGCGCGAACGGGCGGAGAAGCTCGTCGGCGACGCCGTCTCGTCCATCTGGTCGGGCACGTTCCACTCGATCTGCGCGCGCCTCCTGCGCCGCTACGGGGCGGGCCTCGGCTATGCGCCGGGCTTCCAGATCCTCGACGAGGACGACCAGAAGAAGCTGATCGGCGACCTCATCAAGACGACGGTGAAGGATCCGAAGGACTTCGTGAAGAAGGATCTCGTCGCGAAGATGATCTCCGAGGCGGCGAACGAGCGCCGCGCCGTCGAGGACATCGCCCGGCGGTGGCTCACGAAGGCGGCGGGGGTCGATCCGGAGAAGGTCGCCGAGGTCGCCGCGAAGTACGCGGCGCGCAAGCGCGAGCTTGGCGCGATGGACTTCGACGACCTCCTCGTGAACGGCCTGAAGCTCCTCACGAGCGAGAAGACGGCGCGCGTCCGCGAGATGCTGCAGGAGCATTTCCTCTACGTGCTCGTCGACGAGTACCAGGACACGAACGGCCTGCAGGCCGAGTTCACGGACATCCTCGCGGCGAAGCACCGCAACATCCTCGCCGTGGGCGACGACTTCCAGTGCATCTACACGTGGCGCGGCGCGCAGATCGAGAACATCCTGGAGTTCCCGCGCCGCTGGGCGGGCTGCCGCACGATCAAGCTGGAGCGCAACTACCGCTCGGTGCCGGAAGTCCTCGACGTCGCGAACGTCGTCATGAAGGACGCGCCGCAGCAGTTCGAGAAGACGCTCCGCGCGTTTCGCGGCGGGCGCGGCGAGAAGCCGGTCGTCTACCGGGTCTACGACGCGAAGACGATGGCGAACGAGATCCACAAGCTCGTCGTGCAGGCGCATGACCTCGGCTACCGCTACAGCGACATGGCCGTCCTCTACCGCAGCCATTTCCAGTCCATCGACGTGCAGCTGGCGCTCGCGCGGCTGAAGGTGCCGTTCCGCATCACGTCCGGCGTCGGCGTCTTCGAGCAGATCCACGTGAAGGACGTCCTCGCCTACCTGCGGCTCGTCGTCAATCCGGCGGACGAGCTGTCCTTCCTGCGCTTCGTCGAGCTGCTGCCGGGCGTCGGCGAGAAGAGCGCGAAGACCTACTGGGAGAAGCTCGGCCGCAGCTTCGACGGACGCTCGAAGGAGTGCCGCGACGCGCTCGGCAAGCTGCTGGGCGCGAAGGCGAAGCCCGTGTGGCCGCCGCTCGCGAAGTGCCTCGAATGCGCCTACGACCATCTCGCGGCGGACGAGGTCGGCGAGCTGATCGAGGACTTCTGCGACCTCTTTTACGAGGACTACCTGCGCAAGGCGTGGGACGACGCGGAAGCCGAAGACCGTCTCGCCGACCTCAAGGAGCTTGCCGCGCAGATCGCCGGCAACGAGGGCGGGCTGGAGGCGTTCCTCTCGGACGTCGCGCTCATGACGAACCTCGACGTCAGGAAGAACGACCCGACGCTCGACCGCCTGACGCTTTCGACGATCCACCAGGCGAAGGGAATGGAGTGGCCGGTCGTCTTCGTGCCGTGGCTCTCCGAGGGGCTCTTCCCGTCCGGCAAGGCCGTCGAGGAAGGGCGCATGGACGAGGAGCGGCGGCTCTTCTACGTCGTCGTCACGCGCGCGAAGGACGCGCTCTACCTGTTCTCGCCGCAGATGCGCAAGACGCCGGACGGCGGGATGTTCCCCGTCGAGGCGTCCGTCTTCCTGAAGGAGATCCCGCCGCAGCTCGTGACCGTCCGGCGCGTGGCGGGCCTGCCGCCGGCCTACGGCGGCGGGTACGGCGGCGGCTATGGCGCGTCACGTGGCGGCTACGGAAGCGGCGGTGCGTCACGCGGCGGGTACGGCGGCGGGTACGGGAGCCGTGGCGGCTACGGAAGCGGCGGGCGTTCGTCGGGTGGTTCGGCGCCGGTCACGCGCACGACGTGGCGGCACTGAATCTTCGTCCGTTTTTGGCCGCCCGTTTATGGTATAATGCGCGACCATGAAAGACGACTTCCTCGTATTCGACCACGTGACGAAGCGCTTCGGGGCGCTGACGGCGGTCAATGACGTCTCGCTGACGGTGAAGAAGGGCGAGTTCTTCTCGCTGCTCGGGCCTTCCGGGTGCGGGAAGACGACGTTGCTGCGCATGCTCGGCGGCTTCGAGCGGCCCGATTCGGGGCGCATCTACCTCGAAGGGCGCGACATCACGGACCTGCCGCCGAACCAGCGGCGCGTCCACACCGTCTTCCAGAACTACGCGCTCTTCCCGACGATGACGGTCTGGGACAACATCGCGTTCTCGCTCACGCTCGCGAAGAAGCCGAAGGACGAGATCGAGGAGCGGGTGGACGAGATCCTGGAGATGATCCAGCTTTCCGACCAGGCGTGGAAGTACCCGAACCAGCTCTCGGGCGGGCAGAAGCAGCGCGTCGCCATCGCCCGCGCGCTCGTGGACCGTCCGCAGGTGCTGCTGCTCGACGAGCCGCTCGCGGCGCTCGACCTGAAGCTCCGCCAGCACATGCTGCTGGAGCTTGACACGATCCACGACCAGGTCGGCATCACCTTCCTCTACGTCACGCACGACCAGGGCGAGGCGATGTCGCTCTCGGACCGCATCGCCGTCATCAACAAGGGGACGGTCGAGCAGCTCGCGGGCCCGGCGCAGATCTACGAGGCGCCGGCGACGCGCTTTGTCGCGTCGTTCATCGGCGACACGAACTTCTTCTCCGGCGAGATCGTCTCGGTCGAGGGCGACTACTGCTACATCCAGGCCGAGGGCTTCCCGCAGATCAAGGCGTACAACGACAAGCGGCTCGCGGTCGGGCAGCGCGTCGACCTGTCCGTGCGGCCGGAGAAGATCCGCGTCACGCTCGCGCCGCCGACGCCGGAGAAGGGCGCGTCGATCAACGTCTTCCCGTCCGTCGTCAAGGACATCGTCTACCAGGGCGTCTACACGAAGTACTGGCTCAAGTCGAGCCAGCTGCGGATCTCGGCGCTGAAGCCGCACTCGCGCTTCCTCCTCGACCAGGAGCCGATCACGTGGAACGACGAGGTCTTCGTCTGGTGGCACCCGGACGACGGGTACATGGTGGAGGTGTAGGGGGATAGGGAAGAAGCGAGAAGGAAGCAGTACAAAGTAAGAAGGAAGAAGTGAGACGGAAGAAGGAAGAGGGTCGGTAAGCAAGGAAAGAGGTGGACACGGTGGAGGGAAAGAAGATGGAGAATCCGCTGCGGTCGCGGAAGGCCGAATGGCTCGTGACCGCGCCGAGCTTCCTGTGGCTCGCGCTGTTCTTCGCGGTGCCGGCGGTGATCGTGCTCGCGTTCACGTTCCACGGGCATGACGCCTCCGGCGGCGTCGGCGACTGGTCGATGTCGACGTGGCGCGAGCTCGTCGACCCGGACTATCCGGCGATCGTCTGGAACACGCTGCGCATCTCCTTCGAGATCACGGTCTGGTCGATCGTCCTCGCGCTGCCCTGCGCCTACGCGATCGCCCGCATGAACACGAAGTGGCGCGCGATCGTCGCCGGGTCGATCATGCTGCCGTTCTGGACGAGCTTCGTCGTGCGCGTCTTCGCGTGGAAGACGATGCTGCATCCCGACGGCTGGCTGCAGTCCTGCTACCTCGTCTGGCTCCAGACGCGCGAATGGCTCTTCGACTGGCTGCCGGGATTCGTCCAGCACGCGCTCGTCTGGATCGGCTTCGCGTCCGCCGGGCACGTCGACCCTGCGAGCTCGACGATTCTCGACTCCGAGGCGGCGGTCGTCCTCGTCTCGGTCTACTCGTTCCTGCCGTTCGCGATCATGCCGATCTACTCGGCGGCGGAGAAGTTCGACTTCGCGCTCCTGGAGGCGGCGCGCGACCTCGGCGCGAAGAACTTCTACGCCTTCCGCAAGATCTTCATCCCCGGCATCCGCCAGGGCGTCGTCTCGGCGATCCTGATGGTGTTCATCCCGGCGATCGGCTCCTACGTGATCCCGCAGATGCTCGGCGGCACGAACTGCGTGCTGATCGGCAACAAGATCTTCATGCGCGCGATCCAGAACCGCAACATCCCGCACGCGAGCGCGCTCGCGACGCTGATGGCCGTCTCGGTCCTCGTGCCGCTTGCGCTCGCGATGTGGTGGAAGAGGCGGCAGGACGCGCGCGACCGCAAGCGGCTCGACGCGCAGACGGCGCGGCTCATGGTCTCGGGAGGCGGCCGATGAAGCGCTCGCTCTTTTCCGTCGCCGTCCTCGGCTTCGTGCTCGCGTTCCTCTACGTGCCGATCGTGCTGGTCGTCGCCTACGGGTTCGTCCCGAACGGCACGACGATGAGCTTCCTCGACGCGCGCGGCCACTTCCTCGGCCTGACGACGAAGTGGTACGAGCAGATCTTCTCCGGCAGCTACGCGGTGAAGCCGCTCCTGCAGAGCTTCTGGCTCTCGCTCACCATCGCGGGACTCGCGACGCTCGTCTCCTGCGTCCTCGGCACGACGGCCGCGCTCGCGCTGCACCGCTGGAAGGGGCGGCTCCAGACGATCCACCACGCGCTCGTCTACACGCCGCTCGTCATGCCGGACATCCTGATCGGCATTTCGCTCCTGATGCTCTTCGTCGCGGCGAAGGTCGACTGCGGGTTCTGGACGATCCTGATCGCGCACGTGACGTTCTGCGTCTCGTATGTCGTCATGACGGTGCTGGCGCGCCTGCAGGACTTCGACGACCGCATCGTCGAGGCGGCGTATGACCTCGGCGCGGGGCCGTGGTACACGTTCTTCAAGGTCGAGCTGCCGATCCTGCTGCCGGGCATCATCGCGGGCGGGCTGCTCGCGTTCACGCTGTCGATCGACGACGTCGTCATCACGTCGTTTGTGAACGGCGCGGGCACGAACACCTTCCCGACGTACGTGAGCTCGATGACGAAGCACTCGCGCAACCTGCCGAGCGTCTTCGCGCTCTCGACGCTGATGCTGATCTTCACCTGCACGCTTGTCGGGATCTCCAAGCTGCTGACGGGCAAGGCCCCCGCCGCCCGCCGGCGATGAGCGGGCGCAGGGAGGCCGGCGTGCGCGGCTGCATCCCCCTGCCGGAAATGTGCTATAATGCGCACGAGGAAAGGACGCCATGAAGAAGCAGACCATCACCGACAACACCATCGACTCCGACGTGCTGACCTACACGGTCGGCGAAGACCC
>DCMF01000023.1:6924-7069 GCA_002321305.1 Verrucomicrobia bacterium UBA1629 | reverse complement strand
GGAGAACTGGGACCTCTACGACAGGTACGGCTGCTTCCCGTGCGACGTCATCAAGGGCGAGTCCGTCTCGCGCACGCTCGAGTGCGCCTACGACGACGCCTGCGCGGCGCGGTTCGCGGCGGTGCTCGGCAAGCCCGGGGCGGCG
>DCMF01000023.1:0-6874 GCA_002321305.1 Verrucomicrobia bacterium UBA1629 | reverse complement strand
GCGGCGTTCTTCGCGAAGCGCGCAGGCTACTGGAAGAACGTCTTCGACCCGTCGATCCGCTTCGCGCGCGGCAAGACGACGAAGGGGACGTGGCGTACGCCGTTCGACCCGTACGCCTTCGGGCACGGTGCGGAGAACGACAACGACTTCACGGAGGGCAACGCCTTCCAGTACAGTTGGCACGTCATGCAGGACGTCCCCGGCCTCGTCGCGGCGATGGGCGGACGCGAGGCGTTCACCGAACGGCTGGATGCGCTCTTCCGGGCTTCGAGCCGGGTGGCGGGCGCGAACTGCACGGTTGACATCTCCGGGATGATCGGGCAGTACGTGCACGGCAACGAGCCGAGCCACCACGTCATCTACCTCTACCCGCAGGTCGGCCATCCCGAAAAGGCGGCGGAACGCATCCGCGAGGTCTTCGACACGCAGTACCACGTCGGGCCGGAGGGGCTCTGCGGCAACGACGACTGCGGGCAGATGAGCGCGTGGTACGTGTTCTCGGCGATGGGGTTCTACCCGTTCGACCCGTGCGGGGGCGAGTACGTCCTTGGCGCGCCGCAGGTGCCGCGCGCGACCCTGCGCCTTGCGGACGGCAAGGCGTTCACCGTCATCGCGAAGGGCCTCACGAAGGAGGGCAAGTACGTGAAGTCGGTCACGCTCAACGGCCGGCCGGTCACGGACGGAAAGATCCGCCACGCCGACATCGCGCAGGGCGGCGAGCTCGTCTTCGAGATGGCGGGCGAACGCTAATCGTGTGAGAAGGCGAGCGGTTAGCTCTCGCATTCTTCGCGGCGGAGGCGGAGGTGAAGACGAACGAGGGGCGGATCGACATGACATTCGGCAGCGCCGCTGTGTGCGGTACGGTCGCAGTCAGGCCTGGCTTTTCGGCGGACTGTTTCGCCACTTGAGCGGCGTCGTGCCGGTCGCGGCGCGGAAGGCGGCGGTGAAGTAGGCCTTGGACGAGAAGCCGGCGCGGGCGCAGACGTCCGCGAGCGGCAGCGACGTCTTCTCCAGCAGCCGCTGGGCCTCCGCGATGCGGACGTTGGCGATCTCCTGGCTGACGCTCGTGCCGAGTTCCGCGCGGAAGGCGCGTTCGACCGTGGTGTGCGAGAGCTTCAGGTAGGCGAACAGCTCGGTCGCGTTGACGTTGCGCGCGACGTTGCGCCGGATCCAGACGAGCGCGTCCGACAGCCACGGCTCGCGGAAGGGATAGACCTGCGTCGAGGCCCGTTCGACCAGCCCGTCGGGCGCGGGGTGCGCATCGGGCGGACGCTTCGCCGGGCTGTCGATCCACGTGGCGAGCGTCTGCGCGGCGGCGAAGCCGATGCCGAACGGGTTCGGGTCGATGGAGGAGATCGTCGGGTTCGTGAAGTCGCAGAGGAGCGGGTCGTTGTCGACGCCCAGCACGGCCACGTCGCGCGGCACGTCGAGGCTGATCGACTGGCAGGTCTGCACGAGATTGAGCGCCACGAGGTCGTGCGCGCAGAAGACGGCGACGGGCTTCTCCAGCGTGCGCAGCCACTTCTGGAGCGCACGGGGCCTGATGCCGAAGTCGTAGTCGCCCTTGCCGAGGATCTTGCGCCCGAACTTCTCGGACGAGAAGCCGCAGTCCTCGAAGACGGCGCAGTCGAAGCGGTTCAGCCTGAGCGCGCGGACGAACGCCTCGCGGCGGAGGACCGAGTAGCGCTGGCAGGCGTAGCCGCAGAAGGCGAAGCGCGTGAAGCGGTGCTCGATGAAATGTCGCGCGGCGAGCTGTCCGATCTTCCGGGCGTTCTGGTCTGCAAGGACAAGCCCGGCATCCGGGACGCCGCCGTAGACGTCGACCGTCGGACGTCCCGACGCCTTCAGGACGTCCGCCATCGGTGCGCTCCAGACGCGGGCGATGAGGCCGTCAAACCGCCGGAGGTCGCGGGGCGAGTCGAGGAAGCCCCCTGCGGGGAACTCAAGGGCGAGGTCGCCGCGTTCGCGGGCGCAGGCGGCGATGCCCTCGCACAGGCGCCGCCCGTAGTGCCAATGTCGCTCGATGATCAGTCCGATGCGTTTCATGGAATGGCATTATAGCAAAAGCTGATTGCGAAAATCTATGAGACCGCGCGCTGCGCGGCCGAGGGTGCGCCCGCGCCGCCGGGGCTGAAAACTCCGTTTTCGCCCGGCGTCGCCTCCGCACCCTCGCCCGTTCGGGCTCTCGCGACGGCGCTGGCACGAACGTGCACCTTGCGGTGCGACACGAAAACCGCCCGCCCGTCCGTCGAGGCACGAAAAGGCTTGCGCGCCCACCTCGAAACGTCGTTGGCCGCGTGTCACGCCTCGCGCAGAGCCGCAGGCTTCAGTCCCGGCGACGTTCCGCAGGACGCAGTCGGCGGAACGCCGATGACGCGCAGAGACTCAAATCCCGTCGAAGCCGCATTTCACCCAGTAGGTGAAGGCGTCACGACGCCCAAACCCCTGCAGATAAAGGCTGAAGCCGCCTTTGGTCGGCTTCAACTGCGACAGTTAGTTGAACGTTTTGTCATCGGAGAGACGCCTCATGCCGCCGCCACTGACCCATCGGGAGGCCGAAGCGCCTCTTGAAGACGGTCTGCAGGTGGGGGATGTCCGCGAAGCCGCAGATCCGCGCGACCTTCGCGGCGGGCAGCTGCGTCGAGACGAGCCGCTTCTTGACCTCCTCCAGCCGCGTCCGGAGAATCGTCTCCCGGATGGTCTCGCCCTGGTACTGGCGGAAGCGGAGGTCGGCGAGGCTGCGCGAGACGCCGAGGTGCCGCACGACGTCGGCGGCCGAGATCGGCTTCGTCGCGTTCTGCCGGATGTAGTCGAGCGCGGCGGTGATGAGGTGGACGGCCGGGCTGATCGGCGCGGTCGATTCGCGCTCGACGACGGTCTGCTCGTCGCAGATCTCGCACAGGGGCCTGTCCCCCGTCCGACCGCGCAGCAGGCGCGCGAGCGTCTTCGCCGCGAGCTGTCCGACGGTGTCGTGGCGCGGCAGGACGCTGCTGATCGTCGGCGAGTCGAACTCGCAGAGCAGCTCGTCGTTGTCGACGCCGAGCACCGAGACCTGGCTGGGGATGGCGATCCGCGCCCGCTTGCAGGCCTCGACGACCTCCAGCGCCGTCGTGTCGCAGGCGGCCATGACGGCGGCGGGCTTGGGGAGCGAGCGGAGCCACGCCTTGAGCGGAAGGGTGCGGTCGTTCGGGTCGAAGACGAAGGCGCCGTGCTGCCGTGTGCGCACGGCCTGCGCGAAGGCCTCGGCGCGGATGCGCGACCACCCGTGCTCGTCCTCCGTCGGGACGAAGCCGAACGAGCGGAAGCGTCCGAGCGAGAGCAGGTATTCGCCGCCGAAGCGCGCGATGGCGGCGTTGTCGTTCTGGACGTAGGCGACGTTCGCCGGGGCGTCCGGGTCATACGTGCCGAAGACGACGACGGACGTCGCGTCGGGAATCGTGCCGGCGGGAAGGGCGAGGTAGGTGTCCTCGTCGGTGACGATGCCGTGGTAGCCGCCGGCGCGGATGGCGCGCACGATGTTCGGCTCGACCGTCTTCTTGGCGATGCGCAGGTGCAGGCGCCAGTCCGTGCGCGGCCGTGCGCGTGCGGCGAACCCGGCGAGGAAGTCGCGCCCGGAGGCGATGGTCGACGACCAGAGCAGGACGAGGATGTTCTTCTTCATGGGCTGGCGGGTGCGAGGCCTGCGGTCAGCAGGTGCGGTAGCTGGGCGCCAAGGGCATAGAGCGGAATGTCCTTGGTCGCACGTCCGTCCTTGTGCGGGGCGAGAGATGTGCGAATCGCATAAGGCGGTGTGAACAGGTCGCGAAAGGTCTTGAGGCTTTTGGCCTTTGTGTTGATGCCGGCCTTGGCTTCGATCGGGAAGACGGCCGTCTCGCCTTGGACGACGAATTCGACTTCCGCATTGCCGGAATTGGACGTCCAGTAGTACGGGGTGAGATTCGTCGCAACGAGTTCCTGCAGGACGTATTGCTCGGTCAGCGATCCTCGGACGTTCGTGAAAAGGGCGTTGCCGTCGAGCAGCGTCTGCGACGTGAGCCCCGCCATTGCGCCGAGAAGCCCGACGTCGTGCAGGTAGAGTTTGAACGCCGCGAAGTCCTGATGCGAGAACAGCGGCAGCCTCGGCGGCGACACGCGAAAGACCTGGCGGATCATGCCGGCGTCATGCAGCCACTGAAGGGCGGTCTCGTATTCGCGCGCCCGCGCGCCGGACTTGAGCGCCGTGTAGATGAATTTCTTGTTTTCCTTGGCCAGTTGCGCGGGAATGTTGTGCCAGAGGAGGCGGATCTTTCCAAGCTGCTCAGGCGGCGCATGCTTGACGAGGTCCGCATCGTACGACAGGAGAATGTCCGACTGGATGCGTCGCACGGACGTGTAGTCGCCGGTCTTGGCGAATTCGGCGACAGCCTCTGGCATGCCGCCGACAAACAGGTACTTGCGCAACAGGGTTTCGTATAGGCCGTGAAGCCCGTCAAGGATTGTCCAGTTCCCGTCTTCCAGGGGCTGCAGATGGGCAGGGGTGTCGATGGCCTGGACGAACTCGGCGAAGGAAAGCGGGTGGATGTCGAGGAAGCTGACTTTCCCGACGGGGAACGAGTTCTTGCGCGGTTGCTTTCTGTCGTCCGCTTTCCCCATGGAAAGGCCGAGTAGCGATCCGGCGACGAGAACGGCCAGGTCGGGCATTTCCTCGTTGAAGTACTTGAGGCTGTTGAGCGCCTTGGGCGATTCCTGGATCTCGTCGATGATGAGCAGCGTCTTGCCGGGCGTGATGGTCTTTCCCGTGAAAGCCTGAATGAGGTCAATCAGCCCAGAGGGGTTTAGATCGGAGGCGTCGATTTGCCGTTGCAGCGACTCGTTCCTCTGAAGGTCGATTCGAACGGTGTCGTCTGGATAATAGGTCTTGGCAAACTCGTTCATCAGCCAAGTCTTGCCGACTTGTCGCGCACCCATCAGGATGAGCGGCTTCCTTTTGGAGGAACTGTTCCACTTGATGAGAGATTCGGATGATTGCCTGTACATGATGAGTGCCTCTGCGCGTATTATAGCAAATCCAAATCACATTATTCAATCGGAAAATGTGGTTGTGAATCACATTATTCGATTGAATAACGTGATTGCGCTTGGGCCCTCCGTTCAACCTAACTGTCGCAGTTGAAGCCGCCTTTGGACGACTTCAGCCTTTATCTGCAGGGGGGGTGGAGTGGCGACGCCTTCACCTTCCGGGTGAAATGCGGCTTCGGCGGGATTTGAGTCCCTGCGCGACAGTACCTCTCATTTTGTCGCTTGCCGACGTGCGGCGAGCTTCGGGGCAACGGTGCTCGCGCTTCCGGGCGGGCGACTTGGGCGTCCTGTCGGCCGTGCGGATGCCGAAGACATCGGCTGCGAGGTCCATCGTCAGGGCCTCGTTCGCGGGAATGTCGGCGGGAAGTCGTGCGGGCGAGAGCGGCGGGACGGGCTTGAGAATGTAGTCGCCGCCGGACTCGACGATTTGGAATCGTCGTCCCGTGCGCTTGAGCTGAACCTTGTCCTGGACGCCGGAGATCGACGCGCGGCGCGTCGTGTCGGCATGCCGCGACAGGGCGAGGTCGGCGACGGCGAAGTCAAGGCGTAACATAGACGGCTCCGATCGCGCCATAGGCGCTGGTTTCGAGAAGGCGCGTGAACAGGTCTTTTTCGTCGATGTGCAGTTCGCGGCACTGCCGCTCCTTCTGCGCCCCCTCGGCCAGGAGTCCGGCGAAGAACGGGAACAGGAACTTGGACCGGTATTCCGGCTGGGCCTTGGGCAGGGTCGCCGAGATGTCGGGCAGGGACGGGTCCGCGCGGTAGGCGTCATCGTAGCGAAAGACGTAGCCTGCGGCGCTTCGTTCGAGCGTTCCGGCGGGGATGTCGCGATAGTAGACGGTGCCGCGATTCATACGCCGACCCTCACGCGGTAGCCGAGGGTGGATGCGATCTTGTGCAGCGTGTCGAGCGTCACGTTCCCTTCGCCGGTCTCCAGGTTCGAGAGCGTGTGAACCGACACGCCACTCAGCTTGGCGAGCCGTGCCTGCGTCACGCCGAGCGTGTCACGACGCTCCACGATGGCCTGCCCAATCTCTTTTTTGTTCATCAGAGTGAATAATATCATTTAAGAGTGCTGGGCGCAAGGGGGAACGAAGCCTGTGTTTTCATTAAAATGAAATTCGCGTGCCTTTGTTGCGGGAAAAAGTGTCCATGGACAGTCTGGATAATTGTGACAGGACGGCGGAATAAAGTCTTAGCCGCAGAGGGGATGCAAGGCGGGCGCAGAGAGGCCTTCTCGCAAATAGAGCCTTGCAAGATCATGACCCTATGCGGGATGGCTTGGTCTTTGTGCCCTCTTTGCGTCAGCGGCGAAGCCGCGCCTTGCGGCTAAAGACGAATGCTCTTGCTTTCTATGCAACTATGCAAGCTCCGAGTTGTGCTATACTGTCGGGCAACAAGATAAAGATTCATGAGCACATTCATTCATTCGCTTGCGCCAGAGCTCTTCTGGGATGTCGATCCCGAAACGATTGACGAGCAGACGCACCGCCGGTACGTGATCGAGCGCGTCTCTTGGAGCGCGGCGAGCTGTCCGACCTGCGCAAGAAGGTGGCGCACTACTCCAGTCTTTGCCCGCGTTTGCCAAGACGTGTCTCGTCAGGGGAACGTCGTTAGCCCTGCAGCTTGGACATCGAATCAGCGTTGACTTGGATTTGTTTGGAAGTTGGCCGTTGGATGCAGATCTTCTCGCTGTGCTGAAAACCGTTGGGAAGACTCGCAAGTCGAGCGGAAGCGCGAACGGGAAGCTTCAGTTCTTCTATAGACCGGATTCGCGCTGCTGTGCGGGATCGTGGGGTGTATGACAAGAAAGTGA
>DCMF01000123.1 GCA_002321305.1 Verrucomicrobia bacterium UBA1629 | reverse complement strand
AACTACTACGTCAACGTCCGGCACGCCTTCATGACGGCCCCCGCCCTCAAGGCGCTCTGCGACGGGCTGCCGGGCGCGAAGACGATGCTCGCGCACTCGCTCGGCAACATGCTCGTCTCCGCCGCCGCCGTTGACCACGGGCTGGCGTATTCGCGGTACTGCATGCTCAACGCCGCCGTGCCGATGGAGGCGTATTATGCAGAGGAACAGGATGACCTGATGGTCGATGGGGCGTGGAAGGGCCTCGACCCGCGCTTCCGTGCCTCGCATTTCGCCAACCTCTTCGCCTCGGCGGCCGGCGACTTCCGCGCCGGGCTCTCCTGGCGGGGGCGGTTCGCGGGAATCCGCAACGCGGTCAACTTCTACTCGCCGACGGAGGACGTGCTGGCGAACCCGACGCAGGCGAAGGTCTTCGGCGTCGAGGCGGAGGACTTCGGGGGCGCGTGGTCGAAGCAGGAGCTCTTCAAGGGCTGCGCGCTCTGGTACGGCGTGAACGCAGTCCTGTTCTCCGGGGCGGAGATCGAGGGCGGCTGGGGGATCAACGCGCGGCACGTCGCCAACCCGCTCGCCTACATCCCGCTCTCCGGGTTCAACGCCTCTTACTTCAAGGACTACACGAGGGACGATCTGATTGCGAGTCCGCTCTTCACGTCGTTCAATGACGAGCGGATGACCTCGACGAACGCGCTGGACTTTGCGAATGCGGAGCTGCGGGCGAAGATGCTCGGCGACGCCATCCCGGCCGAGTCCTTCGCGGCGGGGCGGAATCCGACGGACGGTGTGAGCGGCAACATAAACCTTCAGGACTGTGCTTCTGACGAATGGCCACGTGCCAAGGATGGAAATCCGAAATGGTTTCACTCGGACATAAAGAACATAGCTTATTTCTACATGACGGTTTTATTCCACTTGATCTTGAAAGGAGCTCCTTAAATGCGAGGTAATATGATTGTATCAATGTTTTGCATGGTTATTGGCACTACGATGTTGTCAATGGCCGAAACGGCCAACATTTCAATTGATGTCGTTGACGATTTGTCTGGAGAACTTGTGCCGAATGCATCTGTCAAAGTTTGGTTCGAGATGGATATCGGCTGGCGTGCATGGTCAGAACAGACCCCGATTATTACAGCGGAAGGAGAAACCGATGCTCATGGGCGGTGTCAACTCTCCGGCAAGACGAACACAGGGCATTTGTCCTGCACAGCGTGGAAGCCCGGTGCGTATTATAAGGGTAACAAGTCGCAACAATACGCATCAAAGAATCTATTTGGTGTCTGGCAACCTGATGATCACGTTGTCACGATTGCGCTTCAACGAGTGGAACATCCAATCCCTCTCATGGTCAAACGGGTCGAATGGCGCAATTGGCGCAAGGGTCTTCTCGGCCTTCAAGGGACGAACGCCGTTCTGCGCCTCGACATGATGAAGGGGGACTGGCTGCCGCCGTATGGGCATGGCGAGACCGCCGATCTGGAAATTGCGTCGGAGTTGCAGATCACGGGAAAGGATCGGAAATATAGCGTTGCCGCTCGTGCGGAGGCAGACGTGTTCTTTTATGATCTCGTCCAGACGATTCGGCCGACAGGTGCGGATGACAGCATTTCTGAATTGTATGCCGATCCTACTTCAGGAATCAAGATCCGGCACGGCAGCGATGAAGGACGGAGTATGCGCATTGTTCGTCGACAGGGACGGCACAAGCGATTTTCCATGGGCGGCGAATGGTACAGCAAGCGCTTTGACGACATGGACGAAAACCGATGTTACACGTTCCGCATACGCTCCAGGTACGACGAGAAGGGCAACCTTGTCGAAGCCTACTACGGCAAGGTCTACGGCGATTTCAAGTTTTCGGGCGATCTTGAACGCGGCGTCATTTCCGTGCGTTTCCTCTACTACCTCAACCCGACGCCGCTCGACCGCAATCTCGAATGGGACATGAAGACGAACCTCTGCCCCGATCCGGGCAACATCGGCATGCGCCAGCCGTGACAGGGGAAGTGTGACATGAAATCAGCCCTTGCTTCATTGTTCGTCTTCATTGGCTTCGCAGCGGCCCTCGCTCGTCCCCTGCCGCCGCTTCCCGCGCCGGAGTTCGCCGACACGGAGGTGACGGCCTGCCATCCGCTTGACCAGGCGATGCCCAGCGTGTGCGGGCTGACGTTCGCTCTCGCGTTCAGGGGAACTCCGTCCAACAACGTCGAGATCGCCTTCGGACGGGACGACGACGGTGACGGCAATCTCTCCTTCGGAGAGTCGGATGTCCGGATCGGCTGGGACTGCGGACGGTACTTCATCGAGCGCGTCCCGACGGGCGAGCGGTTCGAGGAACCGTCCGTCGGCACGGGCGAGGCTGATCGAACCCTGCTTTGGAACTGTGCCCTCAAGCATCGCGTGATGCGGGGCCTCGCTGTCTCGAACGAAGTCGGTCAGGTCTTCGCCGCCGTCACCGCAGCGCCTCCGAGCTGGCTTTATGACGCGAACTGGGACACGCTGCGGCTGACGGCACGCGGCCCTGACAGCCGAAACGAGCGGTTCGACGTCGAGGTCTCGACGACGGGAATAGCGGTTATCTTGCGGTGAATGGGACATGAGGACGAACCTCTGCCCCAATCCGGGCAACCTCAGCCGACACCAGCCGTGACAAGCCCACAGCCTTGCCCGATTTTGGTATAATTCGCGCTGTCCCTCGGTTCGCCGAGGGGCCTATAGGTCGGGAACTGACGCGGCGCACCGCCGCGCTCCACCCCGCGACCGCATGAGATGATTTAGCGTCAACGCTAACAAGTCGTTCTCCTGAAATACTACCACTGTTTCAAATCGTGAACGGCATGTGAGTGGATGATGCGCCCCGCTGGGCGCATTGTCTCTTCATGCATTCACGATAAGCCTGTGGTAGGGCTTCAGGAGAGTGCATGAAGAGGTAATGCGCTCTCTTTTCATGTTTTGGGACTGGCCCTGCGACAGAAGCAGCGCAAGATCGACGAGCGGGCTGTGCTTCAGAAGGGTATAACGGGTTTGTGGCGAAATCTACCGATTCCGCCTTGCCGTGAGCTCCATCTGCCATCGTGCTTAGGCGTGTGGTATCCGGATCGCCGACAGTCCAATCACAATGCCTGACATGTCCAGACGGCGTTTTCTCTGTGACGCAGCTACTGCGGTTGCACAGCTTTCCTTTACGTTCGACACATTTCCCCACCCCCCTCCATCTAAAGCCGAATGGCATCCGCCGTTTCTGGACAGCGTGGACGAGGGTCTCGATTTCTTGGACTATGACCTTACGCAGTATCGGGATGATATCCGAACGTTCGGCTTGTCAAAATGCTGGGAACGAATCTGCCACTGGATGCTTGAACATGGGGAAGGCGAGTTCCTGCAGATCCAGTCGCTAGGGCAACTTTATGAAGAGGGGCTTGCAGTCCAGGACAAGTTCGACAAGAAGCACAATGGGCAGTATTACACGCCGGGGGATGTTGCGGACGTCATGGCCGAATGGCTTGAACGCCTGCCGGGTGAGGATGTCTGTGACGTCGGATGTGGCGTTGGAAATCTCATTCTCGCCTATCTTGACAGACTCGGCAAGGAGAAGGCTACCCGTCTGCTGCAATCCGGGAAGGTCCACCTGTACGACTTGGACGAGACGGCCCTCAGCATTTGCCTTGTCTCGATCGGAATCCGTTACGGTACGGAGGTCTTGCCCGCCGTACAGGTGCAGTGCGGCGATTTCCTTGATGAACGGGTCTCACTGCCAGCTGGTAGCAAGGTCATCTCGAACCCGCCCTATGCGGCGGTCAAGGACATTCCCTCCACATGGCGGCAGTCGGCGGTCGTTCTAAATGCCAAAGAGCTTTACGCGGCGTTCATGGAGAAGATATTCCTTCAGAGCCATGCGTCGGTCGTCATCACGCCGTACAGTTTCATTGGCGGCGAGAAGTTCTATCCGCTCCGTCGAATCATGAACGAGCGGACGGGTTTCGTCGTCTCCTTTGACAATGTGCCTGGCGCAATCTTCTGCGGGCGAAAGCACGGCATCTTCAACTCCAATACGGGCAACGCGGTACGCGCCGCCATCACCGTCGTCGAAGACTTGCCGGATGTCAGGGGGTTTCGGTTCAGTCCGCTCATACGATTCAAAAGCATCGAGCGGACGCGCCTCATGACGTGCAGGGCGCTTGAGGAATTCCTTGGAAGCCGAAGACAGTTGGTTTCGCCAGACAACCCGATGTTCGTCAAATGCGACCGGCGGCTTGAGGACGTGTACAGGGCATGGGTCATGAAAAGCGATTCGGTTGTCCTGACGCATATCTCTCCGTTTGGCGGGCATTGCCTCTCAATGCCGAACACATGCAGATACTTTACGGTCGCCACGGAAGAGCGGTTGGCAAGAAAGGGACAGGTCGCGCTGTCCTTTGCCGACGAGGAGGTCTACTGGTACGTGTTCTGCATGATCAATTCATCTT
This sequence comes from Verrucomicrobia bacterium UBA1629, assembly GCA_002321305.1. Taxonomy (GTDB): domain Bacteria; phylum Verrucomicrobiota; class Kiritimatiellia; order RFP12; family UBA1067; genus UBA1067. The sequence goes on along the minus strand of DCMF01000123.1, from coordinate 11,208 downwards.
TCGCCTATTGGCATTGGAGGCTCTTTGACGGCGGCATAACCTATCCGAAGGGCCTGTTGCTCCGTATGCCGCTGTTCTTTGGGTTGTTAGGCGAATCAGACCGTCGCTTCTGCCGCGAGATGGCACGGCGTATGATCCGAGAGCGTGGAAAGTACGTCATCCGCAAGGCGAATGTCGGGGTACAGGAAAACGTGAAATATCCAAGGTCGTTCCGTGATGCGATCAACGAAAGGTTTTTGCGCGTCCTGGGTATTGAGCAGAACGCGCGTGTCTTTGATGTCGTCCATTCCAACATGGCCTTCGAGGTGAGCCTATGAGAGAGAGAATTGAGTTGACGTTCAACCAGCGTGAGATCATGTCCGAGTTCTATTCCCTGCCGAGTCGGAAAGTCCTGCTTGGGAAAGCCCGGCGAAACGGGATTTGGAACGCCATCAGGAATGGCCGCGATCCGATTCTGGGCTTGGATGGGTTCAGACAGTCGTGTCCCGCATTGTACCACCAAATTGTCCAGCACATTGAGATGGGCGGCAATATCCAGTCTGCCGTCTTCAGCGAATGCGTCTATGCGCAGGCGATGGCAGACATCTTCCGGCTCACGGTCTTTCGGAACTGCCTCGTCGATGCCACGTTTCTCCCCCCGCAAGTGGTGCGTCTCCTTTCGTCATATGCGTTACGTCCGCGTTATGCGTACATGACGCCGGACGGACGCCGAATGCTAATACAGGCCGGCGGATGCGGCGGCGTTGACAGTGCGCTGATCACGGTCTTCGATCTGAAGATATTCACGATTGAGTTCAAGGAACCCGGCGCAAAGACAAGCGAACCGGATCTCCCCAAATACGGAGAGGGCGGAGAACTTCGCGTCACAGGCGCATTCCTTGCGCAGTATCCGCAATTCGGGTCGATGCTGAAGGAAAAGGCCGGGTTGAACTTCTTCCGCGTCATGGGCAGCAATGTGCATGACTTCAGCACGGAAAGCGTCAACGAGGCCATTGTCGAGAACTACTGCGCCAAGAAGTTCGCCGACGTCGTCTGCACCGAAGATGTCCGCGAGATCCTTGTCATGATCCCGGTCAATCAGGTATCCCTCTGGGCGAAGACGGAAGGTGAGATCCGTCCGGCTGGGCGAAACCATTACGCCGTCTGGACGCCTCTTGCGCTTCGACGAATGTTGCAGGAGAAGGGCGCCTCCGTCATCGACGGGCGCGTTTCGCTTCCAGTTTCGTCTCTTGTGGCGGCGCAGCCACGAGGCGGACGTGGAATCTCCCGATACAAGATCAATCCCCTGTTCTTCGTTCGGGCGGAGAACGTGTCCGTGATGGGCGGTCTGGCTGTCTTCCCCCTCGACGCCGTTCGCCAGCTCAATCCCACCATTGCTGGGAAGATGTTCTTTGAAGGCCTATCCTACTCCGAAATCAAGGCGCACTACTTTGGTGGCTGAAAAGGGCCTCTGCCGGATTTGGAGGCGTTTGGTATAATACGGGCCATGCAGTGCGAGGCCCAAGATGGAGTTCAATGTCAAGATAACCGAATCCTACACGTATTCGCGGCAGATTGAATGCCGTGACGAAGACGAACTCTCGCGCATCCTGCATGAGGAATGCCCGCTGGTCGTGGACATGGACAGAGAGGATGTCGAGCGACTTCGGAGGGATGGGATGCATCTCCGGTGTGACTACCAGTGGTGAGATTGGACGTTGCTGTGGCAATCTACTGTGGCAATCATGTCAGACCTGTCTGACCTGAATCCTGTAAACCCTCTCGAAGAACCTCCATGCCATCCCTTGCGGCGAGAGCGGAGAAAGCGTATACTACGCAGCACAACCAGAAAAGGAAAGAATCTGACAAGATGAAACGGATGAGAATGAAATTGATCGTCGGCGCGGTGGCGTTGATGGCGGGGACGGTCGTGTTCGGCCTGCCCGTGGGCGAGAAGACGTACCTGTGGCCGGAGGGGAAGATGCCCTACGCGCAGGAACACCAGATCGCGGCGACGGTCGCCGAGACGAAGGCGCCGGGCTTCGACCCCGCCGCGAACCGCGCGCCGCACCTGCAGTGGTATCCGGCGCCGAACCCGGCGAAGAAGACCGACGCCTGCATGATCGTCATTTCCGGCGGCGGGTACGGCTGCTGCTGCGACATCCCGGCGTTCGAGCCGCTGGTGAAGAAGCTCCTGGACGCGGGCGTTCCGTGCGTGAACCTCACCTACCGCACGCCGCGTCCGAAGGGGCTGCCGATCTACCAGACCGCGTGGGCGGACGGCCAGCGCGCGGTGCGCCTCGTGCGCAGCGAGGCGAAGGCGCGCGGCTACAGTCCCGAGAGGATCGGCGTGATGGGCTGCTCGGCCGGTTCGCATCTTGCCGTGATGCTCGCGACGAGCGCGCTCACGCCCGCCTACGAGTCCGTGGACGACCTCGACAAGCTGCCGTGCCACGTCAACTGGGCGATTCCGATGTGTCCGGCCTATGCGCTGACGGACGGCCTGACGGACGCGAACAAGACGAAGGGCGACGGCCCGGACGTGAAGCTGAGCCCGGCCTTCAAGTTCGACGCGAAGACGTGTCCGATGTGCCTCTTCCACGGCGGGGAAGATCCCTATTCGCCCATCGGCTCCACGCAGATCTACCGCCAGCTGCGCCGCATGAAGATTCCAGCCGAACTGCACCTCGACGCGGATCGCGGGCACGGGGTCGTCAACGCGGACACGTTCGAGCGCGCCCTGGAGTTCATGCGTCAGATGGGCTATCTCGGCAAGCTGGCGAACGAGCAGAGCGAAATCCTCCGCTGGCATCCGGACGGTACGCTGCGCACGGAGAAGGATCTGCTGTGGCCGGCGGGCAAGAAGCCGAATCCGCAGCCGTATCAGACCTACGAACCCTATCTCGTGTGGTACATCCCGGAGAAGCCCACGACCAAGGCGATCCAGGTGATCGTGCCCGGCGGCGGCTACTGGGGCTGCAACCACGTGGGCGAGGCGGAGCCGGTGGCGTACTACCTTAACCAGAAGGGCATGACGGCGGTCGCCGTGAAGTACCGCTGTCCGCCCCCGCCGAAAGGCAAAGGCCCCAAACATCTCTCCGCCTGGCAGGACGCGCAGCGCGCGATCCGCAAGGTGCGCGCCGAGGCGCCCGCGCGCGGGCTCGACCCGGACCGCATCGGCCTCATGGGCTTCTCGGCGGGCGGCCACCTCACGCTCATGACGGCGACGAACGCGAAGACGCCGGCCTACGCGCCCGTCGACGAGATCGACAAGCAGCCCTGCGCGCTCCAGTGGGCGTGCCCGATCTACCCCGCCTACGCGCTGACGGACGGCGCGAGCGGGCCGAACGAGGCGGGCGGCACGGAAGATTCCGCCGTGATCGTCCCCGAATTCGCGTTCGACGACGCCACGCCGCCCATGTGCTTCGTCCACGGCGACGCGGACTGCTATGCGTCGATGGGGTCGGTCAAGGTCTGGGAGAGGCTGCGCCGCATGGGCGTCCAGAGCGACCTGCACACACTCGCCACGCGCGGGCACTGCTTCCAGATGAACGCCGCGCCCGGCACGGGCAGCTTCACCTGGCTCGACCGGATTTGGACTTTCCTCAGCCGGAAGGGGCTGAACAGGTAAGGGCGAGCCGGCGGGGGCGAGCCTGATTCTTCTCGAAATCGCCCGCGCGACTGTTCGAGACGGGATTGATTCCCGTCCGACGGAAATGGTATAATCCGCGCCATCTTATCCGGGTGCGGGGTGCGCACGGTGCGCGCCCCGCTGAGAAAACACCGGTCGAACCTGAACGGGGTCATCCCCGCGTAGGAAAGGAAGAAACAGTCATGGCAGATAATGCCGTCATGGAAGAGGTCATCTCCGGCGCGATCGTTCGCCGGTATTTCGAGAAGCTGCAGGACAATCTGGCGATCGACGTCGCCATCGTGGGCGCGGGGCCGAGCGGGCTCGTCGCGGCGCACGATCTCGCGAAGGCGGGCTTCAGGGTCTGCGTCTACGAGTCGAAGCTCGCGCCGGGCGGCGGCACGTGGGGCGGCGGCATGCTCATGAACGAGGTCACGGTGCAGAACGACGCGGCGGAGATCCTGCGCGAGTTCGGCATCACGACCCTGCCGTATGACGCGAACTACCACACCGTCGATTCCGTCGAGATGGCCTCCGGCCTCATCTTCGGCGCGCGCAAGGCGGGCGCGGTCATCTTCAACACCGTCAAGGTCGAGGACATCGTGATGCACGAGGGCGTCGTCTCCGGCGTCGTCATCAACTGGAACCCGGTCGCGCGGCTGGAGATGCACGTCGATCCGCTCGTCGTGACGACGCGCGCGCTCATCGACGGCACGGGGCATCCGAGCGAGATCATCAACAAGGCCGTGCACAAGGCCGGCGTCAAGGTCGACTCCCCGACGGGCGGCATCCTCGGCGAGAAGCCGATGTGGATGGCCGACGGCGAGCGCACGACGGTCGAGAACACGAAGCGCCTCTATCCGGGGCTCTACGCCTCCGGCATGGCGGCGAACAACGTGCAGGGCGGCTTCCGCATGGGGCCGATCTTCGGCGGCATGCTCAAGAGCGGCCGCAAGATCGCCGCGATCGTCGCGGCGGATTTGGGGAAGTGAGAAGTGAGGGATGAGATGTGAGAAATGGGGGATGGGAAGTGAGGGATGAGAAGTGAGGGATGAGAAGTGAGGGATGAGAAGTGGGGGATGGGAAGTGAGGGATGGGGGATGGAGGATTTTGGACTCTATCTCGTCATGACCGATCCGGTCGTCGGCTACGAGCGCTGCTGCGAGGCGGCGGTCAAGGCCGGCGTCCGAATCGTCCAGCTGCGCATGAAGGACAGGCCGCGCGACGAGATCGTCGCGGTCGGCCGGGCGCTCCGACGGATCACGGCGGGGACGCAGACCCTCTTCATCGTGAACGACGATCCGTCCATCGCGGCGGAAGTCGAGGCGGACGGCGTGCATGTCGGGCAGGGCGACATGCCTGTCCCTGACGTGCGCCGCCTCTATCCGTCGCTGCGGATCGTCGGGCTTTCGACGCACAACCCCGAACAGGCGCGGCGCGCGATCGACGTCCGGCCCGACTACATCGGCGTCGGACCCGTCTTCGCGACGCCGACGAAGAAGGTTCCCGACCCGACGCTCGGCGTCGAGACGGCGGGGCGCATGATCGCGTCCGTGCCGTTTCCGGCGGTGGCCATCGGCGGGCTGAACCTCGACACGCTGCCGTCCGTCCTCGCGGCGGGCGCGCGCAGTTTCGCGGTCGTCCGCGCCGTCTGCGGCGCGTCCGACCCCTACGCGGCGATCCGCGAGATACAGGGCCTGATGGCGCGCCCTTTTATCCGTGAAGCCCGTTTGGTATAATATGGGGCATGTCTGATTCGAGGGAGTGGTTCGTCAGAACCGAGGAAGGAAAGGTCTACGGGCCGGCGGACGTCACCGCGCTGGCCGACTGGGCGAAGGACGGCCGCATCGAGCCGTCCTGTTTCGTGTCTGCCGACCGCATCAGCTGGAAGCCGGCGCAGCTCATGGCCGAGCTGGAGATGAAGTGGCTCGTCGAGACCGAGCCCGGCAAGTTCTTCGGGCCGTTCCACCGGCAGGTCGTCTCGAACCTCTTCAAGGGCGGGCAGCTCGCCGCGACGGCGAAGGCCTACCGCCTGCACGAGTTCGCGATCGACGAGGATCCGCCGCCGGTGGTGAAGGTCGTCGAGAAGATCGTGGAGAAGGTCGTCGAGGTCGCGCCGCCGCCGCGCACCGAGCTGGTCGTGCCGGAGGTCGTCGAGCCGGCGGGCAGGGTGCCGCCGCCGCGCGCGCCCGGCTCGCTCTTCGGCGGCCTTGACCGCGACCGCATGGCGGCGCTGGAGGCGGCCGCGCAGCGCGAGCTCGCGCGCGGACGCCGCTTTGGGTTTTCGAAAAGCCTGTTTGGGAGGAAAGACGGATGAACGAGGCGAAATGGTATCTGCGGACGCAGGACGAGACGTTCGGCCCCGAGACGGAGGCGCGGCTCGTCGAGTGGGCGAAGCTGGGGCGCATCCAGCCGGGGCAGGAGGTCTCCGGCGACAACGAGACCTGGCGGCGCGTGGAGGACGTGCCGTTCCTTGACTTGCGGTTCTCGATTGACTTGGGCGACGGGAACCCGCGCGGGCCGTTCCATCGCGCGGCGGCCGAGGCGCTCTTGGCGAGCGGGCGCCTGCCGGCGTCGGCGACGCTCGTCGAGACGCGCGCGCCGTTCGAGAACGAGAAAGAAGTCGGCGCGGACGCGCCGACGGCAGAACCCGAATCGGCAGAAGCGCCGGAGGAGCCGCCGACGGCAGAACCCATCGCGCCGGCGGCCGCAATCGCGCCGCTGGCCGAAGAAGCCGAAAAGGCGGCGGAAGAACCCGAGCCGGCAGAAGCACCGGAACCGCCGGCCGAGGCGCCAGGCGCGCCTGAGGCCGCGACAGAACCTGAGGTCAAGGTTGTCGAGAAGGTCGTCGAGGTTCCCGTCGAGAAGATCGTCGAGGTCGAGAAGGTCGTCGTGGACGAGACGCGCGTCAGGGAACTCGAAGGCCTGCTGGCCGAGGAGCGTCGCCACACGGGCGACCTGCAGACGCGGCTGGACGCGGCCCTGAAGGACGCGGCCGCGCGGCGGACGCAGGTCGAGGTCTCGGCGGCGGAAGTCGCGCGCGTGACGAAAGAGGCCGCGCGTGCGGCGGCGGAGGCCGAACGCGCGGCGAAGGATGCGGCGGATCGCGAGGCGAAGCTGCGCGACCAGGTCCATGCGCTTGAAGACGAGCTGCGCCGCCTGCCGCAGGCCGCGAGCGAAGTGGCCGACATCCAGGCCGCCGTCTACTCGATCATGACGGGCGAGGCCGAGGAGCTGGGGCGCATCCTGGAAGCGGAGAAGCGCGAGTTCGAGGCGTTCAAGCAGCGTCATCTCGAACGTGCCGACCATCTGCTGGAGCGTCGCCGCGAAATGCTCAAGCGCGCGGGGGCCAACATCGAGGACATGACGCGCAAGGCCCTGCGCGACCGCCCGGAAGACCCGCGCACGGCGCAGCTGCGCAAGGAGCTGGACGACCTGCGCCGGACGCGCGAGATGGAACGGCTCGAAGGCGAGTCCAAGGTGCGCGAACTCACGACGCAGCTGCGCGAGCGGAAGGCCGAGGAGGCGCGGCTCGCGGAGAACATGAAGGACGTCACGCAGCTGCGCGCCGAGGTCGAGACCCTGCGCGAGCAGCTGCAGACGCGCGAAAAGGAACTTGTCGCCGAGCGCCAGCACAGCGAGGACGTCCGCCGCCAGCAGGCGACGCGCCAGCAGGTTCTGCTGAACCGCCTCGCGACGCTCGAGTCGCCGTCGATCGGCACGGCGCAGTCGATGGAGACCAACCAGAGCCGCGAGGCGAAGCTCGTGCGGCTCCCCAGCTGGATGAGGTTCAAGAAATGAATGCGTTCGCCCTGATTCTCGCCGTCCTCTCGATCTGGGACTACCCCGCGCGCTTCCCGGAGCATGACCGCCTGCGCCGCCAGTTCACCGTCGCGCTGCGCGAAGGCGATACCGCGACGATGGAAGAGACGTGCCGGAAGGGCGTCAAGCTCCTGCCGGACGACCCGACCTGGCACTACAACCTCGCCTGTTCGCTCGCCTACTTCGCGAAGCGGCAGGAAGAGGCCTTCGACGAGCTCGAGAAGGCGATTGACTGCGGCTTCCGCGATGCGGACGAAATCGCGAAGGACGCCGACCTCAGGCGGCTCGCGAAGTTCCCCCGCTACGCGCAGCTCGTCGAGTACGCGCGCGAGATGCGGACGCGCCCGCTCCTGCTGGGGCCGCTCGCGACCGTGCCCGCGACGGGCGTCTTCGGCCGGCCGATCGCGCTCGGCGAGCAGAACCTGGGCTGGGACTTCGACGTCGGCTGCTTCGTCGCCCAGCTGAAGCTCGCGCCCGCGTCCGCCGGCGGGAACACGGGCGACCTCTACATGAACCGGGACGGCGGGCATTCGCTCCTGACCGTGACCAACTATCCGGGGCTGACGGCCGTCAGCCTCGACCGGGACGGGCGCGCGCGGCAGATGGACCTCAACGCGCCGAACGTCCTCTTCCCCTACCCGGTCTTCGGCAACTCCTCGCGCGCGTTCATCGGCTCGCCCCTCTGGCGGTCGATTCCGCGTGCGCTGCTGACGATGGAGGCCGGGAGCCTCGGACGGATGGCGAAGCTCTACCTCTCGAACCAGACGTGGGTCTTCCCCTCGAACGCGGACACGCCGCCCGTCGGCACGAACGGCGACGTCTTCGCCTCGCTCGCGCCGTACTGGATCACGACCGCCGGGCGCAGCTACTCCGACCTCCCCTACCTGCGCGCCGCGCTGGAGGCGTCGCGCGCGCTCAAGCCGAACGTGAAGGCGGAGATCGTCCGCCGCAGCCTGCTCGCGCCGACGATCCAGACGCTGATCCGCAAGTCGCTTTCCGGCGTCACGAACGAGACGGACTACCTGACGGCCCGGGCGCACCCGACGGCGTTCCCGCCGAACGGCGTGCAGGTGCGGCGGCTCGCGGCGGCGGCGTCCGCGCTGACGGCCGAGGCGATCCCGCCGCTTGCGGTCCTCGCCGTGCAGCCGGAGCCGATCGCCGAGAAGACGGCGTGGCCGGAGCTTACCTACGGCACGGCATTCGCGTGGGCCTACGTCCTGCGCGCCGAGACCGAGACGCGCGCGTTCACGATCACGGCGAAGGGCGCGCGGGAGTTCGCGTTCGTGCAGACGCACGGGACGGGCGTGGACGTGAAGATCGAGCGGCTGGCGCCGTCCGTCGCGAAGGTGACGATCAACCGGCGCGGTCTCTCGCCGACGAACCGCGTGGACATCACGGTCGTCGGACGCAACCCCGGCACGGGCTGGGGCGCGCCGAGCTACGTCTCGTTCGCGCGCATGGATCCGTCCGCCCCCTATTCGGATCCGGTCCTGACGCCGCTCGCGCAACCGTGACGGAGAAGGGCGCCTTAAATTACCGTTGTCTAACAGTGGGGCGAGGTGCTATAATACGCGCCATCCAACCAAATAACGAAGGAGATAAATACCATGGCTCACAAGATTGCGGCCGACAAGTGCGTCGGATGCGGATGCTGCAAGGACGCCTGCCCGGCGGAAGCGATTTCCGAGGGTACGCCCTACACGATTGACCCGGACAAGTGCGTCGACTGCGGCGCCTGCGCGGCGCAGTGCCCGAACGAGGCGATCTCTGCGGCGTGATAGACTTCGTCACAGAGACCCTGCTGCTGCTTCCGTTCCTTTTCGCGACCTACCTGGTCCTGGAGGCGGTCGAAGCGCATGCGGGCGGCGCGCTCGAGAGGATTCTCGAGCGTGCGCGTTCTGTGGGGCCGCTCGTCGGCGCGCTCGCGGGGGCGATTCCCCAGTGCGGCGTCTCGGCGGCGGCGGCCTCGTTCTATGCGGGCGGCGTCGTCACGGCGGGGACGCTCCTGGCGGTCTTCCTCTCGACGTCCGACGAGCTGATACCCGTCCTGCTCTCGAAGCAGGTGCCGCTCGGCCTCCTCGCGCGCATCGTCCTCCTGAAGGTCGCGGCGGCGGTCGTCATCGGCTTTTCGGTGGATGGCGTGCTGGCGTTCGTGCGCTCGAAGCGCCGCGCCGTGCGCGTCCATGACCTCTGCGAACACAGCCACTGCGGCTGTCGGGAACACCGGGGCGTCCTTGTGCCCGCGCTGATCCACACGGCGGAGATCTTCTTCTTCATCGTCCTCGTCTCGGGTTCGCTCGAGCTCTGCTTCCATTTCTTCGGCGAAGACTGCCTCCAGGCGCTTCGCCTCAACACGCCGGTCCTCGGCGAGCTCGCGGCGGGCGCGCTTGGCCTCATCCCGAACTGCGCCGTCTCCGTGGCGGGCGCGGAACTCTACTGTTCGGGCGCGATGAGCGCGGGCGCGCTGATGGCGTCGTCCTTCACGGGCTCTGGGCTGGGGCTGCTCGTCCTCTTCCGCACGAACCGCAGTCTGCGCGAGAACCTGGCGATTCTCGCGGCGGTCTACGGAACGGGCGTCGCGCTGGGGCTTCTGACGGGGCCGTTCCTATGAGGGATGCGTATGGCTGGGCGTGCCGTGTCGTGCGGCGGTTTCTGGACAACAACTGCACGATGCACGCGGCGGGGCTGACGTACTTCTCGCTCCTCGCGGTCGTACCCGTCCTCTGCTGCATCCTCGTCGCGGCGAAGGCCTGCCGGGTCGACGCCTACGCGAAGGCCCAGATCAACGCGCGGATCGACGCGCTGATCGTCGAGATCGAGAACGGGAGGGAGGCGGACCTGCCGCTGCTCTCGGCGGCTGACGCCGACGAGCGGGAGCGGAACCGCATCGCCGCCACGGCGTTCGCGCGCGAGGCCCGCGAGATCTCGAACAAGATCTTCGCGCGCGTCGAGGCGTTCGACGTCGGCACGTTCGGCTGGATCGGCTTCGGCTTTTTGCTCTGGACGGTCATCTCGTCGCTCGCGTCCGTCGAGACGAGCTTCAACGAGATCTTCGGCGTCGCGAAGGCGCGTCCGGTCTGGAAGCGCGCGTACCTGTACCTCTTCATCATGGTCGTGCTGCCGATTCTCGCGACGGTGGCGATGTCGCTGCCGATCCTCAACACCGTGAAGGACATCCTCGTCGCGACGATGGGGCGGCTGTGGCTCACGAAATGGGTGTCCGACGGGCTGATCGGCATCCTCGACTCGCGCCTCTTCGGCCTCGCGTTCACGCTCGGCATGGCGTCGCTCACGTTCGGCTTCTTCTTCTGGGTCGTGCCGAACTGCGCCGTAAGCTTCCGCCATGCATGGCGGGGCGGGCTCGTGACGGCGGTTCTCTTCGGCGGCTGGCTCAAGCTCTGCGCGGTCGCGCAGGTCGGCATCGCCAAGTCGTCCGCGCTGTACGGCTCGTTCGCGTTCCTGCCGATCGTCCTCGCGTGGCTCTACATGAGCTGGCAGATTGTCCTCGTCGGCGCGTGCATGGTTCGGGAGTTCGAGGGCCGGTGAGGGATTTTGGCGTCCTTTCGTCCCCCGTCATTTCGCCCCCATTGATGGGTGTATGACAAGAAAGTGACATTGGCCGTGGAAGTTGCTCATGCCGCCGTCTGCGCCGCCGTCTTGAGCATGGATCGCTCGCGCCAGTAGGTGTCGTGCAGGCCGTCCTGCACCGCCGCCCGTATCCAGAGGACTTTCTGCGACGACTCGGGATGCCATCGCTGACCCGCGAGATCGCACCG
>DCMF01000044.1:27467-76551 GCA_002321305.1 Verrucomicrobia bacterium UBA1629 | reverse complement strand
CTTGATCTCGGCAGAGGCCGTGAACGGAATGCGGGTCGTATAGCCGGCACGCGCCGCCACGATCTGCTTCGTCGGCCAGTCGAAGATGTCGGCGTTCCACTGCGCAACCGTGTCGTTGTAGAGCTGGCGTGCGGCGGTAATCTCCTTCTGGAGATAGCTGTTCTGCTGGATCGCCTCGGCGATGGCGGCATGCGCCTTGAGGTCGGGATAGGCCTCGACCTGCGGGAAGAGGCGTCCGAAGCAGCCGTCGATCTGGTTCGCGACGGCGTTGCGTTCGCCTTCGGGGATCCGTCCGCCACGAAACGCCGCGACGGTCTTCATCACGTCCTTGTCGAGGTCGATGGCCTTGTGGACAAGGGCGGCAAGGTTCTGAAGGATGCGCACGCGCTGCTCAAGGTAGTTGTCGATGGTCGAGGCGTCCGCCTGGATCTTCTGTTCAAGCCGCCGGAAATAGTTTGCCGCGCCGATCTTCATGAAGAGGAAGATCAGGCCGGGGAGGATCCCCAGGCACCAGAGGACGACCTCAAAGAGCGTCGAGCCCCAGCCGACGGTCGTCGGAAGCTGCCTTTCGATGACATTGATGTCGCGTCCGGCCCCGTTCACGGGCCCCGTCATTTCGTCGAGTGCGTTTGCCATGCTGTTTTCCCTTTCCTTGTTCTGTCTTGGTTGTTTCAGTTCTGTTCGCCGATTGCCTTAAGTCTGGACGGAAGCGTCAGCGTCCGCACCTCCTCATAGCGTGTCGGCCAGACATCCTGCGCACGACAGGCCTTCAGCTCGTCGAGGGCGGATTCATTGAGCGCACGCGCCTGTGCCAGCATGTCGGGCGCAATCTCCCAGACGCCACAGCGATAGGGGATGCGCTTTTCGACGGCAATCAGCCAGACGGAAGGACAAATGCCGCCAGAAGCGGTCTTGAACACGTCCTGATAGAACGCCATCTGCTCGGCGTAGCCGTACTTGCTGCAGTCGTTGACGAAGAAGTCGAGGTTGTCGCAGGTCTTCAGGTCGGCAATGGCCTTCAGGTTCGGGTTGAACGCATCCATTCGGATCTGGACTTTCTCGCCCCGATACTCGCAGCGAATCGACCCCTCGCAGACACAGCCGTCGAGCAGTTCCGCCGCCTTGGGATGCGCCCAGACGGACTCCTGAAGCCTTGCCATGAAGTCGAATTCGTATGAGAGGATGATCTTCTTCGTCTGCGCCGCCGCCCAGTCCTTATAGGCTTTGGTCAGCTTTCCGAACGGCTCGCCCGTCTTTGGATTGATCGGGCCGGCAGAGACGAGATATTCCTCGTCGAACAATTCCTGTCCGCCCAGGATGAGCGCATGGGTGGCGCGTCCGACCTGGAACGCCGCCGTATCGTCGATGATGACCTCCCCGTTGAGCTTCTGCCTGTACAGAAGCGGACAGACGCGGAAGTCCGACAGGAAGTGGCTTGTGAGGTATTGGCCCTGATAGGCGTCCTCAAGGTAGATGTCGAACGGAATGTTCTGGATGAACGGGTATTCTGCAAGTGTCACGGTTTTCTCCTTATGTTCTGACGGCCACACGTTTCGGATCGATGCCGAAATGCCGCAGCAGGTTGTGCACGACATAGTTCGGCATGTAGAAATACGATTTGCTGCCAATCTCCTTGGCACGGATGTTGTTTGTGCTGCCGAACTTTGCCGCGTAGCAGTCAGGGTACTTCTTGTGCGGCACGGCCTTGACGAAGAACCGGCGGAACTGCGGCTGGTCCGGAAGCGCGTCAAACTTCGCGGAATCGACTGCCATCAGCTTCTCGCAGAGCGCCTGGTAGCAGTCCTTCCACGAGGAGACGATGCGCACGTCCCCGCCGTCGATCATGAGCGCGAGCGGCGCGCGGACGTTCGCCAAGGCCGTCTCCGTCAGCGGCAAGGCGCCACTGCCGGACGACGGCGCCGGAGTGTCCGTTGGCGGCATTGCGGGGACAGGTGGCGGCGGCACGGGCGGCGGTTGCGGCGTTGCGCCTTGATTTGGCGGCACTGCGGAGACGGGACGCGGAGGGGCGGAGCCTCCCCCGCAGATCTCCTTCACGCGATCTTCCGCGAGGCCATGCTGCGCCAGCCACTGAAGGAGCGGACGCAACCCGCCGTTGAACCATTGGCTTGTCAGCAGGTACTCGGCTTCGCCGAATCTGACCGTGAACTTCTTGTAGAAGCGGTTGCGCCCTCTCTCGTCGCGTGCATCCTCTTCTGGCGTCGTGGTGACGACCTTGAGCACCTTGTTGCCGGCCGTCTTGAAGAACTTGATGGCCTGATCCGAAAGAAGGAACGCCACGTCTTCAGCCGAAGCCCGACCTTCGCCGAAGAGGACTGGCATGACCTTCTTGGCGATCTCGCCGACCTTGAACGGGAATTCATCGCCTCCCTGCGGCGGTGGGCTGCCCGTCGGCGTGACCACGGGCGATACGGGCCGCACAGGCGGGGGATCTTTCGGCGCGGCGGGCGACGCCGGCGGCGTCGGGGGCGGTGTCGGCGTCGGTGGCGGCAGACTGCCGCTCTTCACGGGGATGTCGTCTTCCGGCTCGTCCGGCCGGACCGTCGCGACAACCGTGATCTCCTTGGGCGTGTCATCCTCGTCAACGTCCTCGTCCATCGGCTTTTCGGGCTTGATGGAGTCGAGCAGCTTAAGAAGCCGCGCCTCGGCCCCTTCGCGATCGTGATACCACTCGGCGCACCACACGCGGCACATCTTCCAGCCGCCGAGAGAGAGAACGGACGCCCGCAGCACATCTCGGTCACGGACGGTGAGCTGTTTCGCATACGACGGGCCGTCGCACTCGACGCCGAGGATGTACTCCCTGTCGTTGTACGGATTCAGGACGGCCATGTCGATCTTGTAGCCGGAATAGCCGATGTTGCGGACGACCTTGTAGCCATGGTCAGCGATGAACTTCGCCACGATGGAGCAGAAGGCGGAATCGGCCTTGGCCGTCGCCTTGCATTCAGACGTCCGCGAACCGACCTCGGCGTACTCGAGGAAGCTTCTCAGTCCGCGCGCGCCGCGCGCCATCTCCTCGTCATCCCGGATGTCCGTGTACCTCATCGACGAGAACACGACCATCTGCTCGTGCGCACGGGTCACCGCCACGTTGAGGCGGCGCTCGCCGCCGTCACGGTTCAGCGGGCCGAAGTTCATCGACACCTTCCCGCTCTTGTCCGGCCCGAACGTGATGGAGAAGATGATGACGTCCGCCTCGTCGCCCTGCACGTTTTCGAGGTTCCTGACGAAGAACGTCTTGTCGCCGCCGGCGGAGGCCGGATCGCCGTCAAGGCCGTAGAGCGCCGCCTTGAGTTCGGGGTCTTGCGAACAGCGGGCGTCGATCATCTCCTCGATCAGGCGCTGCTGCTGCATGTTGAAGGTCACGATGCCAATGCTCCTTGGGCGCTTCCTGAATGTCCCGGACTTCACGCGGCGGGCGACGTAGTCCACCACGGCCTGCGCCTCGTTCGGGTTTGTGCCCTGTCCGTACACGCCGTTCCTGACGTAATGGTACTTGACGCCAAGCCGGTCCGATTCGGAGACGGACGGGAACGTGCAGAGCTCGTCCTCGTAGTAGTTGTGGTTGCTGAACGCGATCAGCGACTCGTGCCGCGAGCGGTAGTGCCAGTTGAGGTAGAGCTTCGGCAAGCCCACGTCGAGGCACTCGATAAGTATGCTTTCGGCGTCCTCGACCTCCTTTTCGAGTCCGCCGAGCGTTGTCTTGCCGAAGAAGTTGGTCGGCGGCATCTGCTGCGGATCGCCAACGACGACAACCTGCTTGCCGCGCGCCATCACGCCAATGGCGTCGCACACCTCGATCTGAGAGGCCTCGTCGAACACGATGAGGTCGAACGGCTCGAACTCCATGTCGAGGAACTGCGCGACCGACAGCGGACTCATCAGGAAGCACGGCTTGTACTTCACCACGAGGTCGCCGTTGTCGGAGAGGAGCTTGCGCACGGGCGTCTGCCCGCGCTTCTTGTTCATCTCGCGCTTCAGCGCGCCGAGCTGGACGTTCTCCTCCTGGGTGAAATGGCCACCGCCGAAATCGGGGTACCTTGCGGCAATCTTGGCGAAGATGGCCTGTTGGGACAGCCTTGAATACTTGTCGATCAGCTTGTGGAACTCGGCGATCTTCGCCTCGTGACTGCGCCCGAAGAAGCCCGGCAGGATCGGACAGGCGTCCTCCACCTGGCACAGCATCCGGCCGAGATAGGCGTCGTCAAACGCGCGGAGAAGGTCGGCAGCGGGTATCTCGCCGGATTCGAGCCTGTCCGCGAACCCGCCCACGCCCAGCGCGTCCGCCGTGTTCCTGAACGGCCTGTAGCGCATCACGTGACGAATCTTCCCGACGTTCGACACGAGGCTGTCGCATACGGTCGCCGCCGACGCCGGGTCTGCACACGCGCGGACGTCTTCAAGATGTGCCGCAAACGCGGCGGACGCCGACAGAAACGCCTCCCACGCGGCAAGGAAACGGTCAATCCCGGCGATCCGCTCGTCCGTCAGCTCCGAGGTCTCAGACATCTCCGAGTCGGCATCGGCGCGCCTTGCCTCCTTCTGCGCGGCTTGAGCCTTTTCGACATTCTTCCTCGCGGCCTTAAGGGCATCTGTCCTGCCCAAAGCCCCAAGAAGATCCTGCAAGGTCATTCGTCCGAGAGACCGCTTGAGCGAAGCGTACTCCTTCAGCAATGCGTTCTCCTTGAAACGCCTCGTCAGGAATCCGGCCTGACACGCGCACTCCACCCGGTCACGAACGGAACGGGTGTCGATGACGAGGAGCCTGTCGATGTCCCAGCCGGCAAGCGCCTCCTCTGCGGCTTTCACTGCGGAAACGGCATCGTCCACTTCCTTCTGCCGCGCGACGGCCTCCCTCATCATTGCCTTCAGCTGCTCGGGCGTCATCGAGGCGTCGCCGAGGTCGGCCAGCGCCCGCTTCTCCTCCCTGAACACCTTGAGCAGCTCGACCGCATGCGCCAACGCATCCCTGTCGGTTTCATCGGGCAGCGAGAAGGCTTCCCTGATCGCGTCATAGGCGTCCAGCGCCTGCCTTGAGGCCGTCGCCAGCCTCTCGGCCTCCGACTTGAGGGCACGTTCATACGGAACAGACCACGACGGCTCCTTGAGGCGCGGAATCTTCAGGAGCGCAGAGCGGTCCGGGACGTTCTCGATTTCCGTGATGAGCGTGCGAAGCGCGCTGCGCTGCTCTTCCCTCTCCTCCCAGGACTGCGTCAGGCAGTCGGCCGTGATCAGCTCCTGGTACTTCGGCTCTCCCTTCTCCATCGCCCGCGCAAAGCAGTCGTAGGCGGTCAGCCTGTTCGGATAGCGGTGGTGCAGCGCCTCGACATAGCCGGCGAGCGCGTCGCGGAGTGCGCAGACCTGCTCTGCCGTGCGATGCCACTCCCCGGATGCGGACGTCTTTTCAAGTTCAAGTGAAGAGGCAAACTGCCGCATCACGGACGCCTTGTCGCCCTTGTTCGAGTGAAGCTCAAGGCAGAACGGCTCAAGCCCGACATCCTTCAGCCGCTTGTGCACGACATCGAGCGCCGCCTTCTTCTCGGAGACGAACAGCACCCTGCGCCCGATGGCGAGATTGTGCGCAATCATGTTAGCGATCGTCTGCGACTTGCCTGTTCCGGGCGGGCCGTACAGCACGAACGACTTTCCGAGCGACGAATACAGGACGGCCGTCAGCTGCGAGGAGTCCGCGCTGAGCGGGCAGTACAGCTCGCCCGGCTTGAGATGCTTGGCGATCTCGTTGGGCGGGAAGACCTCAATGCCGTCGTTGAACGTGCCGCCGGCGCTGATGAGGTGGTTGACGAGCGCGCTCTTGCGCAGGGCCTCGGGATTCTCCACGAGGTCGCGCCACATGGCGAACTTGCCAAACGAGAAATGCCCGATGGCCGCGCTGTCGACGACCTCGATGTCCTTTGCCTTCTTGACGCACTCGCGGAAGATCTGCATGATGTGCGGCACGTCGAGCCCGGCGTCGTCCTGCGGCAGCGGATCGAGCCCCGGCACCTCGATTCCGTACTGTGCGCGCAGGAACTGAAGGAGCGTCGTGTTGACGACTGTCTCGTCATCACGCCTGGAAATGCAGATTCCGGCGTCCGTCGCCGTCTTGCCGATCCGGATCGGCACAAGGAGCAGCGGCGCTTCATACGGTTTCGCGTCGCCGCGTCGCTTGGGGTCCTTCCAGCTTAGGAACCCGATGGCGGCGAACAAGGTGTGGACACCCGCCTCCTCAAGATCGTTCTGCCCAAGCCGGTACAGGTCTTTCATGGATCGGACGACGGCGCGGGGGCTGTCCTCGACGCAGAGCCTGTGACAGGCGAATTCGGTCTGCACGATCTCATTGAGCCGCTCCTGGGAGAACTTCTGCGCCTTGAAGTCGGCCACGTCCTTTGCGGTGAACGCCTCGACGAACGAGCGGACGGGAATCTCCTCGCCCGACGCCAGCCAATCCTCCAGCGAAGCGGGATCGGGGCAGCACACCCGCATGACATCCTTCGACACCTTCGCGTTGAGCAGCTTGTTCGCCGGCGAAAGGTCGAGCAGCTTCTGCGCCCAGACGGCCACGCGCCCTGTTGGGGGTGCCGCCCGCTTCAGCTTGCCGAGGTCGACGGACTCAAGCTTGCGAAGCGCGCCCGTGTCCTTCTGCGTCACGTCATGGCCGTCAGCCACGAACTCGGCGTCCTGCGCGGCATTGCCGATTGCCAGCGGCATGACACCGCGCATTCGGGCGGCGACAACGTCAATCGCGCATTCGAACGCGCCGTCCCGTTCGGCGGCAAGGCGAATCTCACGCCCAGTCTTCTCTGCCTCCTCGAACGTCTCGTCGCTCGTCACCATCGTGGTCTCAATGGCGATGAACTCGTTTGCCGCGATCAGCCTGCGGAGGACTTGCGGATCGCGCATCTCGACCTGCGGCAGATGCTTCTCGACGAGGAAGCAGCCCACGAATGCGTGCCCACTGATGAGGATGATCACCGGATGAAGCAGGCAGGCCTCCATGATCGAGGCAAAAAGTATCGTTGAGTCAAGGCATGTGGCGACCTTGTACTTGAGCGCCGTGTCCGGCATCCGGATCTTCTGCCCCGGCAGATTGAAGCTGGATGCGGGATTGGCGTATGAAATGCCCTTCTTCTGGATGGCGCGGTACATCGCGGCACACATCTTGAAGACGTGTTCCCGGTCCATCTGGTATCCGGCAAGCGAAGCGTCACCGTCGGCGAGCCGCTGCATTTCCTTTGCGACTTCCGGCTGGAGCTGATGTATCGACTCGCAGTTGGGCCTCACGAACGACGCAAGAAGCACGGGCTGCGCCCAGATGTCGTGCGACTGGTCCGCCGCCAATGCCAACACCTCGTAGTCGCGGCTGAAGAGCGTTTCGTCGCCACGGATGACCTCGATTCGCAACGATCCGGGCTGGGCGTCCTCCAGCCCCCTGAACAGCGCAAGGTTGTAGGCCAGCTTGACCGAGCCGAGTTCGGTCTCCGCCTCCGGCCAGAGGGGGCCCGTCTCGACCGTCTTTGTCTGGAAGAACTCCTCCGGGGAGCTGATGCGGCAGGTCAGGCCGTCCATCTTCTCAGAGGTGATGTTCTTGATCTTCAGGCTCGTTATCAGAGGGCACTTGTTCTGCGCAAGGGCGAGGTTCAGGCACTTCCCGCACTCGATCTGCACGGCAACGCCGCCTTTGACATCGAGCTGCCCTCCCTCGTTCTGCAGGAGAAGTCCGGCGTTGATGCCGCAGAGAAATGCCGCGAAGAACTCCTTGTGCAGCAAGTCCCAGTATCCGGCGAGCATCGCTTCGCTCGGCTCTTCGCCGGAATTCGGATCGATGTAGCGGTTTGTCTTCCGGGCGATTTCCTTGGCGATGTCGTCGAGTTCGTCGGCATATTTCCCGAACGTCGTCTCGAAGTCCTCGTTCGTGAAGGATGCAAGCTTCTCGAAGGGAATCTCCCCGACGCGGCAGAAGCCACCTTCGAGCATCATCATGTCGTACACCTTGTCGGCATCAAAGCCAGTGGCGTTCGCCACCCATTCCACCGATGCGCCCAGTCCGATATGCAGCGCGGCGAACACGCCGATGCCGCACATCATGTTGTACTCTCCGCCGATCTCTTCGCTTGTCTTGACGGCCTCCTGCAGCTTTGTCGCAATCTCGACCGCAGCGTTCTTCCACGGGCCGATGTTGAAGTTGCGCTGCTTGAGGAGCCCAAGCCTGCCGCCGCACTTCACGAAGACGTCGAGAATCCGAAGCGGATCGATTTCGCCGTCCTCGCCCGCGCCGTCAAGGATCTTCCCGACCGTCACATGGGACACGTAGCGGACATGCGTTTCCGGGAAGACGTCCTTCATCTCTGCGGACATCTTCTCGTACGCTTCGGCGGGAACGCTCCACATCTTGAGTTCGTGCGCACCCTTGACGAAAATCGCAAACTCGAGCTTCCCGTCCCTGACCCCGGCGAAGAGCATGTTCGTGATGTCCTTCACGTCATGTTCCTTCAGGAACACGAGCTTGAGCGCCTCGATGAGATTGTCGTCGAGGCCGAGGCTGAAGATCAGCAGCTTTTCCTTGAAGCTCATCACGCCGCAGACGACGCGCTGGCGAACCTTGCCCACCAGGGCGTCCTCGACGATGTTCAGCTTCGCGCGATCCATCGCCCGCGCCTCGTCGTAGTCGAACACAAGGCGGACGGCATATCCCTTGGCGATGTTGCTGACCAGTGTCGGGTAGGGCATGCTCGACACTTCGTGGCAATGCGGACAGGTCTGCGCGAACACGGACAAGTCCACGAGCCTCTTGAAGTCGTCCGGCCTCTCGTCGAGGCTGAAGCGTTCCTGCATCGTCGGCGCGAATCGCTGGTGACACTTGGGGCACTCGACGGTTGGCCCGCCGTCTTCGTCCTCGACCGGCGGAGTGACGGGCGCCTCCGGCGGCGGATCGCCCGAACTGTCCGACGGTTGCCCTGAATCGTTGGCCGGCGCTTCGTCGGAGGCGAACGGCGCAAGGCGCTCGACGCCTTCCCTGGCCTCTTCGCACCCGGCATCAAGCGCCGCCCTGTAGCAGGCGTAGGCCTCCTTGAGATCCTTCTTGCCGCTGTCCTCGGACTCGTAGATCTTCGCGAGCGCGAGGCTGGCGAGTCCACAGCCAGCTGCCGCCGACTTCCTGTACCAGTCGATTGCCTTGTCGAGGTCTTGCGCTTCGCCAACGGCGCCACGCTGGCAATACACGCCCATGCCATACATCCCAAGCGGACTTGCCTGTTCCGCCGCGCTTGACATCCAGGCGTGCGCCCTCGCCCAGCTCAGCGTCACGCCCTCACCGTTCTGGAAGCACAGCGCCAGCGCGTACTGCGCATCGGCATTGCCGCGCTCCGCCGCGTCGCGGAAGCACTTGAACGCCTTGTAGTGGTTCTGGTGCACGTAGTCGCCGTTGTGGTAGGCGACGCCGAGATTGAAGACGTCACCGGGGTCGTTGCCCTTTGCCGCCTCCTTCAGGTGCCAGAACTCCGCCGTCGGAGCCGGGTCAAACGATGCCGTCCGCTCCAAAAGCCCGGCGATCGAGAACTCGTCGATCAGCTCGCGCAGGCGCAACGGCTCGAAGTCCGAACTGGCCAGCATCTTCTCGATGTTGTCATAGGCCTGTCGCGGCAGCGAGAACGGCTTCATCTCGCAGGACGCGGCATCCTGGTAGACAAAGCAAAGGCTGTCGCCCTGGACGCCCATGAAGCAGACAAGGCCCTGTGCGTTGACGCCGTGTTCGTCGCGCATGATCTTCTTGCACAGCGCAAGGACATAGGGCTCAAGCCCGGCGTCCACCGTCCGGATCATGTCCTGCAGCCCGCCGAGGCCGACAACCGCCACGCGAACGCGGTGCCCGCCATCGATCCGTCCCAGCTCGTCCCAGCCGCCCATGTCCAGCGTCGACTTCGTGTCCTCGGCGTTGAGGGCCGCGTCACGGTCGGCGCAGACATCCACGAAGAGCGACTTGTCGTTGTCAACGTAGATGCACGGGTAGGGCACAATGCCTTCCTGTCCGCAGTGCGGGCAGACCTGATTGAAGAACTGGCCGGACAGAACTTGCTGCCGAATCTCGGCGTTTCCCGTCGCATCGATGCGCCCGGTCATTCTCAAGGGCACGACCTGCCCGCATTTGCCGCACTTGAAAGACGGGCCATTGCCGGTTGACGGCGGTGTCGGGCGGGATGTGTCATTTGCCATTGTGCGCCTCCTTCTGTTCAGATCACGTTGATTCTCGATGCGTCCACGCACAGATGCGCCAGCAGCTTGCGGAAGTAGTAGTCCGTGCGCCAAAGGTAGATCTTGTTCGCCTGTTCCTTGGCGCGGATGTCCGTGCCCGTGCCAAGCTTGACCTTGAAATGGTCATGCGGCGTCTTCTTCCCGGGCTCGAGTCGCGTGAAGTACTTGCCGAACTGCGCGTCATCCGGCAACCCGTCGAATCTGGATGCGTCCATTTCGTTCAGTTTCTCGAGAATCTTCTGGAACACCTCTTTCCAGGTGCTGACATTCGCCACCTTCGCGCCATCGACCATCAGCGCACTCGGCTTCTTCACCTTCGTCAGCCACGCTTCCGTCAGGCCGGCCGTGCCGTCGTCGGTCGATGCCACGGGCTTTGGCGTGGCCGGGGACAGCGCATGAGGCGAGGCCGGCACGGCGCCCGCCGCCTTGGGCGCAGCCGGTGACGAGACCGGTTCTGCGGCCGCGCCAAGCGAAAGCTGGCGAATGCCGCTCTGCCGCGCCAGCGAAACGTCGATTGCCCACTCGAAATCAGCGTCGTCAAGGGAGAAGAGCCGTTCCTGCCCCTTCGCCGTCGCGGATTCAAAGGGCGCGTTGTGGCAGACGGCCGTCGTCTCGATCATGAGCATCACGTTTTCGTGGCACGCGCGCCTGAGCGCTTCCGGCGAACTGACCGCAATCTGGGGCAGATGGCGATCCGCCAGGAACACGCCGACAAAGGCGTGCCCCTGGATCAGCACGACAACGGGGTTGAGGTTGCAGGCCTCTGCCAGCGCGGCGAAGAGGAGGGTCGTGTCAAGGCAGGTCGCCAGCTTGTACTTCATGATCTCGTTCGGGAGACGGATCTTCTGCCCCGGCAATCCGAAGTCGGCAGGGCACTCCGCATAGTGGATGTACTTGCGCCTGATCGCCTCGTAGATTGCGCGGCAGATGAGCGCGACGCGCTCGCAGTCGCCCTGATAGCCGTTGAGCGACGGGTCGTTCGTGCCCTGCCCCAGCAGCGTGGCCGCATCGGACTGGAGCTGGCGCACCACAGGACAGTGCGGGATGACATAGGCCGCCAGCATGTCGGGCTGTCGGATGATGTCATGCGAGTGGTCGGGCGCGACGGCCTCGATCTTGTAATCGTGCTTGAAGCGTACGCGCTCCCCGGAGACGATCTCGATGCGCAGATAGCCGGCTTGGATGCTCTCCACGCGCCGCAAGGCCTCCACGCTGAATCGAACCGGAATGGCGCCGGTGTCGATCGCCTTCCCCGCCCCGACATCGCCGATCCCCTGTTCATAGGCGAGCAGGTATCCTTCCGGGCACGAGATCCGCAGGCGGCACCGGGCAAAGTCTTCCTGTGCCTTGTTGCGGATGCGCAGATTGGCGATCAGCGGACGCGCGTTCTGGGCCAGCGCGAGGTTGAGATGAGGCGTATAGTCGATCTTCACCGAGAGGCCGTTCCGGGTGACTTCCTGTGAGCCTTCCTGCTGGATGCCCTGCCCGATGGCAAAGCCAACCATAAATGCGGCGAAGGCCTCCCGATGAAGAAGACGGCAGAATCCGGCAAACTGATCGTCGGACAGCTTGCCCTTTTCGAAGAACAGCCCGTCGCGTTTGGCGACCCGGATCGCGAGTTTCTGCAGCGCCTGGTCGAAATCGGCAATCCTGTCCCGAACGTCTTCGGTCGCATATGCGCCCAGCTTCCCGATTCCGATTTCACGGACCTTGCCAAAGCCGCCCGCCCGCATCATCATGCCGTACACCGTCTCAGGGTTGAGTTCGGACGGGTGGAGCCGGTATTCGACCGAAGCCCCCAGCCCGATGTGCAGCGCCGCGTTGACGGACAGGCAGAGCATCTTCGGATACTGGGCGAACAGTCCCTGATCATGGAGCATCGCATCCAAGACATTCACCCCGACTTGGAGTGAGCATTGCCTGACGATGGAACGGTTGTTGAACCGCCGCCCGTCAAAGAGGCCCTTGGCCTCATCAAGTTCAGCCGCTTCGGCAATGATGTCGTAGGGTTTTGTCCCCTCGTCTGCCTTGGCGTCGGGCGCGACGTCCACTGGCAGGATCTCCATCAGCTGCTCCTTGGTGGCGTTCCCCAGGGAAACGACGCGAACGCCCTGACGCTCCTTGACCTGCTCGAAGAACGTCCGCGCGAAGCGGGCGTTGCCGAACGATTTCGTCTTCTGGGCAATCGCGGCGTCCATGCACTTCCCCACAAGCGACAGCGCCTTGTCGGAAAGCACGTACATTTCCCTCTTGGCCATGCGGGCGACGATTTCCGTCAGCTCCTTCGCCGAATAGTCTGGAAACTCGATGTAGCGGGTGAAGCGCGACTGCAGGCCGGGGTTCATGCCAATGAACTTGTGCATCTCGTCCGTGTAGCCCGCGATGATGACGACGAGCTTGTCGCGGTCGTCCTCCATGCGCTTGAGCAGCGTATCGATCGCTTCGCGGCCGAAATCTTTTTCGCCGCCGTTCGCCAGCGTGTACGCCTCGTCGATGAACAGGACGCCGTCGAGCGCCTCGTCGATGACCACGTTGGTCTTGAGGGCCGTCTGGCCGACGTATTCGGCAACGAGCCTCGCGCGATCCGCTTCCACGAGATGCGCGGTCTTTGTCACGCCGAGCGCCTTGTAGGCCCGCGCCATGATCCTTGCGACCGTCGTCTTGCCCGTGCCGGGGCTGCCGGAGAAGACGCAGTGATACGAGGCCGCCGAAACGGGCAGCCCCATCGCCTTGCGCTGTTTCTGCACCTTGAAGAAGCAGACAAGCTTGCGGATCTCGTTCTTGACCGGCTCAATGCCGACCAGTCCGTCCAGCTCCTTGAGAACGTCGTCGATGCAGACGGCGGCTTCGGCATCTTCCGATTGACACGCTTCCGTCTCAGCCGTTGACTTCAGCTTCCCCTCAAGGGCCTTGAGATGCTTGTCCGCATCGTCGTCGCCCGCATCCTTCGCCCTCTGATACCACTTCTTCGCCTCGGCGAGATCCTTCTTGACGCCGTAGCCGTTCTCATAGAAGCGCCCCAATGCGAGCATTGCGGTTGTGTGCCCGCGTCCAGCAGCCTTTTTGTACCACGCAAGCGCCTCGGCAAGGTCCTTTTCGACGCCCTTGCCGAATTCGTACATGTCGCCGACATTGAACTGCCCCGGTGGGAAGCCGCCCTTTGCGGACTTCAAATACCACTTGAACGCCTCTGCAAGATTCTTCTCCGTCCCCTTGCCGAACTCATAGCACAGGCCCAGCCGGTTCTGCCCACGGACATTACCTTTCTCGGCGGACTTCTTGACCCACATGAAGGCCTGTCCGTAATCTCGAGAGACGCCATACCCACAATAGTAGCAGTATCCCATCCACGCGAGAATCTCGGCGTTCGACAAGTCGGTCTTCCTGGCGGCCGCGATAGCCTCGGCCCACTTGCTCGCCTCAAAGGCGTTCAGCGCAATCTCTACCTGTGTCATGGCTCATTATCCTTCCAGATTCCCTGCCTGAATTTCCCTCTCGCTCCGCCGAGATGCCGTAGATCGCTGGGCGGACGTTCTCTTGGACAAGCAGCACGGGCCAGTAGAATGGCGTACCACGCCAACCTTTCTCCTCCTTGCCGTTCTCGCGGATGAACATCAGGAGCGACTGTCAGTAGATTGTCAAAGTTCAATTGTCGCTGCCCTTCCAAACTTTCTTTTCCGAATCCCAGCAAAGGCCTTTTGCTTTCCTCTCGATGATAGGTCTCATGAATTCCACCAGGCGGCCAACGACAGCAGGCAACTCAAGTCGCGCAACTCCAGCCCTTCGGAGAAAGGCGTTCCATTGCATCTGTTTGGCCGGGTTTTCATAGAACGTCTTGCTCAACCCTTCCGGAATGGCAGACGGAATGATCGTCATGCGCCGCGCAAAGGTGTATTCAATGGCGGTCTGGAGAACCTGCCCATCAAAGTCAAACCGTTCTGTCAGCATCCAGAGGTCGTGATAGTCCTTCAAACGGCTGTTCACAATCCCCCGTGAGACCATCACCTGAAACTTCTCCGCGACGACCGTGTAGCGCGGATAGACACGCACATGCGGCCTTTCACCGGTCAACAGCGTCGGATAGTCCAAGAATTCCGCACACGGATAAACGCTGTCTCCAACGCCAATATCAAACTGAAGCTGGACTTTTGCCCCGCCAATTCCCGCGCCAAACGTCAGCCGCGTCCCCGGATACTTGTCTTCCCTCTTGATCTCTTCGGCATGGAATGAGGCAAAGTCGAACTCGACCCCGTCAGTTGGGCATTGAATGGCGCAAATCTCCCGAAATGCGCCCAGCAACGCCTCTGGCGTCATATCGCCAAACGCCTCCAAATCGGCATCTCGCGTCACGCGACAGAATGGGCCAATCCAGACGGCAAAGGCCGACGCGCCCTTGAGGACAAACCGATCGGCATAGGCCGAAACGCTCAGTCGATACAAGAATCGTTCAAGCGCGTAGCGTAGCAGGACATATTCAAGCTGGATGCCCTGCCGATTCGCCAAGGCCAGCAAACGCGCACGAGCCGATTGCCCGAAATCAACGATCTTATGGCTCATGACAGGCCCTCCAGATACGGTTGCGCGATGCGAAGCATCCGACAGGAGAGAAGCGCCCGTCCAAGTTGGGCAAAATCGACAAGCCCTTTTTGCGTGGCCTCGCGCAGAGCGGCAACTGCAACGTCGATACCAATTTTGTTCCGATGCTTGATGCATTCGGCCAGTGTCCGTTCCACCGTGAAGACACGTAGCGCCGTTCCGTTCGACGTCTTCTCCACGACATCTCGTGCGAGAAGGTCTGGTTTCATGTACACAAAGCTGATGGGCAGGGCACTTTTGACCGGATGCGCATTTGTTGGAATTGCCATCGTCATGCGCTGCGGATTCTCATCCGTGAGACCATGAAGACGCAGGGCGGAGAAAAGCGTAAACACCCCCTGCGGGACGACCTTGCTTGCCAGTTCATAGTCAAACCATTCGGACGCAGCGCCGGCACATGGGGCATAGACACCCTGTGCGACACGATACAGCACACCGCGTGCCGTCATCTCAGACAGCGTGTTGCCACGGAATCCGCGCCGGATCAGTTCTTCACGAACAAGCGGCCGCCCCCGTGCAACCTCCTGCCGCATCCGCCTCTGTATCGTTGTTTTCATGCGGACATTATACCATATTCTCCGCGTGAAACACACGATACGGTCGTTGTTTCTGGATCGGGACTACATACTGGGGAAGCATCTGCAAGCCGCTATGGCTTGCATAAGGCAGATCTTCCAATGTCTGGCACTTGTAGGCCATGTGCTATTCCTAAATCCTCGCTTTCAGGTTGGCGATCTCGGATGCCGCCAGTTTCGTGAACGCAAAGCACTTCTTGCCAATTGCCCGGTCTGAGCGCAACACACTCGACAGCATCGCGATCCCGTTTTCAGTAAATGCGTATGGTTGATACTTGAAATGCTTTCCTTGCGCCAGTTTTAAGGTTCCAGTTTGGAACCTTAAAACATCTACTTCTTCCTCTCCTAAAACGCTGCCGCCATTGTTTAAGGTTCCAATTTGGAACCTCAAACCTTCCTCCTTCGTCAGCTGGAACATGAAATCCTCCGGGAAACGCTCCTGATTCCGCTTGACCGCCTTGTTCAGATTCTTTGTCAATACTCCGTAGAGAGACGCGAGGTCACGATCCAACATGACCTGTACGCCACGAATCGTGTAAATCTTCGACTTGATTTCTTCTGCAGAAGAAGGCACCGCCGAAGCCTCGGCCTTGACAAGGGATTGCACTCTTTCGCCCGAATTCTTCTTCATCTTGTTGCCCTCATTTCAGAACAATGTGCCGAGTTCTTTCTGGCCGTCGCCGACGACCTTAGTGCCACACTCCGAATTGACAACCGCCGGTTGCCAAATTTTTGATCTCGCCCATTCACTTGCCAATCTTTGATAATCAGCGAACAAATTGACTTTCACTTTTGGCATTGGCGAATCCTCACTTTCCATTTCCCTTGACGATCTCCCGCTCCTCCGGCGTGAGGCCGTAGAGGTCAAAAACCTTTTCGTCGATCTCCGCCTCCAATGCCGAAGTGTCGGCGGTTGGGTCGGATTTCTTTGCGGTAAGAATGTCGTCTACCTTAATAGCAATAGTCGCTTGCTCTGATTTAGGAACAACTGGGATAGGAAACTCTTTCACGTAATTATTAATCCATCGTAGTGTTCCCACGCCACTTGTAGCAGCAATCTGCTTCATGTAAAACTGAATTGTAGAGGAGTTCAGCAACCCCAACAGATACTTTGCCAACAGATTTGGTGGCGGCAACATGAAGTACGCACTGTTCAAAAGATACTCTTCTTTATCAGAATAGGAGAACCTACCCTTGTCCGTCAAATCAATCCAGATGATTTTTTCGCCCTTAAAATCGTCAAAAAATGCGCACGCACGAAGATTCGTCCAATGCTTCCCTCTTGCACCCCGTTTCTTGAACTTCTCTCCGAACTGATCCAAATACTGATATATGGTAGGATAGTCTTGCTTAACATTCACTTCGTTTCGAGTTAAGAGAATGTACCACGAAATGGAATGACAATAACGCTGAATGTCTTTTCCTCCCATTACTGGCTTGATAATGTTGTCATTGTTGGGATCTTTCTCAATTAACATTTCACGTTGAACGGGGCTTAGCACGAATGCCCTATTATCACCTGTCGCCAAACCTAGCCTTATTTTTGCCCCTAATTTGTCCAATGACATACCTTTAGATTCTATTGTCTTGCGCACAGCTAAATTTTCAGGCAAAACCAATGTCCAAGGTTGCATATCAAAATCTGACTGCCGATACGAAAAACCATTCTCTTCAATAAATTCTTCAACCGTGCCAGAATCCCATGATGCATTAACTATCGTAGCTTCAACATCCTCACGTGCGTTAATAAAAGTTGCTATGACAGCATTGACAACCGCTGCTTCAAAAACCTGAGTGCCTTCTATGTCAATCAATGAATGAATCGTAGAATTACAGTGCATAAATGACCGAAGGGGAAGCCCGTAATTCGCACGGAGGAATGAGTTTGATGTAATGTAGCTTATCAAACCTTGTTGGCGCAATAATGACAAGCCCTTTTCATAGAAGTAACAATAAATATCTGCAAACGGCTCAAAGCTCTTAAACTTATCGCAAGGCGTGTCATCAGGAATTTTATCATGGCTAATATAAGGTGGATTGCCAATGACAATATCAAATCCTTCTTTGACGCCGAACATCCATTCTGGATCAAGGAAAGTTTCAGCGACGTTAAAAGCAAATGGATTCCAGGCGACGAGGCGCTTTATGTCGGTGAGAAGCCGCTCCTTGCGAGAAGCGTTCTTGAGCGATTCAATTTCTGCGGCGATCATGTTGCGGCGCTTCTTCAGTTCACTGCCCCTGCCCGCTACCTTCTTGATGGAGACGGACTTCTCGCCGAAGAGATTGACATCCTCAATCTGCCTGAGAACATCCCTGAAGTCGTCCTCGGTCAGTCCCTCAAGGATCTGGTCGTACCTTCTCAATTCGGATTCGAGCATCTTGCTTTTCTCCAAGACATTCTCGTCATACAGCCCTTCGGCGGCTGTGGCGATAGCGGTGCGAAGCTCCTCATCCTTCTTCTGAAGCCGCTTCTTCTTGTCGGACGTCTTGGGCAGGAAGAGTTGATGCCGGACACCGCGAAGCTGCTTGACGAGCGAGATGATCTTTTTCTGGCCAAGAAGCACCCGCATATCCTTCAGGTCGATTGAAAGGAGAGAGTTGGCCGCCACGAAGTTGGATTCAAGGTTCGGAAGCGGCGTGATGCCGTAGTTTTTCGTGGGGTCGTCGTTCTTCGTCTGCTCGCAGAGTAGCGTAATGAAGAAGCGAAGACGCGAAATCTGGACGGCAATTGGCTGAATGTCCGATCCGAAGATGCAATGCTCGATGATATAGAGCTTGCGAGCATAGTCAGGGTGATCTACGCGCTCGTTAAAGTCGTATTCGATCTGCGCCTTGAGAACCGCCCGCTCCTGTTCGTCGTCAACATCAGCGATTGACGCTGCCTCGCCAAGGGATTCCTTCAGGACGATTTCGTACCAGTGCTTGTTATCAGGATCGACCGTCCGCAGAATCTCGACCATCGCAGACATGATGCCCATCGGGAATGCGCCAGAACCGCAGGCGGGGTCGAGAATCTTGGCCTTGAAGAGCGCAGTCAGGATGTCCTTGGCGTACTCCTTGACGGACGGCATCTCGGCGAGTTCGGCAACACCCTCAACGAGCGCATCGATCTCGGCGAGGACAACCTTGGGGCAGGCACGCTTCAGATAAGACTTTAGTGTGACCTTGACCATGTAGTTCACGATTTCGCGGGGCGTGTAGAATGACCCCGTGGCATTACGCGCCATTTGCTGCGTTTCGGGGTTGTAGCAACCGAGCAGATTCTCGAACACCTTACCAAGCAGCTCCGGGTCAAGGGCAACATCCTCGTCGAACGGCGTGTTCTCCTCAATCGTGAACACGTAGTCGTTGAGGATGTTGATAATGCCGCGCACCTTCACGTTCTTGGCGGACTTGTCCTTCTCGAAGAACTCGGAAAGATCGGCGGTCGTCTCCCCGCCGAAGAAGAGGCAGTCTGGAATCAGAGCGGACTTCAATGAGCCGTCCTTGAAGTGGACAGAGTTGGAAAAGCCGTCCCACGAATACACTCGGCCGTTCTGTTCCACGTTATCGAGACACTCGAAGAGGCCGCCATTGACGAACGGCGAACCATTGAAGTAGCCTATGATCTTCGCCTTGTCCGTCTCTGTGAACAGCTTTTCGTTGCGGTAGTAGTTCTTAATGTTGTAACGCTTGGCGTCCCTGACTTGCGTATCCACAAAGTCGCGCAAGCCGACCTCCTGGTTGAAGGTAGCGAAAAAGAGGTTCTGGAGAATCGCCCGGTAGTAGGTGCAGGAGTTCTCTTGTTTTAAGACAGGATTTACATGATTTACAGGATTATCCTTAAAATCTTGTGAATCCTGTAAATCCTGTCTAAAGAACTCAGTCCCATCAGGATTGAAGGATTTCAACGCCGTCTTCAGAAATTCCGGATTGAAAAGGTCTGGGTTGACAAGCCCTTTCTCCTTCATGAACCACGTGAAAATCAGACGGGTGATCAGGCGGATGATGTTCTCGGCATTGTATTTCTCGTCGTCCGAATCGTCGTCCAGCGCGTTCGGAAACGCCACGTGCTGCTCTTTCTTGAGCGCCCAGAAATACCAGTTTTGAATCTCGCGGTAGAACTGCTTGGTAAGGAGACTGGTGGAGAACACCTCTTTCCACTGGGCATAGAGCGCGTCAAAGGTTTTGGCCTTCTTGACATCCATCGATTTGAGGATGTTGATATGGCCGTGGTGCGGCGAGAGGCAGTTGACATCCTTGAGGATTGAAACCTTGCCAAGGCGTTCGCCGGGACGCCATGTCTGGACGAACTGCGTCCGTTCACAGGTTGCAATCGAGAGATGCCCAGACTGGAGAATGAGAACTGTGACGGGATTATGTGTTGCGATACGATTCGCACCACGGGTAATCTGGGTCATCTCGGTTCGCGTAAGCGTCACGCCGTCCTTGACCTTCACGGCCATGAGCAGGATTCCCTTGTAATGCTGTTCGGCAGCCTCGATCTCTTCGAGCGACGTCGCGCCGACATTGCCCGCGAGGGAATCTTCCGTCACCGCACCGATCAAATGTGTCGCCTCGATTTTCGAAAAGACGTCAGCCAGCGCCTGAGGCACAGAAAGGCCAACCTTTTTCACCGACTTTTCGTAAACCGAAAGGAAGTTGATTGGTAGGCATGACTGATCGGTACACTTGACGCCAATCTTGGCAAAGAACGCCCGCGAGGCGTCAAATAGGTTCTGTTTCGTGAAGTTGAGCAACGTCGTTTGCATTGTCAAAGACCCCCAATCGTTAGCGAGAGACATACTCCCATACTATAAGGTCGAAGTTCTCTGGCTTGAAGACTTTCTCTGCCGCAATTTTGACCTTATTCGTCGGAACAGGCATATCGAAGAAATCTCCGGCATCGGCTTCCGCTTCGGCGGGGGCTTTGATTTCCATCCATTTCTTGAGCGTCGCGGAGAGTTTCGACAGCCGCTCCTTGTCGTTCGTGAGAATCCACTCTGGCAAGTCCGTCGGGACACCCTTGTTCTTGCGCAGGAAGCCGAGGATTGCGGCCGTGTTCATCTCCTTCACGCCGACCACGTGCGAGGCAGAGCCATCCTCGTCGCCATTATTCGGTGGCATCGTGTGAGACGCGACCGGCTGGCAGAGCAGATAGATCTTCTCGTAAGGCCGCTTGCCGTCGCCCGCCTTGCGGCGCGGATAGCCGAGAACCGCCACCAGCGATTCCGGCAACATTTCCTTTTTGACAGGATTTACAGGATTCACAAGATTTCCAGATTCCTTTAATCCTGTCAATCCCGTTAATCCTGTATGAAAACTACCTTGCCGAAAGCCGGAGAACACGCCGCTCGGCATCTGGAGGAAGAGGTCGCGGTGCTTCTTGAAGAAGTCCTGCAGATCCTGGCGGAAGACTTCCAGCGAGAAGTCCTGCAGACCCAGGTTGCCGCTTCCGGCGCCCTCGGCGACAGTCTCCTCGATCTCGCTGATGTCGGCGTTCGCGATCTGGTCGAGCAGCTTCTGCGTGTTGTGGTCGATGGTCGGGTCGTCTTTGACGATCTTCGCCAGCTCCTCGTCCGTCGGCTGGGTTTCGGTTCCCGCCAGCCGCATGAGTGCCATGCGGTTGTTGATGCGGCCGGTCAGGTGCAGATACTCGTTGTAGCTCTTCGTCGGCCAGAAGTTGACCGCCCTGACGACCTTGTTGGCCGAGCCGATGCGGTCGATTCGCCCGAAGCGCTGGATGAGCCGCACGGGATTCCAGTGGATGTCGTAGTTGATCACGAGATCGGAATCCTGCAGATTCTGGCCTTCGGACAGGCAGTCGGTCGCGATGAGGATGTCAATCTCGGCGTCCAGTATCTTCTGCGTGTCAGGGTCGAAAATCCCGACCGTCTCGCGCCACTGCTCGTAGGGGACGTTCCACTTCTTTGTCTCGCCGTCGTAGCACGTCTCCCTGAGGCCCGCGTCCGCATAGAGGTCGCTCCAGTCGAACTCATGGTAGAGTTTTGCACGCGGCGCAAACCGCTGAAGCACGCCCTGAAACGCCGTCTGGCCTTTCTTCGGCTCGCACGTCTCCGAGGTCGTCACGCTCTGCCCGGTGATGCAGGCGATGCGCCATTCCGGGTGTGCTTTGCGGATCTGGCCGTAGAGGTACTCCGCCGTGTCGCCGAAGGTTGTGAAGACGAGCGCCTTTCGGTTGGCTTCGGACTGCTTGGCCTCCAAGATTTCCAGGAGACGCGAAAGCTTGCCGTCCTTGACCGTGCCCGCCTTGAACTTCGCCTCGAATGCGGCGAGGTTGTCGTAGAAGGCGCTCAAGGCCTGGACGTCCGCTTCGAGGCCCTTGCGGAAATCCTGGATCCGCGCCATCTTCGCGAGGCTGATTGTCGCGTCGCGGAGCGTGAACGCCTCGTCTTCGTCCGCGTCCTCTTCTTCCGCGCCGTCTGGAACGGAAATGGAGATCTCGTCTTCTCCGCTCCCGGCCTCCGCCGCTCCGTGCGCGTCCTTCCACTCCAGGAACGCATTGACCTTGTTGAGCGTCCGCTCGTGGACGTCGAGGACTTTCTCGATGGTCTTCATGCACGAATGCCAGCAGCTCTCCAGACGCTTCATGAAGAGGACGGCCATCATCTTCACGAGGAACTTCTCGCGATAGGTGTCGTCCTGCCAGCCCTTGCCGCCCGCTGTCGCCTTCTCGAGGGGCGCCATGTACTGCGTCGGCTGGTAGGCCGTGAGGTTGGTCTTGAGAAGGGCGTCGTAGACGGCCGCGACGTCCGGGTAGTCGCCGATTCCGTTCAGCCCCACGTACTCGTTCGTGGGCGGGGCCTTCTTCGGGAATCCGAGATCTTCGCCGAGCGTCTTCTCGACCATGTGCCGCGTCCGGGCGACGATGAGCCTGTCCGTGAGGTCGAAGAAGTGCGGCGGCAGGCTCTCGATGAACGCGCCGATCGTGCGGTTGGGCTTCTCGCACCATTCGCGGAAGCGGTTGTTGGCGCTCCTGAAAAGCGTCTCAAGATTCCCGACCTGGAAATCGTCCGTGTCGAACGCCGCGTTGTCGCCTCGCGCGATGAGCTTGAACTGGTTGCGGATGTCCGTGAGGCCGTTGTTGATCGGCGTCGCGGAAAGGAGCAGCACCTTCACATCGCGCGCCTTGTCCGTCGCCGTCGGGGAGAGGATGTCGTCCAGCAGCGTCTTGTAGTGCCTTGACTTGTCGTTGCGCAGGTTGTGGCTTTCGTCGACGACCACGAGGAGCTTCGGCTGCTTCAGGAGCCACGAGAGCTTGACTTCGCCGTCCGTTTCCATGCGGTCGTCCTGGAGGTCGGTGTGGAAGCGGACAACGTAGTCGAACTCGTCGCGGTCAAAGCGCGAGCCTTGCTTGCGGCGGTACTGCTTCCAGTTCTGCTCCAGCTTCTTCGGGCAGAGCATCAGCACCTGATAGCCGTTGTTCTGGAAATACTTCATCACGGCCAGGGCCGAGAACGTCTTGCCGAGGCCGACGGCGTCCGCGAGAATCGCGCCGTTCCACTTCCGCAGCATCTTGATGAGCGAGACGACGCCTTTCTTCTGGTAGTCGAAGAGCGTACGGTAGATCGTCGAGTCCTGGAGAAGGGCCATTTCCCTCTCGGCAAGCGCGTCAGGCTCAAGTTCCATCTCGCCGTTGAAAAGCTCGAACAGGATCTTGTAGTAGATCTCCTCCGGCGTATGCGTCCGCCCGAAGCACGCCTCGATGCGCTCGATGAAATACTGCTTCACGTCGATCTTCTTGGACGCGGGATTCTTCGCGTCTAGGGCGATCCTGTCCTGCGCCACGGTCTCCCACTGCTTCTTGAACCAGCGGCGAAGCTGCCCGTACTCGGCGTTCGTGCTGCCGGTCTGGGCGAAGTTCAGCTCGACGTTCGACGAGGCGTGAAGGCCAAGCCCGGCCTCTGTCAGGTTCGAGCTGCCCATGACGTAGTAGTCGTGCGTATCGTCCGAGGCGTCCTTGTAGACGTAGGCCTTGGCATGGCAGAACGAGTTCGTGATGGCCTTGACCGCGACCGTCTCGCGCTTCAGGAACGCGACGGCGTTCTTCGCGGCCTCGCTCAGGTTCAGAGACGACTCGATGCCGGAATCGCCCTGCAGAAGGTCGATGACGCGGGACATGAAGTCGTCGTCGCCCGCAAGTTCGGAGAGGACCAGCCGATAGGCGTTGTTGGGAGAAAGCTCCTTGTAGAGGAGGTTGAGCCCGGCGATCGTGAAGTAGCCGGTCACGATGTCCAGCGCACCCTCACGTCCCGACTCCAGCCCCGTATACTTGCGAATGAAATCTGCGACGGCCGTCATGCCGCCGCCTGCACCGCCGCCCAGACGCGCATAGTCGTCCCGGTTGTCAATCAACATGTCCTACATCCACCTCTCTCTCCGCACGGCCTTGTTTCAGAACGGCCACCTGTGCGGAAAAAGTAAGTGGCGTTCCTCGTGAGCGGACGCGACGAAGCGCGTCCCTCCCGAGTGGGGAGCCGGCCGTTTCCGATGCTACGACCGGTCTAATCGTTCAGTTTACTGTTGTCGAAATAAAGTCCTTTCTTCCAGATGTAGAATCGAAGCCATCAGGCCGTTGCATAGTCACGACAGGCTGTAGAAGCCACCTTGGGTGCGATGCCTGCGCCAAATGTCACGCGAAACGTGACATGCCGGCGCGTCGGGAAATCTGCCAAGCGAGTCGCGTAGTCAGGGCGCGACAGAAGTGACTCAAGCAAATCCTGCGCGGCGTAACGCGCCATCGCCTCTTCCTTCTCGCGATCAAGGATCTCCAGCGCTTCATCTTCGAGATATATTTCGCCCGTGGCCTCGTTCTCCAATGCCGGGACCTCGACAAGGAACCGCTCGCGAACGCCTCCCTTACCGTCCGGTATCACGACCGGCTCCTTTGACATAACCTTCTGCATCATGCGAACCTCCCATCTTGAATGTTGCCAAGACGCTGCAAGTGCGCCGAATAGACAAGCACCAAAACCTTTCCCTTGCACAGATTGACTTTAGAATACATCCTCCTGCCTCCATGCGCAAACAGGAACTCGTAGACTTCTCCAGGCTCGTTCATCGTCTCGACCTTTCGGGCATCCGTGACGGCACCGTCTTTCAGCACCTTTGAAATGGCCGAATAGATCTCAAAGGAGAAGCTTTCAGGAAACAGCGCCATCCAATCAATGCGAGCCGTATTCGTGAGCGCACGAGTTCCAACCTTCCCCGCATCGAGGATTGCCGTCACACGCTCGACCCATTCTCTTGGCATCTCATTCATTCGATTGGCACTCATATGAAATCTTGTTGTCTGACCAAAGCCCCTGAAAGCCGCATTCCCGTCTCTCAAAGGCTTCGCGCATTATACCATAAATCGCTCGGCTGCTTTTAGGGAGTCCCTGTCACTTACCTTGCGGGCGGAGGCGGAACAGCTGCTCCTGGTCAGCGACATCGGTCAAGCGCATTCTTCCATCTTCAGCGCGGAGTTTCAACTGGTTACAATTTGTAACCGTTTGATTTCCTTCTTTCTTCAGACGGCTTTTCAGCACTTTCCAGTAGTTTCGCGGATTCTCGCTGTCGGTCAGCACGGCCACGACATCCACAACGGAAAAGTACCACTTCTCAGCCTCGTCATCCCAGACGGAACGGATCTTTCGGTCGCCGAAGATCTTTATTATTTCCTGTTTTGACATTGCTTCCCTTTCTGCCGTCGATTGCCAACGAACTCCTCTTTGCCTGTTTTTGCCGAATCACGCATCATTGCCGCCCACTCCATCGTCATTGCTGCCGCAATTATACCACAATCGCCGTTGCCTTTGGCCAATCCGAACCGTACGCCGTTGCGTTCGCAGGACGGGATCAGGTCTTTTCCAGTGCATCGAGAAACCGCTCGATGCGTTCATCGACCTTCTGCCAGGTCTTGACCGCCTTCACCCAGCGGTCGGGGATCGACTCGAAGCCGTAATACGCGCCGGCGACCTGTCCGCAGACCGCGCCGATGGTGTCGGAGTCGCCGCCCAGGTTCACCGCCGCGACCAGCGCGTCCTCGAACGATTCCGTCGTGTTGAACGCCCAGAGCGCCGCCTCCAGCGTCGAGACCGCCCAGCCGGAGTTGTTGACCTCCTCCCGCGTCCGGTATTCGCTTCGCGCCGCCGTGCGCGTCCCGGACATGTGCTCGTCGAGGACGGACGCGAACCGGTCCGCGACCTGCCGGACGCGGCGGGAGGCGTGCGTGAGGTCGCTCACCTCATGCAGGAGCTCCGGCCGTCCGAGCGCACGGGCGATGAGGTAGCTCGGCGCGAACCGCATGATCGAGCCGTTGCCCTGCGACTCCTCCGAGCCGTTCACAAGCGAGCCGCGCCGGAGCGCCAGGCCCGCCGAATACGTCGCGCCGCCGACATCGAACGCCTGACCGTCCTTGCTGGAGAGGTAGCCCTCGTGGAGCCACCGCACGAACGTCTGCCCGATGTCCGCGAGGTCGTAGCCGCCCTTGCGGACGAACGAGTCCATCACGCACAGGGCCATCGACCCGTCGTCCGTCCAGTAGCCGGCCGGGAGGTTGAACACCGGGCACTTCACCATCTCCGTGATCCACGGATGGCCGTCCTTGCCCGTGAACTGAATGGGGCTTCCGAAGGCGTCGCCCACGATGAGTCCCCACAGCATTCCCTTTGTTTTGTTTCTGTCCATGTTTCTTTCTCCTTTTCTTATTTCCTTTTTGGCTATATGATTGTCGTTGACAAGTTGGCGTTGGCCTTTCGGTTTGCGTTTATGCGTTGATTCTCCTGCGGTAGAGCTTCGCGGGGGCGTGGGCGCGTCCGCCGAGGTCTTCCCGCTCGCCCGCGCACACTTCCAGCAGCGGCTCCTTCGTCTGCGTGAGCTGGCGGCGGAAGCTCGGGATGTTGGCCGCGCTGACGGCGTTGTGCGTGAAGTACTGGTAGACGTCGATGTAGTTGGAGAGCGTGAACTTCTCCGGCAGGAAGAAGAACACGAGCTTCTTCGTGTCGAACGACAGCATGCGCAGGAACGCCTGCGCGATGATCTGGGCGTGGTCGAACGCCAGTGGATTGTCCGCGACCGACAGGACCGTGCCGCCGCCGAGATCCTCCTCGCGGTAGGCGCCGGACAGGCAGAACGCCGGTTTCCCGTCCGCGTAGAACGGGAGGGAGAACCGTCCATGCGCGATGGTCGGCGACTTGAGGAGAAGCCAGCGGGCCATCGCGGCATCGTCGCCGCCCTTGACGTGGCAGCCCTGTCCGCGCCTGTGGACGGAGACGAAGGCGTTTGAGATGATCCACGCCCGCATGTCGCGGCCCGGCTTCGAGAACACGCCGACGGGGATGAGGCGGTCGGCCTCAAGGGCGGTCTCCTCGCGAAGCTCGCGCCGCGCCCCCTCGTCCACGGTCTCCGTCGGACGGATGAACCCGCCCGGCAGCGCCCAGCATCCCTCGAACGGCCACTGCCCGCGCCGGATGAACAGCACCTCGAGGGCGAACGCCGGATTCTCGCGCCACTGCCCCTCGCCCAGCTCGCTGTAGGCCGGACGCACGGCGACGATGTCGGCCGTGACGCTCGGCTTCGGATACTTGCCGAGCGTCTTGCGGTACGCCTCAATCTTCGCCACATCCTCTTGTGTCTGTTGCATCATGGATTTGCCCTGTTTTGGTTGACGGCGCGTATTATATCATACGGACGCAACCACACCGTCCGCATCCCCGACGAAGAGCCTGTCCCCAGACACTCAATTCCCCGTCTGGGCCTTCTTATTTATTCCCCCACCAATCTTTTGACAAAATGTGGTTCATGTATATCTTGTAGTGATCTATGTTGTGATATGAATAATAGCCATCATCATTTTTAATATCGGCGTAAGGCAACTTCATGTAAAAATGAGTGCCTTTTTCGTTTTCCGAAAATGATGTAAATCCGGTGTCAGAGTCGAAGGAAACTGTTCCTCTGACGAGTTCAATGCCCATTTTCATCGTTTCGCCCACGCATCCGGCAGCAACCGTGATGGGGTCATATCCATCTCTGCCATGAGAGAGAGTTCCTGCTCCCCATTTGTTCATGGCCGCAATCATGATGTCTTTCGTTGGGAGTTTTTCCTTTATTCCTCCACCGCACTTGACTGCATATCCGATTTCCCAACCACAGAATATCATGGGAACGGGGCAATTGTCGATTACATTCTTAGAGGCGATCCTGTCTCCGACAATGTTCCACTCTGCACCGACGACCCCTCCTCGACCTGTGTTCATCCATGACTTGCTGTCTGGAAATGCCCCTCCCATCAAATAGATGTTCTTCACATGCTCCTTAACCAAGTCAATGCCATTCTTGTCAGAATGTTCATCGGGATCCGAATTAAGCAAATCAGAGAGATTTGTATAAGTACCGATCATTATGATGGTGCATTTTCCCGTTAATGTCGAAAGTGCTTTACGATACGCAGAAACAGCATTGTCGGAAGCTGCTTTATTGGCATAATGCGGATAGCGTGAAATGACAGAGAGATAGCCGTTGCTTGTCCC
Organism: Verrucomicrobia bacterium UBA1629; assembly: GCA_002321305.1. Lineage (GTDB taxonomy): Bacteria > Verrucomicrobiota > Kiritimatiellia > RFP12 > UBA1067 > UBA1067. Next base: position 48,599 of record DCMF01000044.1, on the reverse strand, counting down.
TTTGGGTTCTTTTCTCAAGCAGATCGGAACGTCCAAACAGCCATCATACTGCAGCAAGGCGCTTATGCCCGGAACAACATCGGTCGTTGGGTTTGCCAGACTACTCGCGACCATGACTATTTTTATCGTGCCGACATGCTCAAAATAGCACAATGTCCTGATTGCCAGCACATCGTCAACATCTCCACCTAAATCTGTGTCCACTATAATTGGCGTCGGACGAACAGAATCTGCTGGAGACTGTTCTTTTGTGCCAACGCCTTTTAAGTCGCTTCCAATGGCCAGCTGCGTGCCGTCATGCCTGTCGCAATCGCCCGGCCTCGGCGCCTGTGCGGCGACGGCACCAAGGGCCAACATACAGAACCCCGTCAACAGTCCATTCTTCATTCCATTCTCCTCGCTTTGACTTCGGGCTATTATACCATATCCGAACCGTCCTGGGACAACAGGGACGCCATCAAAAATCTACACCTTCTTCGGCATCTTCCCCCTGCGCCTGCCAGCTTAAGCCAGAGCGGACGACTGTCCCCAAGAAATCTTTGACTCTCAGGACGTATCGGCCGGCGCCTATTCGCGGATGCCGTTCTGCTGGGCGACGAGGCCCGCGCCGCCGTACATCTGGCGGAGCTTGGGCTTCTCGATCTTGCCCGTCGGGTTGCGCGGCACGTCCGCGAAGATCACCTTGCGCGGACGCTTGTAGCGCGGCAGCCCCAGGCAGAAGTCGTTGAACTCCTTCTCGTCCAGCGTCGTCCCCTCCTTGACGGAGACGATGGCCGCCGCGATCTCGCCCAGCCGCACGTCGGGCAGGCCAATCACGGCGACGTCCTTCACCTTCGGGTTCGCGCGGATGAAGTCCTCGATCTGCACCGGGTAGAGGTTCTCGCCGCCCGTGATGATGACGTCCTTCGCCCGGTCGACGAGATAGATGAAGCCGCCCTTCTCCTCGGCCATGTCGCCCGTCAGGAGCCAGCCCGGCTCCTTCATGATCTCGGCCGTCGCCTGCGGGTTCTTGTAGTATTCCTTCATGAGGCCCGGCCCCTTGAGGGCGAGCTCGCCGACCGCCCCCGGCTTCACGGGCGTCACGCCGTCCGTCCCGACGATCTTCGTCTCCCAGCCGTAGCCGGCGACGCCGATCGCGCCCACGTGGTCGATGTTCTCCACGCCAAGGTGCACGGCTCCAGGCCCCGTCGATTCCGAAAGCCCGTAGTTCGTGTCGTAGGCGTGATGCGGAAAGACCTTCTTCCACCGCTTGATGAGCGCCGGCGGCACGGGCTGCGCGCCGATGTGCATGAGCCGCCACTGGCCGAGCCGGTAGTCCGGAAGCTTCACCTCGCCCCGGTCGATCGCGTCGAGGATGTCCTGCGCCCACGGCACGAGCAGCCAGACGATCGTGCAGCCCTCCTCGCTCACGGCGCGGATGATCCATTCGGGCTTGACGCCCATCAGCAGCACCGACCGGCAGCCCGCCAGGAGCGACCCGAACCAGTGCATCTTCGCGCCCGTGTGGTAGAGCGGCGGAATGCAGAGGAAGCAGTCGTCGCGCGTCTGCCCGTGGTGCGCCTGCTCGACCTTGCAGGAATGAAGCAGGCACTTGTGCTGGAGGACGATGGCTTTCGGGAAGCCCGTCGTGCCGCTCGAAAAGTAGATCGCCGCGTCGTCTTCGGGCGTGATCGGGACGTCGGGGCAGCGCGCGCTGCAGTAGCCGACGAGCCCACGGTACGGCTCGGCAAAGCTTGGGCAGTCGTCTCCGACGTAGAGGCGCGCCTTGAGGCGCGGCACGCGGTCGACGATCTCCTCGACGCGTCCCGTGAACGCCGGCCCGAACACGAGCGCGTCCGCGTCGGACAGCTCGAGGCAGTACCTGATCTCCTCCGCCGTGTAGCGGAAGTTGAGCGGCACGGCCATGCACCCCGCGCGGAGGACGCCGAAGTAGATCGGCAACCAGTCGAGGCAGTTCATGAGGAGGATCGCGACCTTCTCGCCCTTCTTGAAGCCGCGCGAGAGGAGGAAGTTCGCAAAGCGGTTCGCCTGCTCGTCGAACTCCTGCCACGTGATCTCGCTGCGGAACGCCGCGATCGGCGACGCCTCGATCAGCGAGTACTCGCGCCACGTCGTGTGGTGGTTCTCCAGCTCCTGCGGATTGATCTCGACAAGCGCGACGTCGTTCGGCCAGTTCCGGGCGTTGCGCGCAAGAATCTCTGTAATGTTATTGAATTCCATAGTTCCCTTAAAATCCCGCCGCCGTCCACTTGAGATCCGCCAGCGCGTTCTTCGCCTCCTGCACGACGAACGGATTCGACGACTCCAGGAGCGGCTTGTACTTCGCGCTCGCGAGCGCGTCCTTCACCAGCTTCTCGTAGCGCTTCTGCTTCATCTGCTGCTTCTCGCCGAACTTCCGCATGTCCTTCGCCTTTCGCGCGAAATCGACGAGTTCGGCGAGCTTCTTCACGTCCGGGATCGCCAGCAGCTCGCGCGCCTTCTCGCCGTAGAGGGCCTTCGCCTCGGACGGGAACGCCTTGTTGAACTCCTTGAGGCGCAGATACGCCTTGCCCGGCAGGTATTCGAGCTCGAAGTCGAGGAACCGCTTCCACTCGGCCACGTTGCGCGGCGCCTCCATGTCGGTGAGGGCCGTCACGATCGCCTGCGTCGCCGCGCGCTCGTCATGCCCCTTGTAGACGACCTTGCCCGTCTCGTCCACGACATAGAGGAACGGGATCTCGTTGAAGCGCGGTTCCAGCGCGGCAAGCCCCGCGTCCTCGTAGATCGGGTAGGTGAGGCCGTGTTCCTTGACAAGGGCCTGCACGCCCGCCGCGTCGCCCCAGCCCGGACAGTGCCCGCCGAGCGCGACGAACGGCTTCGTCTTGAAGCTCTGCCAGATCTCCTCCATGCGCGGCAGCATCTGGCGGCAGGGCGGACACTTCACGCCCCAGCGATCGACCAGCACGACCTTGCCGCGCAGGTAGCCCTTGCTCGTCTTGCGTCCGCCGAGGTGATGTTCCTCGTCAAGGTTCCGCCAGTCGACGGCCAGCGCCGTCGCCGCGACAAGGGCGACGAACAGGGAAAGGGGCAGATAACGGGTCTTCATCATTCAATGGGATGGGATGGTTGACAGGAGGAATAGGACAAATAGGACGAACAGGACAAAATAACCAGCGAATAGCTCGATTTAAATTGCTAGAAGCGGGTTGACAGCCAGGGGATGACCTTCTCGAAGCTGACGCCGTACCAGTGGTCCGGCGCCGTCGCCTCGATGGCGCGGCAGACGACATCCGCCGCGAGCGCGGCCGCCTCGGCGGCGGTCTTGCCGCGCAGGACGGCGCCGGCGAAGACGGACGCGAACACGTCGCCCGTGCCGTGAAACGCGCAGGGCAGGCGCGGGTTGAAGTCATACGCGACGTGCGCCCCGTCCGACACGGCGGAGCCGAGAAGCCCCGGCTCGAAGCTGACGCCCGTCAGGACGACGCTCTTCGCGCCGAGCGCGTGCAGGTCGGCGACCAGCCCCTCCAGCTCGGCCTTCGTGTAGCCCTCCAGCTTCGGCGCGCGGCCCGCGAGGAGCGCGGCCTCGGTCAGGTTCGGCAGGATGTAGTCGGCGCCCGCGACGAGCCGCGCCATCTTCTTCGGGAAGTCCGCCGCGAAGCCCGGATAGAGCGCGCCGTTGTCGGCCATCGCCGGATCGACGATGCGCACGGCCCCCGGCCGCGCGCACGTCCTCATGATGGAGAGGATCGGGTCGATGTGGCTTTCGCAGACGTAGCCCGTGTAGAAGGCGTCGAACGCGATGCCCTGCTCGACCCACTTCGCCTCGACCTTCGGCAGCTCGGCCGTGAGGTCGCAGAAGCTCCAGCCCTTGAAGCCGGCCGCCGTGTGGTTCGAGAGAATCGCCGGCGGCAGGACGGCGCACTCGACGCCGCACGCGCTCACGAGCGGCAGCGCGACCGTCGTCGAGCACTGGCCGACGCACGAGATGTCCTGAATCGTCAGAAGTCGTTTCATGATGCGAAGGGTTATGCCACCTTAGTTTTTCCCGGACGACCGCTGCCCGAAGTCGGGCTGGCGCCGCCCCTTGAAGCTCATGTGCCCCTGCCGCTTGCGGTTGTTGCGGTTGCGGTTCGCGGGATGCACCCACGGCGCCTGCGGCAGTCCGTCGTGCTGGCGGCCCGCCTTCTGGTCGGCCGCATCCGAGTGGTAGGGCTGGTCGCGGTCTACGGGAATTGTCTTCTTGATGAGCCGCTCGACGGCCTTGAGCTGGCCGCGCTCCTCGCCCGTCACGAACGAGATCGCCGCGCCCGACTCGCCGGCGCGCGCCGTCCGCCCGATGCGGTGCACGTAGCTCTCCGTCTCCAGCGGCAGCTCCATGTTGACGACGCACGAGACGTCCGGCACGTCGATGCCCCGGCTCGCGATGTCCGTCGCGACGAGGACGCGCACCTGACCCTTGCGGAAGCCGTCCAGCGCGCGCGTGCGCTGGTTCTGCGTCTTGTCGGAGTGGATCGCCGCGCACGGGATCCCCTCGCGCGTGAGCTTCTTGACGATGCGGTCCGCCCCGTGGCGCATCTTCGTGAAGGCGATGACCTTCGTCCATTCGGGGTGCGTCTTCAGGAGGTGGATGAGCAGCGAGTCCTTGCAGGCCTTCTCGACGAACATCACCTTCTGGTTGATGCGGTCGACCGTCGGCGTCTCGGGCGAGATCTCGATCTTCACAGGATCCGTGACGAGCTCGCCCGCGAGCTTCGCGATCGCCGGCGACATCGTCGCGGAGAAGAACAGCGACTCGCGCGCCTTCGGCAGCTTCGAGATGATGCGCTTGATGTCCGGCAGGAAGCCCATGTCGAGCATGCGGTCGGCCTCGTCGAGGACGAAGCACTCGACCTGGTCGAGATAGAGGATGCCCTGCGTCATGAGGTCGATGAGACGGCCGGGGCAGGCGATCACGATCTCCGCGCCCTTCTTGACGTCCTTGACCTGGCCGTACTGCGAGACGCCGCCGAAGACGCAGGCGAACGGCAGGTTCGCGTGCTTCGCGTACTTGCGCACGTTCTCCGCCGTCTGCGCGGCGAGCTCGCGCGTCGGCGAGAGGACGAGCGCGCGCGGGTGGCCGATGTGGCGCGGACGCCGCACCTTGACGAGGCGGTTCAGGATCGGCAGCATGAACGCCGCCGTCTTGCCCGTGCCCGTCTGGGCGATGCCGATCAGGTCGCGCCCGTCCAGCAGGTAGGGGATCGCCTGCTCCTGAATCGGCGTCGGCTTCGCGTAGCCCGCCTCCGAAATCGCCTGCTGCAGCTTCTGGTCGAGCCGCCCGAATACCGTTCCTTCAAACATCTTTTTCTCTTTCCTCTTTTTGACCGCATATTATAGCAGAATCTGCGCGCCTGAACTTCGGATTGCAGCCCGCGACCACAAGCGCGACCTCCCCTTTCACCTTCAGGCCCCTGTATTCCCGCACGAGATCGGAGAGATAGCCGCGCGACACGCGCTCGTGGACCTTCGTCAGGCAGAGCGCGACGTCCCTGCCGGGCGCGAGATCCGCCAGCACCTTCTCGGCGATGCGGTCTTCGTTCCCCTGCCGGTACGAGAACATCTCGGACGGACGCGGAATGCCGAAGTGCGTCAGGAGCTGCCACGTGCGCCGCGTGTCTTCGCAGGCGATGACGGCAGACGACCTGAACGCCTCCAGCGCGCGTGGCGAGCGGTCGCCGAGATTTCCGATGGGTGTGGCAATGACGTGCAGCATAACGGAATCAAGCGGACTGCGGCGTCACCATCCTCAAGGCAAAGGGCTGATTGAGCGTTTCAGCGGCTCTGTGTGCCGAAGTGCTTCACCTTCGGAATCCAGGTCTTCGCCTCGTCCGCCGCCATCTGCGCGAAGCACATGACGATGAGGCGGTCGCCGACCTTCCCCTGGTGGGCCGCCGCGCCGTTGAGGCAGCAGACGTGGCTGCCGCGCTTTCCGGCGATGGCGTACGTCTCGAAGCGGTTGCCGTTCTCGACGTCGGCGCAGAGGATCTTCTCGTAGGGGAGGATGCCGACCGCCTCCATGTCGTCCGGGTCGAGCGTCAGCGACCCCTCGTAGTCGAGGCACGCCTCCGTGACCCGGATCCGGTGCAATTTCGCTTTCAGCAATGTCAGGTTCATAACTGCGCGACCGCTGTCCGCCGTCGCCTGTCCTTTGTCCAAGTCGGCTACTTCCCCAGCCGCTCCTCGATCATCTTCGGCGTGACGACGACCTTCGTCATCGCCGCGTTGCCCGGCGCCTCGTACATGACGTCCGTCATGAGCTTCTCCATTTCGGCGCGGAGGCCGCGCGCGCCCGTCTTGCGGGCCAGCGCCGTCTTCGCGAGCGCCTTCAGCGCCGCCGGCTCGAACGAAAGCTCCACGCCGTCCATCGCCAGGAGCTTCTGGTACTGCTTGACGAGCGAGTTCTTCGGCTCCGTCAAAATCCGCACGAGGTCGTCTTCGGAGAGGTCCCGCATCGTCGTGATGACGGGGAGACGGCCCGTGAACTCCGGGATGAGGCCGAACTTCACGAGGTCTTCGGGACGCACGTCCTGCGGATTGATCTCGTGGTCAGGTTGGGAAGTTTGGGAAGTTTGGGAGGTTTGGGCGGCGCCGAAGCCGATCGCGTGCGCGTCCTTGCGCGCGGCGACGATCTTGTCGAGCCCGACGAACGCGCCGCCGCAGATGAAGAGGATGTTCGACGTGTCGACCTCGATGTACTCCTGGTCGGGATGCTTGCGCCCGCCCTTCGGCGGGATGCGGCAGACCGTGCCCTCGACGAGCTTCAGCAGCGTCTGCTGCACGCCCTCGCCGCCGACGTCGCGCGTGATGGACACGTTGTCCGTCTTCGAGGCGATCTTGTCGATCTCGTCCACGTAGATGATGCCGCGCTTCGCGAGCTCGACGTTGCCGTCCGCGTTCTGCAGCAGGTAGCGGACGAGGTTCTCGACGTCTTCGCCGACGTAGCCCGCCTGCGTGAGGACGGTCGCGTCGCCGATCGCGAACGGCACACCCAGCATCTTCGCAAGCGTCTTCGCGAGGAGCGTCTTGCCGCAGCCCGTCGGCCCGATCAGCAGGATGTTCGACTTCTCGATCTCCACGTCGTCGAAAGAGGAACCCGCCGCACGGCTTCCCTCTTCCTTCTTCCCTTTTCCTTCGGAGGCCTCCAGCCGGCGGTAGTGGTTGTGGACGGCGACGGCGAGGACCTTCTTCACCTCGTCGTGGCCGATCACGTACTGGTCGAGGAACGCCTTGATCTCCTTCGGGGTCGGCGTCGGCGGCAGGGGCGGCACGCCTTCCGCCGCCTTCGCGTGGCGCGAAATGAGGTCGTTCGCGTGGCGTACGCAATCGACGCAGATGTTGCCGCCGTCGCCGGGGATGAGCATGACCTCCTTCGACGAGCGTCCGCAGAACGAGCAGACGAGATCTTCTTCTTTCTTCTTCACGTTCAAGCCTTCAGCACTTCGTCGATGAGGCCCCAGTCCTTCGCCTCGTCCGCGCTCATGAAGTAGTCGCGCTCCGTGTCGCGGACGACATCCTCGAACTTCTTGCCCGAATGCTTGGCGAGAATGCCGTTCAGGACGTCCTTCAGGCGCAGGATCTCCTTCGCCGTGATCTCGATGTCCGTCGCCTTGCCCTCGGCGCCGCCGGACGGCTGATGCACCATGATGCGGGCGTTCGGGAGCGCGAAGCGGCGGCCCTTCGTGCCGGCGGAGAGCAGCACCGCGCCCATCGACGCGGCCTGGCCGATGCAGTACGTCGCGATCGGGCACTTCACGAACTGCATCGTGTCGTAGATCGCCAGCCCCGCCGTGACGCTGCCGCCCGGCGAGTTCACGTAGACGGAAATCTCCTTCTTCGCGTCCTGCGACTGCAGGAAGAGGAGCTGCGCGCAGATGGCGTTCGCCATCTCGTCATGCACCTCGCCCGACAGGAAGACGATGCGGTCGAGGAGAAGGCGCGAGTAGATGTCATACGTCCGCTCGCCCTTCCCCGTCTGCTCGACGACGTAAGGAATCATGTAATCAAGTGCCACTCTTTTGCCCCCTGTTGTCAAATGGTCGAATGGTCGAATAATCGAATGATCGAATGGTCGAATGATCGAATGATCGAATTGGCGAATTGGCGAATTCATTCGTGATTCGAAAATTCGAACATTCGATAATTGCCCCCTCGCCTTACTTCTTCGCGTTCGCGAGGATGAACTCGATGACCTTCTTGCCCTTCTCCTCGTCCTTCGCCTCGATGTTCTCGGCCTTGGCGATGGCGTCGATCACGTACCAGAGGCGCACCTGCTTCGTCGCGGTCGCCTCGGCGTCCTTGAGGATCTGGTCGCGGTTCTTCTCGAAGTAGCTCGCGTCAAGGCCCGAATACTGGGCGCGCTGCGCCAGCTCCTGAAGGTAGCCGTCCATCGCGCGGCGGACCTGCGAGCCCGGCACCTCGAAGTCGACCTTCTTCATGAGGAGGTCGATCGCCTCGTTCTCGCGGCGGGCGGACTCCTGCTCGACGGCGCGCTTCTCCATCGCCTCGCGGATCGTCGCGGCCAGCTTCTCGACGCTCTCGGCCTTCGCCTTCTCGGCGAACGCCTTGTCGTCCGGCAGCACGCGGCGGCGGAAGCCCTTGAGCGTGACGGTGTAGACCGCCTTCGCGCCCTTGAGGCCGTCCGGCGCGGCGTCCTTGTCGAACTTCGCCTTGACGCCCTCCTTCGTCTCGCCGACCTTCATGCCCTTGACCGCATCGAGGATTTCCGGCAGGAAGCGCCCTTCCTCGACCTGCGTCCAGAAGCCCTTGCCCTCGCCGACGAACTTCGCCTCGGGGCTGATCTCCAGAATCTTCTTGCCGTCGACCGTGCCCTCGTAGTCGAGCTGCACGAAGTCGCCCTCGGCGACCGCCTCGCCGTCCTTCGCGTCCTCGTAGGTCGCGTAGCCCGCGCGCAGGCGCTCCATCTGGTCCTTGACGGCGGAATCCTCGACCTTCGCGTCCTTGAACTCGACCTTCAGGCCCTTGTAGGTCGGCAGCTTGAACGTCGGCTTCACCTCGACGACCGCGACGAACGAGCCGCCGTTGTCGTCATACTTCAGGTCCTGCACGTCGGCGAGCGCGACTTCCTCGACCTTCTCGGCCTTGACCGCCTCCGGATAGTGCTTCTGGAACATCGCGCGCTCGATCTCCTGCTTCAGGCCGGACGCGAACTCCTTGCGAACCAGCGCGAGCGGCACCTTGCCCTTGCGGAAGCCCGGAATCTGCGCCTCGCGGACGAACACCTTCTCGACGTCCTTGACAATGGCCTTCATCTCGTCGGCGTCGAGCGTCACGGAAATCTTCACCTGGCACTTGTCCTGTGCCTTGCTGCTGGTCTTCATAAGGTACTATTCTCCTCTATTGTGAAAAATGTCCGCGTATTTTATCATAATTCCGTGTGCGCGTCTATCGCACCAGGCTCTGAACACCCTTATCCCGGCTCTTTCGGGACGGTTTATCCCGATTTTCCGTCGCTCCCCCCAACAGACGCCAGGCGAAAAACATTTTCCGCCCTTGCGGGAAGCGCCGCTTCTTCGGTTTCGTCACGCCGCGCCCTGGCGCGCGGCGAGCGCGTGGTACTCCTGCAGCGTGCGGACGCCGGTGCCGCCGAAGGCCCCGTCCTCGGCGAGGCCGCGCACGGCCGCGCGGAAGCCGTCGAGCGTCGTCGTGAGCGGCACGCCCGCCGCGACCGCGCCGGAACGGAGGCGCGCGTTGTCCTCCGTCGCCTCGTTGCCGGCCTCGGTCGTGCAGACGACCCACTTCACCTGCCCCGCCTTCAGGAGGTCGAGCGCGTTCGGCCGTCCGCGCGAGATGCGGAAGACCGCCTTGGACGGAATGCCCGCCTCCCAGAGCCGCGTCGACGTGCCGCGCGTCGCGTAGACGCCATAGCCGAGCCGCACGAGCTCGCGCACGGCCTCGACGCCGGCGGCCTTGTCCTCGTCGCGCAGCGAGACGAAGACCTCGCCCGTCTTGGGGAGCGGACTCCCCGCCGCCAGCTGGCTCTTGAAGTAGGCGATCTCCGGATCGTCGTCGATCGCCATCACCTCGCCCGTCGACTTCATTTCCGGCGTGAGCGCGACTTCCGCGCCGGGGAACTTCACGAACGGGAAGACGGCCTCCTTCACCGACGTGTAGGGCGGCACGACCTCCCGCGTGAAGCCGATGTCCGCAAGCTTCTCGCCGACCATGCAGCGCGCGGCGATGTCCGCCAGCGGCACGCCGATCGCCTTCGAGACGAACGGCACCGTGCGCGAGGCGCGCGGGTTGACCTCGATCATCCAGACTTCGCCGTCCTTCACCGCGAGCTGGATGTTCATGAGGCCGACGATGTGAAGGCGCTTGGCGAACTCGTGCGCGTCGCGCTTCACCTCGGCGACGATCTCCGGCGTCAGCGAGCGCGGCGGCGTGACGGCGGCCGCGTCGCCCGAATGGCAGCCCGCCGCCTCGACGTGCTCCAGGATCGCGCCGACGACCGTCGTCTCGCCGTCGGAGACGCAGTCGACGTCCAGCTCGATCGCGTGCTCGAGGAACTTGTCGACCAGGATCGGCTTGCCCTCGGCCGCCGCGACGGCCTCGGACACGTACCGGTCAAGCTCCGCGTCCGTCGAGACGATGGCCATGCCGCGTCCGCCGAGGACGAAGCTCGGCCGCACGAGGACGGGGTAGCCGATCTCCGCCGCGATGCGGTGGGCGTCGGCGACGGAATGCGCAATGCCGCTCGCCGGCTGCTTCACGCCGACTTCCGCCACGAGGCGCTTGAAGAAGTCGCGGTCCTCCGCGCGGTCGATGTCGTCCGGCGACGTGCCGACGATCCGCGCGCCGGCCGCCTTCAGCCGCTGCGCGAGGTTGAGCGGGGTCTGTCCCCCGTACTGCACGATCACGCCGTCGCACCGCTCGCGGTCGTAGATCTCCATCACGTCCTCGAACGTCAGCGGCTCGAAGTAGAGGCGGTCGGACGTGTCGTAGTCCGTCGAGACGGTCTCGGGGTTCGAGTTGACCATCACGACCTCGTAGCCGCGCGCCTTCAGGGCGAACGCCGCGTGGCAGCAGCACCAGTCGAACTCGATGCCCTGCCCGATGCGGTTCGGCCCGCCGCCCAGCACCATGATGCGGGGCTTGGCTTTTGACGGGAGAGACGAGAGCGAAGAGAGAGACTTGAGGCCAATTTCGCCCACGTCTCTCTTGTCTCTCGCGTCACCCACGTCATTCCATTTATAATAGCTGTAGTAGTACGGCGTCTTCGCCCTGAACTCGCCGGCGCAGGTGTCGACCTCGCCGAACGACGGGCGAATCCCCGCCGCAAGGCGCGCCGCGCGCACCGCCGCCTCGTCGCACCCGACCGCCGCCGCGATCTCCCTGTCCGAAAACCCGAAGACCTTCGCCTGACGGAGAAGAAAAGGCGAAATAATCGAATGGTCGAATGGTCGAATAGTCGAATCAGTTGAAAGCCCTTTCTCCGATTCCATTATTCGATCATTCGATGATTCGACAATTCGATTATTCCCCAACATCTTCCTAAACGCCTCGATCTCCGCCAGCTCCCGCCTGAACCACGGGTCGTACGCCGTCTCGTCGTGGTACTTGAGCGGGGCCTCCAGCGAGCGGACGGCCTTCAGGTACGCCTGCTTGAACGTGCGGCCGATCGCCATCACCTCGCCGACCGCCTTCATCTGCGTGCCGAGGGCCGTCGATGCGCCGGGGAACTTCTCGAACGCGAAGCGCGGAATCTTCACGACGACGTAGTCGAGCGTCGGCTCGAACGCCGCCAGCGTCTCGCCCGTGATGTCGTTCGTGATCTCGTCCAGCGTGTACCCGACGGCGAGAAGCGCGGCGATCTTCGCGATCGGGAAGCCCGTCGCCTTCGACGCGAGCGCGGACGACCGGGAGACGCGCGGGTTCATCTCGATGATGATGCGCCGCCCCGTCTTCGGATCGACCGCCCACTGCACGTTCGAACCGCCCGTCGCGATGCCGATCTTCCGGAGGACGGCGATCGAGTCGTCGCGCATCGCCTGGTATTCGCGGTCGGTCAGCGTCTGGATCGGCGCGACGGTGATCGAGTCGCCGGTGTGCACGCCCATCGGGTCCATGTTCTCGATGGAGCAGACGATGACGGCGTTCCCGGCCCTGTCGGCCATGACCTCCATCTCGAACTCCTTCCAGCCGATCAGCGACTCCTCGATCAGAACCTCCGTGTTGAGCGACGCCTCCAGGCCGCCCGTCACGATGCGCGTGAACTCGTCCGCATCATGCGCGATGCCGCCGCCCGTGCCGCCGAGCGTGAAGCCGGGGCGGATGATGAGCGGCCACGTGCCGATCGTCTCGGCGACCGCCCGCGCCTCGTCCAGCGAATGCGCGCTGCCCGACTTCGGCAGGTCGAGGCCGAGCTCGCGCATCGCCGCCTTGAAGAGCTGGCGGTCTTCCGCCCGCGCGATGGCGTCCGCCTGCGCGCCGATCAGCTCGACGCGGTAGCGGCGCAGGATGCCCGCCCTGTCCAGCTCCATCGCGAGGTTGAGCGCCGTCTGCCCGCCGAGCGTCGGCAGCACGGCGTCCGGCCGCTCGCGGCGGATGATCTCATGAAGCGAATCGACGGTCAGCGGCTCGACGTACGTCCGGTCGGCGCGCTCCGGGTCGGTCATCACCGTCGCCGGATTGGAGTTCACGAGAATGACCTCGTAGCCCTCCTTCTTCAGGGCCTTCACGGCCTGTACGCCCGAGTAGTCGAACTCGCAGCCCTGCCCGATGACGATCGGCCCCGCGCCGATGATCAGAATCTTCCGGATGTCGGTACGTTTCATATCAGAGGTTCGTTTGCAATTTCCGTGCCAACCGCTCGCGCCCATTCAATTGCTCACGCGCCTTTCGCCCATCCGTTTCACGGGATGTAAACAGCGGCTGGCCTCCCTTACAAAATCTGCGGACGGTGCGTAGCCTACTCGGCGGCGGCCAACGCCCGCTTCAGGCGCTCGTCGAGGTCGTTGTTGCGCAGGGCGTCGAGCAGTTCCGCAAGGTCGCCGTCGATGATGCGGTCGAGCGCGTAGAGCGTCAGGCCGATGCGGTGATCCGTCAGGCGGTTCTGCGGAAAGTTGTACGTGCGGATCTTCTCCGACCGGTCGCCGCTGCCGCGCAGCGTCAGGCGGTCTGCGCCGACCTTCGCCTCCTCCTCGCGGCGCCTGAAGTCGAGGATGCGCGCCTTCAGCGTCGCAAAGCACTTCTCGCGGTTGCGGATCTGCGAGCGCTCGTCCTGGCAGACCGCGACAAGCCCCGTCGGCAGGTGCGTCATGCGCACGGCGGACTCCGTCTTGTTGACGTGCTGGCCGCCCGCGCCGCCCGCGCAGAAGAGGTCGATGCGGATGTCCTTCTCCGGGATGTCCAGCTCGTCCGTCTCGTCCGCCTCCGGGAAGACGACGACCGTCGCGGCGGACGTGTGGATGCGCCCCTGCGTCTCCGTCTCGGGGACGCGCTGGACGCGGTGGCCGCCCGACTCGAAGCGCAGCGTTCCGTACGCGCCCTCGCCCTTGACGAGGCAGACGATCTCCTTGTAGCCGTTCAGGGACGTCTTGTTCTCGTGCTGGACCTCGACCTTCCAGCCCTTCTGCTCCGCATACCGGCTGTACATGCGGAAGAGGTCGCCTGCGAACAGGGCCGCCTCCTCGCCGCCCGTCCCCGCGCGGATCTCCAGCACCGCGTTGCGGTCCTCGAGCGGATCGGGCTTCAGCAGCGCGGCGGACAGCTCGCGCTCCGTCGCCTCGCCGAGCTGCCACGCGACATAGGCGTAGTCGAGCTTCTTGAGGAAGCGGTAGTCCTGCAGAACCGTCAGGTACCGCTTGCGGTCCTTCAGGACGGACGGATCGCCCAGCTCCGCCTCGACGGACGGGATGCGCGTCAGCAGGTTCTCGATGAGGGCGGAATCGACCATGGATTTAAAAGGTGGAAAGGTGGAAAAGTGGAAGGAGGAAAAGTGGAAGAGAGGAGAAGTGCGGAGGGGTGCGGGAAGTCGCGACGCAAGAGGAAAAGGAAACGGACGTTCAAGCCCGAAAGCCTGGACGCCCGATAGACCGAAGCGACGCCCTCGCTTACTTCGCGAACTTCGCGTAGCGCTTCTTGAACGAGTCGACGCGGCCTTCCGTATCGACCATCGTCTTCGCACCCGTGAAGTAGGGGTGGCACGCCGAGCAGGTGTTGACCGTCATCTCCTTCTTGGTGGAACGGGTGTGGATGACGTTGCCGCACGCGCAGGTGATGGTCGCGTCTTCGTACTTCGGATGGATGTCTTTTTTCATTGTTTAGCCTTTCAAATGTCGCCTTCTCGGTTTCTCTTCGAGAAATTGAGTGCGTATTATACCGAATTTCAGCCTGACTCGCAAGGGGGTCACGAATCGGCTTCCGGCTCGCTCGCCCGCTTGTAGCGGATCGTCTTCGGGCGCGGCTCGGGCGCCGCCGGACGCGCGCCGCCGCTGGACGCGCCGGACGCGCCCTTCGGCTTCCTGTCCGTCACGAACGACTCGGCGTGCCGCTTCGTCACGAGTACGGGGCGCGTGTAGCCCGCCTTGCGGAGGTGCGCCATCAGCAGGCGCGCCGGCCGGAGGTCGCGCACGCCCGGATCGAGCAGGATGTGGATGACGCGGTCGTGCGGCACGTCGTAGTCTTCCAGGATCTCCGGCACCTGGGCGGGGTTGACGTAGCGGTCGCCGAAGAGGAAGCCCTGCGTCGAGACGCGCACCGCCGGATTCTGCGCGTCCAGCTCCAGCGTCCGCTGCGTCGCGCAGCCGCACGTCAGCAGGCACATGTAGAGCACCGTGCCGGCGACGATGGACGCGAGCGGATTGCGCTTCCAGAGCTGGAGGCCGACCGTGAGCGCGCCCGCGAGATAGGGGTACGCCGTCTTCCACGCCAGCCCCGAATACGAGTAGACGACGAGGCAGGCGATGATGACGGGCGAGATCAGGTTGCCGAACCGCTCGACCCACGGCGGCAGCGCGCGGTCGCGTCCGGCGAACAGGAGGAACGGCAGCGCGCGCAGGCCGAAGTTGACCGCGAAGCCCACCGCGACGATGCCGAGCATGTAGAGGATTTCGTCTTTCATTTCTTCGCCATCCCCCGGACCTGATCCGTCAGGATCACGATGAACAGCGCCGCCATCGAGAACTCCATGCCGTTCGTGTAGCGGCGGATGACCGCCGGATCGACCAGGTGGCCGAGGACGCACACGACGACCGCGCCGGCCGTGAGCCCGCCGATCCAGTAGGCGTGGTTCAGCAGCGACAGCACCGTGCAGTAGCGCAGGTTCTTCGCCGGGTCGCGGTAGGCGCACGCCGCCTCCAGCGCGTAGTTCTCGTCCGCCAGCATGAGGATGAGGTACGCCTTGCGGAAGAGCGGCACGTCCTTCCACCGCTTCAGCAGCGTGAACCCGTAGAAGGCGTAGCGAAAGTTGACGGCGAGCGTCATGAGCGCGAAGGACGCGAGCGAGGCGCGCGCGGCGATCTCCGGCACGCCGGCGATGGACATCGTGCCCGTCACCCACAGGGCGGCGGACAGGAACGCCCAGAGCGGCGACAGGACGACGCCGCCCTTCGCCGCGAGCAGGACGCCCGCGACGAACCCCATCGTCGAGTAGCCCATCAGCACGGGCAGCGAGTCGATGAACGCCCGGCGCAGGATCGCGCGGCGCTCGCGCGGCGGAAGGACGGCGGATTCAGGCATGGCGCGCCAAGAGGAGCTTTTCGACGCGCGCGGCGTCTTCGGGCGTGTCCACGCCGACGCCCTCGTCGTCCGTCCGCACGACCGCGATCTTCGCGCCCATCCAGAGCGCGCGCAGCTGCTCCAGCTTCTCCGTCTTCTCCAGTTCGCACGGCGGCTCGGCGATGTACCTCTTCAGGAACGCGCCGCGATAGGCGTAGATGCCGAGGTGGCGGACGTAGAGGGAGGTTTGGGAGGTTTGGAAAGTTTGGGAGGTTTGGAAGTCCGGGGCGTGGTCGCGGTCGCAGGGGATCGGGGCGCGCGAGAAGTAGAGCGCGCCGTCGTCGCGGTCGAGGACGACCTTCACGACCGTCTTCGCCGCGAAGTCCGCCGCGTTCCGGATCGGCGTGACGGCCGTCGCCATCGACCAGCGCGGATCGTCCTTCAGCTTCGCCGCGAGCCGCTCGACGAGCGACGGGTCGATGAGCGGCTCGTCGCCCTGGACGTTGACGAGGATGTCGTCGTCCGCAAAGTCGTGCCCCAGGAAGTTCCGCGCGGCGCAGGCGATGCGGTCCGTGCCGCTCGGCAGGTCGCTCGGCGTCATCACGGCCGTGCCGCCGTGCCGCTCGACGGCCTCCACGATGCGCTCGTCGTCCGTCGCGACCAGCACCTCGTCAAGCCCCCTCGCCCTCTTCGCCGCCTCGACGACCCACGTGACGAGCGGCCGGCCCGCGAGGATCGCGAGCGGCTTGCCGGGAAACCGGCTCGACCCGAACCGGCTGGGAATGATTCCGTATGTCTTCATGATGGGGCGTATTATAGCATATCCCCCTCCGCCGCGCCGCAGCCGGCGCGTCAGGGGACGCCGGACGTCACGTCAGCGCGTCCCGCCGTTCGCCTTCGCGAGCTTCTTGAGCTTCGGCGCGCAGGCGAGCCGCTCGACGGCCGTCATGTGGTCGATGTAGAGGACGCCGTTCAGGTGGTCGATCTCGTGCTGGAGCGCCCGCGCGAGGTAGCCGCGCGCCGTGATCACCTGCGGACGGTTCTCCGCGTCGAGGTACTGGCACGTGACCTGCGCCGCGCGCGTGAGCGAGCCCCCGACGTTCGGGAAGCTGAGGCAGCCCTCCTTGTCGCGCACCGCGCCCTCCTGCGCGACGATCTCCGGATTCCAGAGGCGGAGCGGCATCGCGATCGGCGCGTTGAACGCCTCGTCCTCGGCCTCGTCGCAGCCTTCCGGAATGTCGATGACGCACATCTTCTCCGTGCGCCCGACCTGCTCGGCCGCGAGCCCGACGCCCTTCGCGCGGCGCATCGTCTCGAGCATGTCGTCCGCCAGCTGCCGCAGCCTCTCGTCGACGAAGGCGACCGGCTCGGCCTTCTCGCGCAAGACCTTCTCGCCGTACTTGTAGACTTTCAGAATCATGGTGGCTGTCCTCCTGTGCGCCTTACAGCGTCACGCCGTCCTTGAAAATCGCGATGCCCTGCGCACCGCTCCGCTCGTTCTGCGCCGGCTCGCCGCTCGCGACCGCCAGCACCTTCTGCGCGAACGCCTCGACGTCGGGATTCGACATCGCGTTCCAGTCGATCCAGTTCGGCTTGTTCGCCGCGAGCGCGTCGTTCGTCGCGACCTTCAGCGTCGGGATGACGCAGCCGAACGGCGTGCCGCGACCCGTCGTGAAGAGGATGAGGTGACAGCCCGCCGCCGCCAGCACCGTCGAGGCCACGAGGTCGTTGCCGGGACCCGTCAGGAGCGAGAGCCCGTGCCGCTTCACGCTTTCGCCGTAGCCCAGCACGTCCTCGACCGGCGCCGAGCCGCCCTTCTGCACGCAGCCGAGCGACTTGTCCTCCAGCGTCGTGATGCCGCCCGCCTTGTTGCCGGGCGAGGGGTTCTCGTAGCAGACCTGGTGGTGCGATGCGTAGTAGCCCTTGAAGTCGTTGATCATCTTCACGCACCTGTCGAAGACGGCGCGCGTGCGGCACCGCCTCATGAGCAGCGTCTCCGCGCCGAACATCTCCGGCACCTCGGTGAGGATCGTCGAGCCGCCGCGCGCCGCGAGCCAGTCGGAGAAGCGCCCGACGAGCGGATTCGCCGTGAGTCCCGAAAAGCCGTCCGACCCGCCGCACTTGAGCCCCACGACAAGTTCGGACGCCGGCACCTCGACGCGCGCCGTCGGACGCGCCGCCTCCAGCTCCTTCAGGAGCGCAAGCCCCCTCTCGTACTCGTCGCCCGGATCCTGCGCGCGCAGGAAGCGGATGTTAAGGGTTGAGAGGTGAGAGGTGAGAGGTGAGAGGTGAGGGGGGTGGGTCGCGGGCCGGAAGGTGCCGGAGGCGGAGTCGAACGTCTGCGGATCATAGCCGAGGCGCGCGGCGAAGCTCTCCAGGGTGTTGTTCTCGCAGCCGAGCGCGACGACGAGGACGCCGCCCGCATTCGGGTGGCGGCAGAACTGCGCGAGCATGTTCGCCGTCCGCTCGTGGTCCTCGCCCATCTGCGAGCAGCCGTAGGGATGCGTCAGCGCGAGGCCGCCGCAGCTCGCGGCGAGGCGCTCGGCGAGGCGGTTCACGCAGCCGACGAGCGGAATGACCCAGAGGTCGTTGCGGATGCCGATGCGCCCGTCGGGATGGCGGTACGCGCGGATCGTCGGCGCGGGCCGCCGCGCGACGTCCGTGAACGACGGGTCGTAGCGGTACTCCAGCACCTCGCCGAGGTTCGTCTTCACGTTGTCGACGTGGACGTGCTCGCCCATTGCGATCGCGCGCGTCGCGTGCCCGATGGGCATGCCGTACTTGATGATGTTCTCGCCGGCGGCGATGGCGCGCCGCGCGTACTTGTGCCCGTCTGCGCGGACTTCGACGTTGTCTGACGGATGAATGACCATAAGCCTGACTTGAAGACGCCAGACGCGCTAGTCCGCGTCGCCCATCGTGACGCGCAGGACCTCGGCGAGCGTCGTCATGCCGCTCGCGACCTTGAGCATCCCGTCCTCGCGCAGCGTGCGCATGCCCATCTCGCGGGCGCGCTGCCGGAGGAGCGTCGCCGGCGCGTGGTCGAAGATGAGGCGCTGGATCGTGTCGTCGACCTTGAAGATCTCGAAGATGCCCTTCCGGCCCTTGTAGCCCGTCTTGCCGCACTTGTCGCAGCCCGCGCCGTGGTACATGTGGTCGGGCACCTGCGCGCTCGTGCCGCTCGCGAGCCCCGTCAGCATCTTGATCTCGCGCTCGCTCGGCGTGTACGCCTCCTTGCACTTCTCGCAGATGGCGCGCACGAGGCGCTGGGCCATCGCGGCGCGCAGGGCGGACGCGACGAGGAACGGCTTCACGCCGATGTCCAGGAGTCGCGTCACGGCCGACGGCGCGTCGTTCGTGTGCAGCGTCGAGAACACGAGGTGGCCGGTGAGCGCCGCCTCCATCGCGATGTCGGCCGTCTCCGCGTCGCGGATCTCGCCGATCATGACGATGTTCGGCGCCTGACGCAGGATCGAGCGGAGCGCGGCGGAGAAGTCGAGGCCGACGTCCTTGTTGACCTGCACCTGGTTGATGCCGCTCATCTGGTATTCGACCGGATCCTCGACCGTGATGAGCTTCTTGTCTGGCGTGTTGATCTGGCCGAGGCAGGCGTAGAGCGTCGTCGTCTTGCCCGAGCCCGTCGGCCCCGTCACGAGCACCACGCCGTCCGGCAGCTTGATGAGCCGCTCGAACGTCGTCTGGTCGTCGGAAAGGAAGCCGAGCTGCGGCAGGCCGAGCGAGAGGTTCGACTTGTCGAGAATACGCATGACGATCGACTCGCCGTGGTTCGTCGGGACGGACGAGACGCGCAGGTCGAGGTCCTTGCCGCCGACGGAGATCTGGATGCGCCCGTCCTGCGGCACGCGCTTCTCGGAGATCTTCATCTTCGACATGATCTTGAAGCGCGAGATGATCGCGCCCTGCAGGCGCTTCGGCGGCGAGTCCATCTTGCGGAGCGCGCCGTCGATGCGGTAGCGGATGCGGAACTCCTTCTCCATCGGCTCGATGTGGATGTCGGAGGCCTTCATCTTGATCGCCGTCGTGATGATCATGTTGGCGAGCTTGATGACGGCGTTGTCGTCGCTCTCGCCCGCCGTCGCGTCGGAAAGCCCCTCCTCGTCGCGCGTCGAGACCTCCGCCTCGTCCGCCGTCATGTAGAGCTTCGCCATCGCGCTCTTCACCTCGTCGAGGGGACAGAGCACCGCCTGCACGTCCTTGCCGACCAGCACGAAGCGCAGGGAGTCGATCGCGTCGTACCCCATCGGGTCGGAGAGCGCGACCGTCACCGAGTCGTCGTCCGCCACGATCGGCACGACGCCGTACTTCTTCGCGATCTCCGGCGTGATCACCTTCGTCACGGACGCCGCGTCGATCGCGTCGGCGTCGATGTGGCAGTACTTGAGGCCGAACTGGTCGGCGATCGTGCCGAGGACCTCGTCCTGCCCGATCGTCCCGCCCGCGACGAGCGCGTCGAGCGTCGTCTCGTTCTCGGCCTTCATCGAGTTGGCCGCCGTCTCGACCTGCTCGGGCGTCAGGTACCCGCGCTCAGTCAGCAGCTGGATTACATATTCGTCGTTGCTCGTCATTATGAGAACGTATTATAGCGAAATCCGCAGGGCAAAACAACCCCACCGCCGGACGCGCGACGTCCTCACGAAGCGTCGCTCGGCATCCGCCAGTCGGCGCGCGGCGAAAGCGAAAGCGTGATCTTCGGGCCGTCGGGGACGCAGTTGCGCTTGTACTGCGACGCGAAGAACCGCCGCAGGAACGTCGCGCACGTGCGCGCGACCGTCTCGCGGTCGTAGGCGCCGCGAAAGGCGGCTTCCGCCAGCGCGCGCAGCTTCTCGGCGGAGGCGCCGTTCGCGAGAAAGTGGTAGAGGAAGAAGTCGTGCAGCTCGTAGGGCCCCAGTCGCGCCTCCGAATCGTTCGCCGCCGCGTCCGGCACAAGCTCCGGCGTGATGGGCGCGTCGGCGATCTCGCGCAGCAGCGGGGCGAGCGGCGCGGACGCCTGCGCGGCGACCTCCCGCAACGCCGCCAGCACCATCGTCTTCGGCACGGAGGCGTTGACCTGGTACATGCTCATGTGGTCGCCGTTGTAGGTGTTCCAGCCGAGGGCGATTTCCGAGAGGTCGCCCGTCCCGACGACGAGCGCGCCTTCCATGTTGGCGATGTCCATCAAGACCTGCGTCCGCTCGCGCGCCTGCACGTTCTCGAACGCGAGGTCGTGCGCCCGCTCGTCGTGTCCGATGTCCTTCAGGTGCTGGCGGCACGCCGCGCAGATGTCCACGACGCGCACGGTGGCGCCGACGGCCCGCGCCAGCGCGACGGCGCGCCGCTGCGTCACCTCAGACGACGCAAACCCCGGCATGACCACCGCGATCAGCTCCGCCCCCGTGGGGACAGCCCCCGCGTTAACGCGCGCGACGGTTTCTGCTG